>NZ_JAAKRF010000028.1:0-47908 GCF_049173005.1 Aeromonas sp. 602658 | reverse complement strand
CGCGAGCCGGTCGACACCTTCTTCAACGAAGTGATGGTGATGGCCGACGACGAGGCCCTCAAGGCCAACCGTCTGGCACTGCTGAACAACCTGCGCAACCTGTTCCTGCAAGTCGCGGATATCTCGCTGCTGCAGTGATCTTGGTTGAGTAAGTGATATTAAAAACGGCGCCGCGAGGCGCCTTTTTATTAAATATACTATTGGGGTCTCGTGACCAAAAATGCTACTAAAATGGAATCACATTGCAAACAATGTAAATCCGATATTCCATCGGGTGCTCGAATATGCTCAACATGTAATTCTTATCAAGATTGGAGGAGCTTAATCCCATTCTCAAATACCGCTCTTGCCCTTCTCACCGCTCTTATTTCTGTTATTGGCATTGCAGCTCCTGCTGTCTATAAAATAATTCATAAGCCTACATCTGAGGCAACATTAACAATGCCATCATTCGATGGAACAACACTAAGAGTAGTTGCAATGAATCATGGTGATGCCCCTGCATCGCTAATAAAAGCATGGGTTGATAGTGAATACTTAGCTGCAGCGACAAAAGTGAGACTTAGGAATGATTCTGATGCCATACTACATCCCGGAAGTCAGTTATTAACCTTCGATATAATTCCACTTTTAGATGAAGATGACTCTTATCGGAGCTCTTTGGAAATGCTCACATACGTCAATAAAAACCAACCAGCACCTCGGACTGAAATTCGTTTCCATTTATTCCAGTCAGATGGGAGATTTTCCGTTCAGGCTATATCTCTTGATGCCGGTCAGTTATTTTATCTACTACGCGAAAATGCTGACCGCTGTTCAGCAATTACAGAAATAAACTTTGAAAACGGATGTATTGGAAGAGGAACCCCACCAGAAGAACGTTTTCCAAGAAAATCAGATACGATACCAAAAGGATTAGCTGACGAACTCGAAATGCGCATTAATAGACAACAAGAAGCAGCGGCAAAGAATAAATATAATCATTAGCCCGTAGGTTCGATTAGCCGTCAGGCGTAATCGGACGTTCGCGTAAATGGATTCTCCCGCCATCACGGCCAGCCGAATTCTCCCCTCCGGTTGGCCACCTCTACTGTACGATCAAATCGTCTCGTTCGTCCGATTACGCTTCGCTAATCGAACCTACAGGGGGGTAATGAGCTGTTATCATTTGAGACAGTGCCCAGCGCCGCCACGCCCAAGAGGAAAGTCATGGATATACCTGCCGCCCCATCCCCCGCCATCTGCCAGCTGTGTCAGGAAAAAGCAGATCTCGACTTCGACTTCACCATGGCCTTTCAGCCCATCGTCGATTGCAGCCAGCGCACCATCTTCGGCTACGAGGCGCTGGTGCGGGGGATCAACAACGAGCCGGCGCAGAGCGTGATTGCCCGGGTCAACGATGGCAATCGCTACCGTTTCGATCAGCTGTGCCGCATCAAGGCCATCGCGCTGGCCGCCCGGCTCGATATGCGGGGCATGCTGAGCATCAACTTTCTGCCCAATGCGGTCTACCGCCCGGAGCGCTGCATCCGCACCACCCTGCAGGCGGCCCGCGAGCATCTCTTCCCCATCGAGCAGATCATGTTCGAGCTGACCGAGGTGGAGCAGGTGCAGGATAGCCAGCATCTTCGCGGTATCGTCGATCACTATCAGGCGCTCGGCTTCAAGACGGCGATCGATGACTTTGGCGCCGGTTACTCGGGCCTCAACCTGCTGGCCAATTTTCACCCCAACATCGTCAAGCTCGATATGCACCTGCTGCGCGGCATCGACCATGACCCGACCCGGCAAGCCATAGTGCGCCACTCTCTGGCGCTGTTTGCCGAGTTGCAGATCATCCCGCTGGCAGAGGGGATCGAGACCCGCGAAGAGATGGCCTGCCTGCGGGAGATGGGCGTCAGCCTGATGCAGGGCTATCTGTTTGCCGGCCCCGGCTTTGAAAACCTGCCCGAGGTGGATTTCGCCAGCCTGTAAGCCAGTCGGTCTGCACTGCCTCCCCCTCAGCCCACTCCCGCCCGAATAAAGAAAACGGACACCCAAGGGTGTCCATGTGCATACCCTGTGACCTTGCGCCATGGTCACACTGTCACCTTCCCCGGTTAATGGGTCAGCTGTGGCAACAGTTGCATCAGGTGAGCCCGTATCGCCAGCGGCGTCTGGCTGACCCAGATCTCCAGCAGGCCATACGCGAGCAACGGCAGCACCAGCAGCAACAGGCAGAGCAGCCCCAGCAAACGGCTCGGTGCAAGCCGATGCACCTTGCTGCCAAGGTGCAGGGCCTCGACCCGCTTGGGGCAGGCGGCCACGCAGCTCAGGCAGCCGGTGCACTCCAGGCTGCGAACTGCGATAAGCTGGTGCACCGCAATGCGCGATGGACAGGCCCGGCTGCACTTGTCGCAGTCATGACCCTGGCTTCGCAGGCAGCGGGCCGAGTCACGGCGAATGCGCAGCGGCGTCAGTAGCCCCAGCAGGGCTAGCCAGGCGCCATAGGGGCAAAGGTAGCGGCAGAATCCCTGACGAAAGGTCGCGGTAAGCAGCAACACCCAGCCGAGGCACAGACCCGAGATCAGGGTCAGGTTGAAGAAGAAAGCCCCCATCTTCATATCCGCCGCCTGATGGTAGGGGCTGGTGAAGTAGCCGGGCAGGGCAGCAGCCGGCACCGCCAGCAGAATGATGAAGAGCAGAAAGCCGAGCACCAGAAATTTCTGGGTGCGCAGGGCAAGATCCAGCCAGCGCGGCGGGCTCCACTCCCCCGGCAGCAACCGGTGGCGCAGACCATGTAGCCATTCCCCCACCAGCCCGAGCGGACAGAACCAGGCACAGAACGCCCGCCCCAGCAGCAGGGCCGACAGGGAGAGTACCAGTACGGTGACGGTGGCCGCCGGATGGTGGGGATCCACCAACCCCTGCGCGAACCAGGCCCGCAGCCCGAGGCCACCGGCGATGGGCAGGAAGGCATCCACCACGTCCGGGCGCACCAGCCAGGGGCTCATCCCCTGTCCCAACTGCCAGATATGCAGGCTGTATTGCACTGTGACCAGCCCCCAGCAGAGCAGCAGCAGATGGCGAGTGCCTGCCCGCAACTGCTGACTGTCGATCGCCCCGAACACGGGCAGCGGCCGCCTCTGATGCCGGAGGGCAAGCACGGCGGTGACCGTCCCCAGTGCGAGCCAGAGCAGGCTGTCGGCCGCCAGCAACCAGACCAGCCCCAGCAGGCCGAGCGCAAGACGCCCCGGCCAGCCGGTGCGCACCTGCCACGCCAACAACACCAGATAAACCATACCGGCCACCATGGTTATCGCTTCAATCACGCTCATGCATCCCCCACTGCCTACATCCGGATCCGGCAGCAAGGATAACTAACATTTGAGTTGATTATTTTGATCTGCATGGGTAGGGGAGTTGGGCAATCTGCACCAGATCGCCCAACTCCCTTGTCTCAATCTTCAGGAATTGCCTCACCTTGCCCATAAACAAAAACCCCCTCGTGACAGAGGGGGTTTTTCGTGTTGGCAACGGGTGCGGATTAACGCAACGGTTTGACCGAGCGACGGACGATCAGCTCCGGCTGTACCGTCATCGATTCCACTTCCAGCTCCTTGTTGCGGATCCGGCTGACCAGATGCTTCACCGCCAGCTGGCCCAATTCCGCCTTCGGGTGACGGATGGTGGTCAGCGGCGGGCTGGAGAAGCGCGCCATCTCCACATCGTCGTAGCCGATGATGGAGATATCGTCCGGCACCTTGACTCCCGCTTCCCAGGCAGCGCAAATCGCGCCGATCGCCATGGGATCGTCGAAGGCAAAGACCGCGGTCGGACGAGGCTGCAGGGCCAGAATGCGCTGCATGGCATCGAAGCCGCTCTGGCTCTCGTAATCCCCTTCAAAGACCTGTTCATCTTTGAGGGTCAGACCGTGCTCGCCCAGCGCATCACGTACCCCGTCCAGCCGCTGCTGGGTGGTCGGCTTGGAGAGCTGGCCAGTGATGCAGACGATGTCGCGGTGCCCCAGCTCCAGCAGATGGCGTACGGCCATGCGGGCGCCGATGCGGGCGTTGTCGTTGATGACGTTGGCGAAATCGCACTCCGTCCCCCAATCCAGTACCACCTGCGGCACGTTCTTGTGGATGCGCAGCATGTCGCGCAACGGAGTGTCGATATCGGTCCCCAATACCAGCAGACCATCCACCCGTTTTTCCATCAGCATTCTCAGGTAATGCTGTTGGCGAGGCGGCTGGTTTTCGGTGTTGCAGAGGATCAGGCTGTAGCCCTGTTCGAAGCAGTACGCTTCAACCCCTTGCACCACTTCCGCGAAGAAGGGGTTTACGCTGGTGGTGACCAGCATGCCAATGGTCTTGGTCGAATTTATCTTAAGACTGCGCGCTACCGAGTTGGGCGCGTAGTTGAGTTCTGCCACCGCCTCAATCACTTTCTGGGTCGCGTCTTCGCTGACCCGCCGAGTGTGGTTGAGCACATGTGAGACGGTGGAGATGGATACGCCTGCGCGCGAGGCGACATCCTTGATAGTGGCCATCTCTGTCTCCTGACTGTCAAAGGCGGAACATTAGCAGATTTCCCGAATAAAGGCTTGGTTTTAACGGGCTCTGCCACGGAATTGTCAATGCCGGCTAATTTAGGCGCTCATTTCTGTTTGCGCAAACGATTAATGGTCAAAATGGGAGCACCATCAGAGTAAAATATCACCAGACTAATCCTCTGTGCTTCATCATAATCACCTCTGGTTACCAAGATGTTAAGGCGAAGAATCGATACTAAATTCCAATTAAACACAAATGACAGGTCATTTATTTCAAAATAAGCCCACCCCACCCCCTCTGGTTAGTATCTTTAACAGCTTGTTATTGCCCCGTGAGGAATGATAGAACCATACCTATAGCCGGATGCACGGGATGTCGATCCGGAATGGCACTCGTAAATGAAACAATCCACTGATTAAGGGACGAATCAATGCATAAGTTGAGCAAAATTACAGTAAGCGCAGCGGTTTCTTTGGCTCTGTTTGGATCGATCTCCATCGCACACGCGGCAGACACAATCAAGATAGGTATCGCAGGCCCGCTCACCGGCCCGGTTGCCCAGTACGGGGACATGCAGTTCACCGGCGGCAAGATGGCGGTCGAGCAGATCAACAAGGCTGGCGGCATCAATGGCAAGCAGATCGAAGCCGTCATCTATGACGATGCCTGTGATCCCAAGCAGGCGGTAGCCATCGCCAACAAGGTGGTGAATGATGGCGTCAAGTTCGTGGTCGGTCACCTCTGCTCCGACAACACCCTGCCCGCCTCCGACATCTATGAAGACGAGGGGATCCTGATGGTTACCCCCGCCTCCACCAACCCCAAGATCACCGAACGCGGTTACCAGCTGACCCTGCGCACCATAGGTCTGGATAGCGATCAGGGCCCGACTGCCGCCAAGTACATCATCGAGCAGGTCAAACCCCAGCGCGTGGCCGTTATCCACGACAAGAAGCAGTACGGTGAAGGTATCGCCTCCAGCGTCAAAGCCGCACTCGACAAGGCTGGCGTGAAGGTGGTGGCCTATGAAGGGATCACCGCCGGTGACAAGGACTTCTCCGCCCTGATCGCCAAGCTGCAGAAAGAGAACGTCGATTTCGTCTACTACGGCGGCTATCACCCTGAGCTGGGCCTGATCCTGCGTCAGGCTGGCGAGAAGGGGCTGAAAGCCAAGTTCATGGGCCCGGAAGGGGTCGGTAACAAGGATATCTCCGCCATCGGCGGCCCGGCTTCCGAAGGCCTGCTGGTGACCCTGCCGAACAAATACGATCTGGTACCTGCCAACGCCCCGCTGGTCGCAGCGTTCAAGGCCAAGGGTCAGGACTCCTCCGGCCCGTTCGTCTGGACCACCTATGCCGCGGTGCAGAGCCTGGCTGCCGGTATCGCCAAGGCGGGTGAAGATGACCCGGCCGCCGTTGCCGCCGCCATCAAGGCCGCACCGATCGATACCGTGATGGGCCCCCTGACCTGGGCACCTAACGGTGACCTGAAAGGCTTCGAATTTGGTGTGTTCCAGTGGCACGCTGACGGTACTTCCAGCCAAGTCAAATAATCTGCCGATCGGGGGTGAGTACGCTCACCCCCTCCTCTCTTTGCGGGCAAGTACAGGGAACGCAGTATGTCCGAACACCTCCTTTATCTCGTTCAGCAACTGCTGAACGGATTAACCATAGGCAGCACCTATGCGTTGATCGCCATTGGCTACACCATGGTCTATGGCATCATCGGCATGATCAACTTCGCCCACGGCGAGGTTTACATGATCGGCTCCTATGTCGCTTTCATGGTGATGGCGGGGCTCATGATGATGGGCATCGACAGCACCTTTCTACTGCTGGGGGGCGCCTTCCTGGTCAGTATCATCATCACCGGCACCTATGGCTGGAGCATCGAGCGAGTCGCCTACCGGCCACTGCGCGGTGGCAACCGGCTGATCCCCCTCATCTCCGCCATCGGCATGTCGATCTTCTTGCAGAACATGATGCGCATGGCTCAGGGCTCGCGGGATATCGCCATGCCCAGCCTGATCTCAGGTGGCTGGACCCTGGGGGGTGAGGATGGTTTTCAGGCCAGCCTCTCCTATATGCAGCTGATCATTTTCGTGGTGACTTTCATCACCATGCTGGCGCTGACCCAGTTCATCGGCCGCTCCCGCATGGGCCGCGCCTGCCGCGCCTGTTCGGAAGATATCAAGATGGCCAACCTGCTGGGCATCGACACCCATGTAGTCATCTCCATCACCTTCGTGCTGGGGGCTGCACTGGCCGCCGTGGCCGGGGTGCTGCTCGGCATGTATTACGGCGTCATCAACCCCTACCTCGGCTTTATGGCCGGTCTGAAGGCCTTCACTGCCGCAGTATTGGGCGGTATCGGCAGCATTCCGGGCGCCGTACTGGGCGGCCTGCTGCTGGGGGTGGTTGAAGCGCTCACCGCCGGTTATCTCAGCACCGAGTACAAAGATGTGATGGCGTTTGCCCTGCTCATCTTTGTGCTGCTCTTTATGCCTACTGGCATCTTGGGTCGTCCGGAAGTGGAGAAAGTGTGATGAAACATCAATTGATCCACGCCTGTATCGCCAGCCTGGTGCTGCTGGTGCTCTCTTTCTGGCTGCTCGGCTTCAAGCTGGAGACCGATGGCTCCAGCCTGCAGGTAGTGAGCCGCCTCGATGTGTCGCTGGCCTGGCTACTGGGGGGCGCCACCATTGTTTTCTGGTTCCAGATGCTGCGCGGCCAGATTGCCAAGCTGTTTCAGGCCTCCATCAGCGGCTTCTCGGTCGGCTTCACCAAGCTGGTGCTGCCGAGCCCGGAAGAGGCGCCCAAGCTCTATAACCTCACCGCCGTGCTGGTGCTGCTGTTTGCGGTGAGCTGGCCCTTTATGGCTTCTCGCGGCGCCATCGATCTCGCCACCCTCACCCTGATTTACATCATGCTGGGGCTGGGGCTGAACGTGGTGGTCGGCCTCGCCGGTCTGCTCGATCTCGGCTATGTCGGCTTCTACGCGGTCGGTGCCTACAGCTATGCCCTGCTCAACACCTACTTCGGACTGAGCTTCTGGGAGTGCCTGCCCATCGCCGGGCTGATGGCCGCTACCTTCGGCTTCCTGCTCGGTTTCCCGGTGCTGCGGCTGCGGGGGGACTATCTGGCCATCGTCACCCTGGGTTTTGGCGAGATCATCCGCATCCTGCTCAACAACATGACCACCCTGACCGGCGGCCCGAACGGCATATCCGGCATCCCCAAACCGACGCTGGGGGGGCTGGAGTTCAACCGCACCGTCAAGGATGGGGGCTTTGATACCTTCCACAACTTCTTCGGCATTACCTACAACGCCAACCACAAGGTGATCTTTCTCTACCTGATGGCGCTGGTGCTGGTGGTGGTGACCCTGTTCGTCATCAACCGCCTGCTGCGGATGCCCCTTGGCCGCGCCTGGGAAGCGCTGCGGGAGGACGAGATCGCCTGCAAATCGCTGGGGCTCAACCCCACCATCATCAAGTTGACCGCCTTCACCATAGGCGCCACCTTCGCGGGCTTTGCCGGCAGCTTCTTTGCCTCCCGGCAGGGCTTTATCAGCCCGGAATCCTTCGTCTTTATCGAATCGGCTATTGTGCTGGCGATTGTGGTGCTGGGGGGCATGGGCTCCCAGATCGGGGTTGTGCTGGCCGCCATCGTGATGACGGTGCTGCCGGAGCTGGCCCGCGAATTCAACGAGTACCGCATGCTGATGTTCGGCCTCTTGATGGTGTTCATGATGATCTGGCGGCCACAAGGATTGCTGCCGATGACCCGTCCGCATCTGGAGTTGAAGAAATGAGTACTCATCAGAAGTTAATGGAAGTCTCTGATCTGTCGATGCGCTTCGGGGGCCTGCTGGCCGTCAACGGGGTAAAACTGGATATCGACAAGGGCGAGGTGATCTCCATCATCGGCCCCAACGGCGCGGGCAAGACCACCATCTTCAACTGCCTGACCGGTTTCTACTGCCCGAGCGGCGGCACCATCCGCTACAAGGGTGAGGAGATCCAGGGGCTGCCCGGCCACCTCATTGCCCGCAAGGGGATTGTGCGTACCTTCCAGCATGTGCGGCTGTTCAAGGAGATGACAGCGGTGGAGAACCTGCTTGTTGCCCAGCACCAGCACCTCAACACCAGCTTTATCGCCGGCCTGTTCAAGACCCCGGCCTTCCGCCGTGCCGAGCAGGAGGGGCTGGAGCGGGCCGCCTTCTGGCTGGATAAAGTGGGCCTCAAGGATCTCGCCAACCGCGCTGCCGGTAATCTGGCCTACGGTCAGCAGCGCCGCCTCGAGATCGCCCGCTGCATGGCGACCCGTCCCGAGCTGCTGATGCTGGATGAACCGGCTGCCGGCCTCAACCCGAAGGAGACCGACGAACTGGACGAGCTCATCATGAGCCTGCGGGACGAATTCGGTGTCTCGGTGCTGCTGATCGAACACGATATGAAGCTGGTGATGGGCATCTCCAACCGCATCTTCGTGGTCAGCCAGGGCACCCCGCTGGCCCACGGCAAGCCGGATGAGATCCGCAACAACCCGGCAGTGATCAAGGCCTATCTGGGCGAGTCGTAAGGACAAAAAGATGTTAGAACTTCGCAACGTATCGACCCACTACGGCAAAATTCAGGCACTGCACGATGTCAGCGTCGAGGTGAAAGAGGGGGAAATCGTCACCCTGATCGGCGCCAACGGCGCTGGCAAAACCACCCTGCTGATGACCCTCTGCGGTGAACCCAAGCCCAGCAGCGGCTCCATCTGGTTTGAGGGGGAACAGATCAGCACCCTCACCACCGCCCGCATCATGCGCAAGGATATCGCCGTGGTGCCGGAGGGGCGCCGTATCTTCGCCCGCCTGACGGTGGAGGAGAACCTGCTGATGGGCGCCTTCTTCGTCGACAAGGCCGAGCAGCATGGCCTGCTGGATCAGGTGTTCACCCTGTTTCCGCGCCTGCACGAACGGCTGGAACAGCGGGCAGGCACCATGTCCGGCGGCGAGCAACAGATGCTGGCCATCGGCCGCGCCCTGATGAGCAAACCGCGTTTGCTGCTGCTGGATGAACCCTCGCTGGGGCTGGCCCCCATCGTCATCCAGCAGATCTTCGACACCATAGAGCAGTTGCGCCAGAAGGGGATGACCATCTTTCTGGTGGAGCAGAACGCCAACCAGGCGCTCAAGCTGGCCGACCGCGGCTATGTGCTGGAGAACGGCCACGTGGTGCTGCAAGACACGGGCGCCGCCCTGCTGGCCAACCCGGCAGTGCGGCAGGCCTATCTGGGCGGTTAACCCACTGACCCGCATGCCATATCAACAAGGGAGCCGCTGGCTCCCTTATCTTTTGTGGGGTTAGTTTGCGCCCAAGCTTGCGGTACACTGGCCCGTAATCAACCTAATCGCAGGACATCCCGATGGACCAGTTTGCCCATATCAATGCCCATGATGCCCACCAGAAACTGAGCGCGGGTGAAGCCCGTCTGGTGGATATTCGCGACCCGCAATCCTTTGAAGCGGCCCACGCGGTCGGCGCCTTCCACCTCACCAATGGCACCCTGGTGCGCTTTATGAATGAAGTGGATTTCGATACCCCGGTCATCGTGATGTGCTATCACGGCAACAGCAGTCAAGGGGCGGCCCAATACCTGCTGCAACAGGGTTATGACGAGGTCTACAGTCTGGATGGCGGCTTCGAGGCGTGGCGCAGGGAGTTTCCCATCGAGGCAGGCGAGGCATGATCCAGCTGCTGGTGCTCGACAACGCCCGCATGGCGCAGGCGCTGGTGGACTATCTGGCGACGCTAGGGATCTCCTGCGAGCTGACCCAGTCCGAGCTGGGGGTCACCATCTGGCTGGCGGACGAGCAACGCCTCGCTCAGGCCCAGCTGGAGGTGAAGCGCTTTCTGGCCGAGCCGGGCCACCCGCGCTATATGGAAGCCTCCTGGCAATCCGGCCGCGCCGATGCTCGCATCGACTACAGCAAGGGGATGACGGACCCCATCACCGATTTCCTCCATCAGGCGGGGCCACTGACGCTGGTGGTTATCATCGCCTGTCTCGCCATCTACGGCATCGAGGCCATCGGCCTGCCCATCTACGATGAACTGGCATTCCACCCGACGCTGGCCCAGTTCACCGACTGGCAGGCATGGCGTTATTTCACCCCCGCCCTGATCCACTTCTCGGTGCTCCATCTGGTGTTCAACTTGCTGTGGTGGTGGTATCTCGGCGGTCAGATCGAGCAGCGCCTCGGCAGCGGCAAGCTGCTGATCCTGCTGCTGGTGGGCGCCGCCCTGCCCAATATCGCCGAGTTCTTCGCCAGCGGCCCGCTGTTTGGCGGCCTCTCCGGCGTGGTCTATGCCCTGCTCGGCTACTGCTGGCTGCGCAGCAAGCTGCAACCGGCCTGTGGCCTGACTCTGCCACCGGCGCTGATGGGCTTTATGCTGTTCTGGATGGTGCTCGGCTTCTTCGACATGCTCGGAACCAGCACCGCCAACATCGCCCACCTGACCGGTCTGCTGGCCGGCCTGCTGCAAGGCTGGCTGGATCGCAACCACCAGCCGACCTGATTATTCAGCAGTTTCAGAAACGAGAAAGCCGCCCCGAAGGGCGGCGTTTGCTTATGGTCTGCGCAGTTACTGCTTGAGCAGGGTGTCGTCAGTCACCTTGACCGCCGCACCGCCACTCATAAAGAAGCTGGCGAACTGGGTCTGGCTCTCGGTGGTGACCGCGCCAGTCGGATCAAAGTTCTCGTCAGGGGCCAGCAGCGAGCTATGGCCCCCTTTCAGGAAGCGCGCAGCATGGTGACCCGCCGGGAGCACGCCGGAACCCTTCAGCTCTTGCAAACCCAGTACCCGGAACAGCGGCTCGGTACCACCCAAAGGCGCGGAGGCGATGCTGTTGGGGATCACCTGATCCGGTAAGCTGAGCGCCCCATCACCAACAATTTCGGTGGCGAACAGCGGGAAGCTCTTGGCGACGCCACTGCCCAGATTGATCGGGTCCGCAGAGTCCAGCACTGACTGGGCGGCAAAGGTATAGCTCTGCAAGGTGCTCGCAGCCCCCGCCTGAGTAGCCGCATCCAGACTGGGCAGGAACTCGTTCACGAAACAGGTCGGCACCCCCGTCTGGCAACCGGGAGCATAAGCCTCAAACCCGGCCTTCAACTCAGGACTGCCCGAGGTGAGCACGCTCATCTTGATGGTCGGCCCGAAGCTCGGCGAGTGGAGCAGCAGCGGGGCGATGCCGCCACCCGGCATCGCCAGACCGCCGGTATCGAACTTGAACAGGGCATCAGCCTGAGCACTGCCGGTGGTCTGGTTGGCAACAGCCAGCAGATTGGCCCCGGTAATGGCACCGAGTGAGTGACCGAGGAAATGCACCTTCAGACCAGCACCACCCAATTGGCCACCCAGCCCCTTGGCATTGGCCAGACCGACAGCCAGGCGAAGGCCAAGCAGATCGGCCACGCTCTGTTTCAGGTTGTCCCGCGCCACCGTCAGATAACCCAAATTCAGATAGGGAGTCGGGTTCTCGGAGGTGGTGACGGTATCCATGCTGCCACTCAGGGCATAGCCACGCTCACCGTGCAGCGGGTGATCGATCACCACCACAGCAACCACCTTGTTCACTGATGGGTCTAACCCGGCACCTATCTGGCTCAGCGCCAGCGCATAGGCGTTTTCCTTGATGGAGGTGACCCCGTGCTGATAGATGATCACATCGGTGACAGTGCTGAGGTCAGTGGTGGGGGCAAAGATCCGCAGCGGTACAGATTGTACTTCGGTCAGGGTCGGCAGCGGGTTGAAACGACCGATATTGCGCTCAGCATCCAGCGGCTTGCCACCCGAGGTGAGGGTCACCCCGATCAGCTTGCTCGCCTCCCTCAGCAGATCGGCCTGACGGCTCGGATCGGCAATCAGCTCACCCAGCAGATCCGGATTCACTCCGGCGCCTACCAGCCCACCGATCACTTCGCTATCACCCGCTTTCAGCGCGTTGGCGATGGCATAGAGGCTGGGAATGGCGCCATGCCAGGATTGGGTCTTGGCCTTGTCCCATGAGCCAGCTATCGCTGGAGTAGAGAGGAAGTAAGGGAGCTTGACGGCACCGGTATACACCTTGGTCACCGCCGCGATGCCGTTCAATGTGGCATTGGCAGCGACAGCGGCAGCAATCGCATCCCGATCATCTTGAGGCAAGAATGGCTCGTTCGCCAGCTGGGTCAGGAAGGGTACCCCGCCATTGAGCGCATCAATCGTATAGGTCCCCGGCAGGTTGGTGTTGCCTTTGGCGTCCTGCTTCCACAACGATGCGGCATCCAGGGTCGGGCTCTGCAACACGGTGGCCGCAGCTCCCTTGACAGCCAGCAGCACATCGGCGCCAGATTGGGTGGCAAACCAGTCGGAGAAGATCACCCGATCGCCAGTAATCCCGGTAGCGGCCTTGAACAACGCTTCCTGCAGCGCAATCAGGCTGCTGATGCTCTGCTCCTGCGCGGTTGCACCAGCCGTCGATTTGAAGTTGCTGTAATCACCACCGGCCTTGAGCGGCGTACCACGACTGTCCTTGAGGGAGTCGGTCGCCACGATCATGTAGTAGGAAGAGGGATTGAGCGGCTTGAGCGGAACCAGATTAAGCTTGCCGTCCCCGCCAGTGACCACAAAGTCGGCCCCATAAACCAGTGGCTTGCCGCCCTTGACTCCGTTGGGTTGCAGAGTGACCGGATCCAGCGTGAGCTCGAGCAGGTAGAGGGGCGCAATGGCAGAAACATACTCGCTGGCCGCCGGGGCCGGCACAGAGACACCGGTCACGGTCGCCGGTACCAGCTGGACGGGTTGGGTGGTTGACCAGCCATCAAGGGTGGAGAGGGCAGATACCGGGTTCGACAGATCAGCAGTTTCTGTCGAAAACTTCAGGGTACCATCGCTGGCGCGGGGGGCCAGCACACTCGGGCGAAGTCCATTGGCTCCACTCAGGGCATAGTCCAGGGAGCTGGTAGTATCTCCCTTGTTGTCATCTCCACCACATCCGCTCAGCAGAGCGCTGACAACAGCTGCATAAATTAGCTTCTTCTTCATTTTTTATTCTCTTTTTATAGGGTTGTTATCCATCACCAGCCAACGAGGCCATCACGACCGCGACTGCAATACGTTAACATAAAACCAACAACCAACGAGACTCATGTTGGTCATCTTCTGCTCAGGTTTGTGGAGAGAATCAAGGTTTTACGTCAACAAAGGGGCGCAAGGGTAACAACAGTGAGTGATTAACCAGACCCGACCAGCCAGCGGGCACCATCACGACTAAAAAGCCGCCGCGATCTCGGCAAAGTGAGGGAATTGTCGGTAGAATGTCCGCCAACGCTTAAGGAGGACATCATGATCGACCCGAAGAAACTGGAAGAGATCGCCAAGCAGGTGCACAACTCCCTGCCACCCGGCATTCGCAGCATGGGTGAAGAGGCCGAGAAGAAGATGCGTCAGGTACTGCAAGCGCAGCTGGGCAAGCTGGATCTGGTCAGCCGTGAAGAGTTCGACGTGCAGACCAAGGTGCTGCTGCGTACCCGGGAAAAACTGGCCGCCCTCGAAAGCAAGCTGGCTCAGCTCGAGCAGCAGCTCGGCGCCAAAGGCGAATAACGAAAACCCCAGCTCAGCTGGGGTTTTTGCTTTGTATTGAACCTGTAAAAAGCATCACACCTGAAGCAGATACCAGGCCCGCTTGCCGCGCGCCTTGGCCTCGTACATGGCCCGGTCGGCCACCTCCAATGCCTGTCGGAAGCTCAATGGTTGCTCCTCCCACAGGGCGATGCCGATACTCAGCCCCACCCGCTGCGGGCAACCGGGTTTGGGCACGTAACCATGCATCCGGCAGATCAGGGCATCGGCCAGATGAGCCAGAGCATGGTTTGATACATCACGATGCAGATAAACCACAAACTCGTCACCGCCGTAACGGCCGCACAGGGCAGAACCCGGCATAATGAGACGCAACCACTCCGCCATCTGCTGCAGTACCTGATCACCACAAGCGTGGCCCAACTGGTCATTGATCCCCTTGAAGTCATCCAGATCGATAAAGAGCAGTGCCCCCGTCCCTTGTGGCGGCTGTAGAGCGAACGCCTTGCCAAATCCCTGCCGGTTGAGCAGGCCGGTGAGCGCATCGCAGTTGGCACGCTCTGCCAGCCGCTGCTCATAAGCCTTGCGCTGGGTGATATCGATATGGGAGCCCATGATCCGCAATGGCCTGCCCTCATCATCCCACTCCACGACGCGACCACGATCCCACAGCCAGGTGACCTCGCCTTGCGGATTGATTGTGCGGTATTCGGCTTCATAGAAGGGGGTTTTACCCTCAAGGTGGGCAAAGTAGCTGCCCATGGCATGGGCGCGATCGTCGGGATGGAGCTTGGCGCTCCACTGATCGAAATGAGGGGCCATGTCACCGGCCTGAAAGTTCTGCAGATTGAAGACCCGCAGCTCGCCGGTGGGAATGGTGCCCTGCCAGAGACAGATGCCGGTGCCATCGAGGGCGGCATTGAGCTTCTCCTGCAACAGGCCGTTTTCATGCTTCAAAGCGGCGATCTCTGCCTGCAAACGGGCCATTTCACCGCCATGAGGGGACGGGATCAGCGTTGCGACCCGCTCGACAGAGCCGGTCTCTCCCCTGTCATCCTCCGCAGATGCCCTGCCCTCTTCACTCAACACTACGCCCCCTTGTGCTTGCTCTATAGATGATCTTGTCAATCCCTCACAAAGATGCCATCAGCTACGTTTGATTAGTAGCCATTCATAGTCAAAATATTGAAAAATAATGGGATAACGCCGCGATAATCCAACCATTCTGGGCGATCCGGTACTGCGACAACCCAAAAACAAAAGCCCCCGGCAAAACCGGGGGCTGCGTCATCCAAGCGGGGATCCCGTCAGATAAATTCGTAGGCGTCACCGAAGATGCGCTCCGGCTCGGCGCCGAGGATCTTGAACTCCTCACGCGCGGCCCCCGCCATCTCGAAGCGACCGGCGACATAGATGTCGTAGTCGTGGAGGCTGACGAAGTCATCCATGATCGCCTTGTGCACCAGTCCGCTCTTGCCGGTCCAGTCAGCATCCGGCTCCTGCACCACCGGGATAAAGGTGAGCGGCGCATAGTCACGCTCCCACTGCTGCATCTGCTCCAGTTCGTAGAGCCAGTGAGCCTGACGTACCCCCCAGTAGAAGAACACCGGGCGCTTGCTGCCTGTGTCGATCAGATATTCCAGAATGGAGCGGGCGTAAGAGAAGCCGGTGCCGCCCGCCATCAGGATCAGCGGACGGGGAGACTCATCGCGCAGGAACGCCTTGCCAGCCGGCAATTCGACCTCGATCTCCCCCTGCTCGCGCATGCAGGCCAGCACCTGACCGGCATAGGCGTTCTCGGGAGTGGCACCAATTTGCAGCTCCAGCACGCCCGGGCGGGTCGGCGAGTTGGCGATGGAGAAGGGGCGCTTGTCCGAATCGCTCATCACCACCAGCAGATACTGGCCCGGCTTGAAGCTGATCGCTTGCTGCGGCGTCAGAGCCACATGCCAGATGGTGTCGACATATTCGCGCAGTTCCTCTACGCGGCATTTGATACGTTGCATTCTTGTCCTTGTGGCGGGCTCGCTCGGCCCGCTTCGCTCATTGTTTCACTATGGAGTGACGACCAGCAGCCCTGGCCCCGTCAGTCGAGAATACTCAAATCAGTGCGGATCGCATCACTTTTTGCAGCAAAGCTGTCATGTTTGCCTCATCCGAGGATATTGAGCTCATCCCAGATGGCATCGACCTTCTGCTTCACCGCCTCATCCTGAACTATGGGCTGACCCCACTCCCGATTGGTCTCGCCCGACCACTTGTTGGTGGCATCCAGCCCCATTTTGGAGCCGAGGCCGGAGACCGGCGAGGCGAAGTCCAGATAGTCGATCGGCGTATGCTCGATCAAGGTGGTGTCCCGTGCCGGGTCCATCCGGGTGGTGATGGCCCAGATCACATCCTTCCAGTCGCGGGCGTTGACGTCATCGTCACACACCACCACGAACTTGGTGTACATAAACTGGCGCAGGAATGACCAGACTCCCAGCATCACCCTCTTGGCGTGGCCCGGGTAACGCTTCTTGATGGTCACCACCGCCATCCGGTAGGAGCACCCCTCCGGCGGCAGATAGAAGTCCACAATCTCGGGGAACTGCTTCTGCAGCAGCGGCACGAACACCTCGTTCAGCGCCAGACCCAGTACCGCCGGTTCATCGGGCGGACGGCCGGTGTAGGTGCTGTGATAGATGGCATCGCGCCGCTTGGTGATGTGGGTGATGGTAAAGACCGGGAACTCGTCCACCTCGTTGTAGTAACCGGTGTGGTCGCCATAGGGCCCTTCCGGCGCCATCTCCCCCGGCTCCAGATAGCCTTCCAGCACGATCTCGGCGCTGGCGGGCACCTCCAGATCGCAGCTGATGGCCTTGATCACCTCGGTACGGCTGCCGCGCAGCAGACCGGCAAAGGCATATTCGGAGAGAGTATCCGGCACCGGCGTCACCGCGCCGAGAATGGTCGCCGGATCGGCACCGAGTGCCACCACCACCGGGAATCGCTCGCCCGGGTGGGCCTCCTGCCACTCGCGAAAATCGATGGCACCGCCACGATGATCCAGCCAGCGCATGATCAGCTTGTTTTTGGCGATCTTCTGCTGGCGATAGATGCCGAGGTTCTGGCGTTTCTTGTAGGGGCCGCGGGTGATGGTGAGGCCCCAGGTGACCAGCGGTGCCACATCGCCGGGCCAGCAGTGCTGGATCGGGATCTGGTCGAGATCGACCGCATCGCCCTCCTGCACCACCTGCTGGCAGGGGGCGGAAGAGAGGCGCTTGGTCGGCATGTTGAGCACCTGCTTGAAGATCGGCAGCTTCTCCATCAGCTCCTTGAATCCCTTGGGCGGCTCGGGCTCCTTGAGATAGGAGAGCCAGACCCCGACCTGACGCAGTGCGCCCACATCGGGCTGCCCCATGCCCATGGCAACCCGATCCGGGGTGCCGAACAGGTTGGTCAGCACCGGCATGGTGTAGCCTTTGGGATTTTCGAACAGCAGAGCCGGGCCACCCGCACGCAGGGTGCGATCGCTGATCTCGGTCATCTCCAGATAGGGATCTATCTCGCGGGTGATGCGCTTGAGTTGTCCGTTTTGTTCCAGCTGCGCGATGAAATCACGCAAATCCTTGTATTTCATGCAAGTTCCCAACCGGGTTCAGGAGGTCACGCATTATAACCCTGGCTGCTCATCGGGTGTACCCGAATCGGGCAACAGACTCGGTGCTGCGGGGGGGAGAGCACGCTGGCCGAGGCGTCTGGCAAGGCCGGAGAGCAACTGAGGTTCATCCACCTCCATCAATAGACCGGCCACCAGCGCCCCGTATTGGCGGTTGGAGAGCTCGGCCAGCAGGTATTTCTGGGCTTGTGGCGGCAAAGGAGAGAGGGCGCTCAGCTGGCGCAGGGCCGGCTCTCTCAAACCGGGATTGCCGCTGGCGGCAATCAGCAGGGAGCTGGCCGTATTGCCATGATGGAAGCGGTTGATGGTGGCGAGTGCGCGCAGCGCATCCTGATCTGCCGGCCGCCGCCACAACATGCCATAGAGCGCCGGTTCACCTGTGCGCAGCAGCAGATGGAGCAACAGCTGATTGTCGGGCAGATAGATATTCCGGCTGGCCAGCGCTTGCGCCTCCCGCATCCAGATCGATTGCGGCAAGGCGTCGAGGGCCAGTAACAGGGCTTGCTGCTGCATGGCGAGATCGGGGTTACTGCTGTAGTAAATGGACTTTAGCGGGAAGCTGCCCTGGGCAAGCTGTTGCCGATAGCGCTGCACCAATGAGTGCAGTTGCCATTCGCCCAGCAACTGACGGGCCTGCGCGGCAAAATCGTAGACAGGTTGCTGCACCAGAAAACCGTCTACCTGCTGCTCCTGCAGCCACTCGGGAGCCTTGTCGGCCTGTGCCTCGACCCAGAGTTGCAACGCGGGGGACGCAGGAGCGGTAGCGGGAATATCCCGCAGCAGCTGCAACAGCAGGAACTCCCGCTGCTCGCGGCTCAGGGTCGCCAGCAGAGAGTCGATGGCGGCAAATTGTCCTTGCTGCAGACGGCCCGCCAGATAGCGTTGGTGAGTCTGCAGCGTCTCGGCTGTCACCGTAGCCGGAGCACTCTGCGCACAGACTGGCATTGCACTCAGCAATCCCAGCAATAACCAGACAACAGGCTTCATGACGTCTCCATCCATGCGACATCGGGATCTCATACTACTAGGGCAACCGGAAAACAGATAAACAAAAACCGCGACCAGGGCCGCGGTTTCGTCATTTTCTGACCTGACTTACTTCTGCTGGCGCCGCATGGCGTCGAAGAACTCGTCGTTGGTCTTGGTCATCGCCAGCTTGTCGATGAGGAACTCGATACCGTCGATCTCGCCCATCGGGTGGACAATCTTGCGCAGGATCCACATCTTCTGCAGCTCGTCACCAGTGGTCAGCAGCTCTTCCTTGCGGGTGCCGGAGCGGGTGATATCGATGGCCGGGTAGACACGCTTCTCGGCAATCTTGCGCGAGAGGTGCAGTTCCATGTTGCCGGTACCCTTGAACTCTTCGTAGATGACTTCATCCATCTTGGAGCCGGTATCGATCAGCGCGGTGGCGATGATGGTCAGGCTGCCGCCCTCTTCCACATTACGCGCGGCGCCGAAGAAGCGCTTGGGACGGTGCAGGGCGTTGGCGTCCACACCACCGGTCAGTACCTTGCCGGATGACGGGATAACGGTATTGTAGGCACGGGCCAGACGGGTGATGGAGTCCAGCAGGATCACTACGTCTTTCTTGTGCTCGACCAGACGCTTGGCCTTCTCGATCACCATTTCGGCAACCTGAACGTGACGGGAAGCAGGCTCGTCGAAGGTGGAAGCGATCACTTCGCCCTTCACCATGCGCTGCATCTCGGTCACTTCTTCCGGACGCTCGTCGATCAGCAGAACGATCAGTTCACAGTCCGGGTGGTTGTAGGCGATGCTCTGGGCGATGTTCTGCAGCAGCATGGTCTTACCGGCCTTGGGCGGCGCCACGATCAGGCCGCGCTGGCCTTTACCGATGGGGGAAGCCAGGTCCAGTACACGGGCGGTGATATCTTCGGTAGAGCCATTACCCCGTTCCATGCGCAGACGTTCGTTGGCATGCAGGGGGGTAAGGTTTTCAAACAGGATCTTGTTGCGGGAGTTTTCCGGACGGTCGTAGTTGACCTCATTGACCTTGAGCAGTGCGAAGTAGCGTTCGCCCTCTTTCGGTGGCCGGATCTTGCCGGAGATGGTATCGCCGGTACGCAGGTTGAAACGGCGGATCTGGCTCGGGGAGACGTAGATATCGTCAGGGCCCGCCAGATAGGAGCCGTCTGCACTGCGCAGGAAGCCGAAACCATCGGTCAGGATTTCCAGCACACCGTCGCCAAAGATATCTTCACCACCCTTGGCGTGCGCCTTGAGGATTGCAAAAATAATATCTTTCTTGTGCGCCCGAGCCAGATTTTCCAACCCCATGGATTCGCCAAGCTTGACCAGCTCGGACACAGGAGTGTTCTTTAATTCAGTCAGATTCATAGTGGTGAAAGTCTGTAAGCAAGGATTGAAATGAGGAGACAGTCTGCTGGATTGATGCTGATCGGATTTGATTTGCCAGGCTGATGTGTGAGCAAAGAGTCAGGCAAAAAGGTTAGCAAACGAGCGATAAATTAGCACCAATCGGGGTGAGCGTCTAGGTGATAAAACAGAAGGAGCGCATTATTGCAATGCGCTCCTCTTCGATTATTACAGGTTGCCGTCCAGGAACTCTTTCAGCTGAGTCTTGGACAGAGCACCGACCTTGGTCGCTGCCACTTCGCCATTCTTGAACAGCAAGAGGGTCGGGATACCACGAATGCCGTACTTCGGCGGAGTATCAGAGTTATGGTCGATGTTCAGTTTGGCTACGGTCACGCGACCTTCGTACTCTTGGGCAACTTCTTCCAGGATCGGGGCAATCATCTTGCACGGACCACACCACTCGGCCCAGAAGTCGACCAGAACGGCGCCATCGGCTTTGATTACATCTGCCTCGAAGCTGGCATCGCTCAGCTGAACAATCTTGTCACTCATCTCCAACTCCAGTCAGTAAATAAGGCTTTATTGACTCGTCAATAAAGGCAATAGTTGCCCTATTTGAAATGATCCTGTTTATTATTGCAAGCCTAACCTGATAACCTACCGCCATGAGCAAAACACACTTAACGACCGACAAATTCGCCCAAATGGGCCTCGAACCCGAAGTTCTGGCTGGTCTGGAATCAAAGGGATTTCACTATTGCACCCCCATCCAGGCACTGTCTCTGCCACTGCTGGTAGAAGGTCATGACCTCGCCGGTCAGGCCCAGACAGGAACCGGCAAGACCATTGCCTTCCTGGCCGCGACATTCAACTATTTGCTGACTCACCCGCTGACCAAGCCCCGTCTGGTTAACCAACCCAGAGCCATCATCATGGCACCCACCCGGGAACTGGCAGTACAGATCTATAACGATGCCGACAACATCGCCGCTTCTACCGGCCTGAAACTCGGCCTCGCCTACGGTGGCGAAGGTTACGACAAGCAGCTGGCCGTGCTGGAGCAGGGCGTCGACATCCTGATCGGCACCACCGGCCGCATCATCGACTACTTCAAATCCAAGGTGATCGATCTGAGCAACATTCAGGTCGTGGTACTGGACGAAGCTGATCGCATGTTCGATCTGGGCTTCATCAAGGACATCCGCTTCCTGTTCCGCCGCATGCCGCCCGCGACCGAGCGTCTGAGCATGTTGTTCTCAGCCACCCTCTCCCTGCGCGTGCAAGAGCTGGCCTACGAACACATGAACCATCCGGAACATGTGCAGGTAGAGCCTGAGCAGATGACCGGCGTGCGGATCAAGGAAGAGCTGTTCTACCCCTCCAACGAAGACAAGATGTTGCTGCTGCTCTCCCTGATGGAAGAGGAGTGGCCGGAGAAAGCGATCGTCTTCGCCAACACCAAGCATGTCTGTGAAGACGTGCATGCGTGGCTGGAGAATGACGGCCACCGCGTCGGCCTGCTGACCGGTGACGTGCCGCAGAAGAAGCGGATGAAGATCCTCGAGGATTTCACCAAGGGTGCGCTCGATATTCTGGTCGCCACCGACGTGGCCGCCCGTGGTCTGCACATCCCTGACGTGACCCACGTCTTCAACTATGACCTGCCCGACGACGCCGAAGACTATGTACACCGTATCGGTCGTACCGGTCGTGCCGGCAAGAGCGGTCACTCCATCAGCCTGGCCTGTGAAGACTATGCCTTCAACCTGCCAGCCATCGAGGAGTACATCCACCATGCCATTCCGGTCAGCAAATATGATCGCGAAGCACTGCTGGATGATGTGACCCCGCCGAAACGGGTGTTCCGCAACCGTCAGCCGGTGAACCGCAACATGCGGGATCGTCAGGGCGGTGGCAACAGCAACAACCGTCGTCGTCCGCCGCGCAAGAGCTAAGGACAGGCCCGTTGCACAACTCGCCTCTCTATGCCGCCATCGACCTCGGCTCCAACAGCTTTCATATGCTGGTGGTGCGCGAGGTCGCCGGTGCCCTGCGCACCGTGGCCAAAGTCAAGCGCAAGGTTCGCCTCGCAGCCGGGCTCGATCCGGAATTTCGTCTCAGCCGTGCCGCCATGGAGCGGGGCTGGGACTGTCTGCGTCTCTTCTCCGAACAGTTGCAGGACATCCCGGCCGACAATATCCGGGTGGTGGGCACCGCAACCTTGCGGCTTGCCACCAATGTCGACGAGTTCCTCAGCGAAGCGGAACGGGTGCTCAACCACAGCATCGAGATCATCTCGGGCGAGGAAGAGGCCAAGACCATCTATGAAGGGGTCTCCTGGACCTCTGCCGGGGAAGGCAACCGACTGGTGATCGACATCGGCGGTGCCAGTACCGAACTGGTGATCGGCGAACATAGCGAAGCAAAACTGCTCAATAGCTTGCACATGGGCTGCGTCACCTGGCTCAATAATCACTTTGGTGATGGCGAGCTCTCCGAAGCCCGTTTCGAGCAGGCGATTGCTGCCGCCAAGGCGGTGCTGGAGAAGGTGGCGGAAGATTACCGCGCCCTCGGCTGGCGCACCTGTGTCGGCGCCTCCGGCACGGTGCAGGCGCTGCAAGAGATCATGCTGGCGCAAGGGAAGAGCGAACGGGTCACCCTGCCGAAACTGCAGGAGCTGATGGGTCAGGCCATCGCCTGCGGCAAGCTCGACCGGCTGCAGCTTGAAGGACTGGCGGCCGAGCGGCTGACCGTGTTCCCCTCCGGCCTCGCCATCCTGATCGCCATCTTCGAAACCCTCGATATCGAGAGCATGACCCTCGCGGGTGGCGCCCTGCGTGAAGGACTGATCTACGGTCTGCTGGGCAACAATCACGACTGTGATGCCCGGGATCGTACCGCCGACAGCCTGATCAGCCGCTATCAGCTGGATAAAGAGCACGCCGAACGGGTGCGCGATACCGCCGTCGAGGCGTTCAACCAGCTGCAACCGGCCTGGCGACTCTCCAAACGCTACGGTCGCCCAATCTTGCGTTATGCCGCCCTGCTGCACGAGATCGGCCTCTGTATCGAGTACAAGAAGGCGCCGCAACACGCCGCCTACATCATCGACAACATCGACATGCCGGGCTTTACCCCTGCGCAAAAGAAGCTGTTGTCGGCCCTGCTGTTCAACCAGCGGGACGAATTCAAGCTGGAACCACTGGAGAAACAGGGTGCCGTCACCGGTCGTCAGGCGATCCGGCTGGCCCGTATCCTGCGCATCGCGCTGATCCTCTGCATGCGCCGTACCCAGGGCACAGTGCCCAGCTTCACCCTGCAGGCAGAAGAGGAGTCACTGACCCTGACCCTGCCCAAGGGGTGGCTGGACGAGCACTACCTGCGCGCCAGCGAGCTGCGCCTCGAGGTAGAGCGCCAGCAGAAGATGGGCTGGCCCACCCGCCTGCTGGAAGCCTGATTGGGCCACGCCCAATCAGTGCCCCGGCGTTCCGACAATCTCTTTCGCAGCCAACACTGGTGCTACTCAGGCCTGCACCTTGATGTTATTGGGCTGACGGGCAGATCCCGCCCTTGCGTCTGGGCCCAGCCTCCCCTTCATGACCAACGTTCGACTAGAGTTGGGGTGTCTTCATAACCAACCGGAATGGACGCCATGAAATCCTTGACTCTGATCGGACTGACCACCCTGCTCACCGCCTGCGGCGGTGGTGGCGACAGCAATAGCCAACCACAACCAGCCCAGCTCTCGCTGGCCTTCTCCGACGCCCCGGTGGATGCGGTCAGCAAGGTCTGCATCGCCGTCGCCAACATCAGCATCCACCCCGTCGCCGGCAACGAACAGATCTGGACCACCGCCAGTTTTCTCACCTCGGCCCAGGACGATGGCTGCACCCCGAGCGGCGAGACGATACCGCTCGACAGTGCAGACCGGCCGCAGTTCACCTACATCGACCTGCTGAGTTATCAAGGATCCGCCAGTCGCCCCCTGCTGTCCGGTCAGAGCGTGATGCCCGGTGACTACAGCCAGATGAGGTTGCGGATACTGGATGGACGGGAGGTCAGCAACCAATTTCTGAATGGCACCCCCTACTCCTACGTCAAACGGGATGATGGGGGGATCAAGCCGCTGGAAGTGCCAAGCAGCGAGCTCAAGCTGGATGCCTTCACCATCGCAGCAAACGGCCTCAGCGCCTTCACCACCGAGTTCGACCTGCGCCAGGCCATGGTGCTGCCCGGCCACGAGCAGTACTACAAGCTCAAGCCCAGAGGGGTGCGGCTGGTGAATAACACCCAGGTCACCATCGTCAGGGGCACGGTAGCAGCTGGCTTGTGTGGCGGCCTGCTGACCGACAAGGCTTTCGTCTACTTCTACCAACCCAGAAGTGACGACAACTACCCCGACATGGCGGACAGCGACAACGGCTTCTATGCCAGCGCGCCCGTGTTGCCGCAAAGCGGTGGCGGCTTTGGTTACGAGTTGGGATTTGTTAATCTCGGTAGCTACGATCTGGCGCTGGTCTGCAATGGCCACGAGGACGATCCGGCGCTGGCTGGCGACCCGCTGCAACTGGAACAGGTGCAGAAAGCCCAGGCGGTGGTGGCACCCGCCACCATCATCAATTTCCAGTAACCGGCGACAAGAGGGCAACCCGCACATGAACACCTACCAACCCATCAGTTGCGATCTCTACGACTGGCTGGAGATCGCCGCCAGCTGGCAGTTGCCGGTCGCGCTGACCAGTCGGGACGGACGTCAGTGGGCGGATCGGATCCGCACCATAGAGGCCCGCGATGGAGTAGAGTATCTCCAGCTGCACAGCGGCGAGCAACTCAGTCTGGCGGATCTGGCGACCATGAGATTCAGCTGGCAGGGAGAGGAGAAGCTGATCCGCTTCGCTCCACCAGCCCAGTCAGACGGCCAATAGATGGCAAGAGGGCCAACCCCATCGGGTTGGCCCTCTTCTTTTACCCCTCGCGTGCGGCGTTATCCCGCCAGCGCCGCCATCACATAGACATCGAAGCGGTTGCTCTTGGTCTCGATAGCCATGCTGGGTTTGTGCTCATTGAGCCAGCCAGCATAGTCCGGTCGCTTCACCACTACCCGCTTTTGTGCCATCTTCAGCGCCGCCGGCAGCAGGGCATCGGCGTCAAGATCCGGCCCCACCAGCGACTGAAACACCCGCATCTCTTTTTTCACCAGCGCCGACTTCTGTTTGTGGGGGAACATGGGGTCGAGGTAGATGACGTCAGGCCGCTCGGTTAGCCCTAGCAAGGTCTCCACCGCCGGGCCGTGCAGCAACTGCATCCGCTCGCGCACCCAGGGGCCAATCTCCGGGTCTTCGGCGGCTCGAGCCAGACCATCCTGCAGCAGGGCGGCTACCACAGGGCTGCGTTCGATCAGGGTCACCTTGCAACCAAGAGAAGCCAGAACGAAGGCATCACGCCCCAGTCCGGCAGTGGCATCCACTACGGTCGGTGTGGCGCCGGCCTTGAGCCCCACTGCCTTGGCGATGGACTGGCCACGACCGCCGCCAAACTTGCGGCGATGGGCGACGGCCCCTTCGACGAAATCCACATAGACGGCCCCCAGCTTGGGCTCATCCAGCTTGCGCAACTCCAGCCGCTCCGGGGTAAACACCAGAGCAAACAGGGGAAGGTCGATTTGGCCAAGCTGGCTGGCCAGCGCGTCTGCCTGCGCGGCCTTGGCGGGGTCTTCGAGGAGGATTTGCATGGTCTCTGGATGCGTTCTAAGTTCAGTGAAGCGAGTGTACCACAACCCCCCTCATATCCCGGAGAATCCCATGCAGCTGCTGATAGCCCTGTTGCTTGCCGCCCAGAGCAGCACCAGTCTCAAGGTATGCGGTGTAGACTGGCCCCCCTTCTCCTACGCCGAACAGGGCAAACTGATGGAAGGGATATCGGTGGAGATCCATCAGGAAGCAACCAGACGCCTCGGAATGACCCTAACCCTGCTCGAACTGCCGTGGGGGCGCTGCGAACAGTATGTGAGTACCCAACTGGCTGATGGCATCCTCGACAATGCCCCCCTCCCCGGCTGCTACCACTCTGATCTTGCTACCGCCTTCTATCCGCTGGCCGCCTATGTGCGCAGTGACAGTCCGCTACAGAACTTCTCGTGGGAGATGGCCAAGGGGCTGAAAGTAGGGATGGTCAGGGGCTATGACTATACCGACAAGATCAGGAACTTCACCGGATGGGACCCCATCAAGGCCCATTCAGACAAGCAGTTGCTGCTGTTGCTTGAGAAGAGCCGGGTTGACCTCATCATCCTCGACTACTTCTCGGCCCCCATCCTCTCCAGGGAGCAGGACGTCAAGATCCGCCCCCTCACCCCCTTTATCGACTCGACACCGCTCTACCTCTGTTTTGGCAAGCAGAAAGCAGACCTGTTGCCTGCCTACAACAAGGCGCTGCAACAGATGCTGGATGAAGGGGTACTGGATCGCATCTATCTGCGCTATCTCGGCGAGAATTACCGGACACTGCAAACGAAGCAGGCAGAGATGACATCGAAGGAGTAAACCCCCTAACTGATCTGCAGAAACATCCCCTTGTCATTGAGCTGCAGATATTCGGTGAGATCGTCATAGGCCAGCGGGCGGCTGAGCAGATAACCCTGGGTGAAGGCACATCCCTTCTGACAGAGGAAGTTGAGTTGCTCGCGGGTTTCTACCCCCTCAATCACCACCTGCATACCGAGGTTGTGCACTATGTTGATGATGCCGTCCAGCAGCATCCGATCCTGCTCGTTGAAGGGGATATGGCGCACAAAAGAGCGGTCGATCTTGACCAGATCCACCGGGAAAGAGCGCAGATAGTTGAGGGCCGAGTAGCCGGTACCGAAATCATCGATAGCCAGCTTGCAACCCGCCTCGCGCAGGGCATCGATCCGCACCCTGTGCTGATCACTGCTCTCCATCAGCAGAGATTCGGTGATTTCGATGACGATGTCGGCAGGATCGAGCCCGAAGTGCTGGATCACCTTGAGCCACTCGCTCGCCTCAGGGTCGATAGTCTGGAACTCCATGGTGGAGCGGTTAATCGACATCTGCAGCTCAGGGAAGCCGGACTGCTGCAACCGAGCCAGATCCCGGCATGATTGCCACAACACCAGCGCACCCAGCCCCTGAATCAACCCCGCCTCTTCCGCCAGCGGGATAAACTCGGCTGGCGACACCTGTCCCCACTGGGGGTGATACCAGCGCACCAGCGCCTCAAGCTTGGCGACCCGACCGCTGCGGTTGTCCCAGATCGGCTGGTAGGCCATGGTTAACTGCTCCAGCTTGATCGCCTCCGCCAGATCCTGTTGCATCTGGTGGCGCTGACGGACCTCTTCCCGCATTGAGGAGCAGTAGGTACCGATCAACCGCCCCTGCCGCTTGGCGGCAAACAGCGCTTGTTCGGCGTTTCGCAGCAGCTCGTCACTCTCGCTACCATCGACGGGGCAGAGGGTCATCCCCACGGTTGCCGTAACATAGAGATGCTGGTTGGCCAGCATAAAGGGACGGGTAAAGCTACCGATAACCTGCTTGGCAAACACCTCGGCCTGACGACGGGTGACGATGCCTGGCACCAGAAAGGCGAACTCGTCACCACCGATGCGGGCCACCAGGTCCTCGGTGCGCACCCGGCTCACCAGCCGGTCCGACACCTCCCGCAACAGGGCGTCACCGGCATGGTGATCCATGCTGTTGTTGACCGCCTTGAAGTTGTTGAGGTCGAGCACCATGAGCGCAAAGCGCTCGCCCCGCTCGCAGAAGCGGCTGAGACAGCGACTGAACAGCCAGCGGTTGGGCAGGCTGGTGAGGTTGTCATAGTTGGCCTGTGCGGCGATCTTCTGCTCGGCCAGTTTGGTTTGGGAGAGGTCGCTGAAGATGGCGATGTACTGGCTGATCCTGCCCCCTTCCCGCAGGGTGCTAATCATCAACTGCTGTGGATAGAGCTTGCCATTCTTGCGCTTGTTCCACACCTCACCACGCCATACCCCCACCCGCTCCAGCGCATGGTACATGTCGGCATAGAAGGTCTGGTCGTGCAGCCCCGACTTGAGCAGGCTGGGGCGCTGGCCTCGCACCTCGTCACTGCTGTAGCCGGTGATCTGCTCGAAGGCCGGATTGACCGAGATGATGCGGCTATCGGCATCACAGACCAGGATCGCCTCGGAGAGATTGTCATAGACCCGGTGGGAGAGCTTGAGCTGCTCCGCATGGCGCTTGAGAGGATCGATATTCTCCAGCAGCACCATCAGGTAGTCCGGCTGCTGCTGCTTGTCACGGATCAGGGTGACGGTTACCCGCCCCCACAGGATCTGCCCCCCCTTGCAGAAGTAGCGCTTCTCCCGGGTGAAACTGCTGCGCTCGCCACGGCGGATCTCTTCGTAGCAAACGAGGCTGCCCTGCCAATCCTCGGGATGGTTGATGTCGGAGATGGATCGCTGCAGCAACTCGTCGAGGGGATAGCCAAGCATCTGCTCGATGGCCGGGTTGGCCCAGAGGATACGGCCAGCCAGATCCAGCTTACCGATCCCCACCGGAGCCTGGAACAGCATGCTCTGCAATGCATGGGACGGTTCAGGCAGAGGGGGGGGCAGCTGTCGTTGCAGCATCAGCGCCAGCTCACGACCCGCCAACGGAGCCAGCAACCGGAGTAACCCAATCACCTTGCTCATATTGGCCTGCGGCTGACGATAAAGCAGGGCGCAGATACCTATGGTCTCGCCATCTGCATTCCTGAGGACAATCCCGGCATAGGCCTGAGGTTGCCACTCCTGTGCAAGGGGAACGTTGGCAAAGAGCTGAAGCAGACGATCGCTGAACCAGGCTTCCCCCTCCTGCCAGGTAATGGCATCGGGAGAGTCAGTCAGTGGCAGCGTCAGGGCATCGGTGTCAAGGGAGGAGGGATAGGCGGTCTGAACCGTCAGGTGGGTAGCATTTGATTCCCTGCTGGCGATCAGGACGACATCAGCCATCACAGCAGCGGCGATTTCACTCACAAAGGTATCGAAATATCCCTGGCCGCTCGAATGAGCCAGACTGGAGATGATTTGATAGACGGAATCGAGTGCTCGCCTCATGGCAAGTGGCTTTCTCTCCTTGAAGGTTAGAACACGACTCTACTGAAGAGCCGTGGGCAGTGCAAATATGCAATCAGCAAGATATTAAAAAGCCTTGAAAAAAGGGACCAAAAGGTCCCTTTTTGTCGCAGAAATCACGACTCGATCCCACTATGCCGCAAAACAGTGTACCTGCTTGAAGCTCACACAGGCGGCGGGTCAGGAATCTCAGGCAGCGATCCCGCTGTGTCGCAGCAGTGCATCCACCTTGGGCTCACGGCCACGGAAGGCTCGGAACAGCTCCATCGGCTCCTTCGAGCCCCCCTTCTCCAGAATATTCTTCAGGAAGGATTGGCCGGTGGCCGGGTTGAAGATCCCCTCCTCCTCGAAGCGGGAGAAGGCATCGGCAGAGAGCACCTCGGCCCACTTGTAGCTGTAGTAGCCCGCCGCATAGCCGCCCGCGAAGATGTGGGAGAAGCTGTGCTGGAAGCGGTTGAACGCCGGTGGCGTCATCACTGCTACCTGACTGCGTACCTCGTCCAGCAGCGCCGGGAGCTGTGCCGGATTGGCCGGGTCAAACTCCTGATGGAGACGGAAGTCGAACAGGGCGAACTCCAGCTGGCGCAACATCTGCATCGCCGCCTGGAAGTTGCGGGCGGTCAGCATCTTCTCCAGCAGATCGGCAGGCAACGGCTCGCCGGTCTCGTAGTGGCCGGAGATAAAGGCCAGCGCCTCGGACTCCCAGCACCAGTTCTCGAGGAACTGGCTCGGCAGCTCCACCGCATCCCAGGCCACGCCGTTGATACCGGCCACGCCGGCCACGTCGATGCGGGTCAGCATGTGGTGAATGCCGTGGCCAAACTCATGGAACAGGGTGACCACTTCGTTGTGGGTGAACAGCGCAGGCTTGCCATCCACCGGGCCGTTGAAGTTGCAGGTCAGGTAGGCCACCGGTTTTTGCAGCGAGCCATCCTGACGGTAGCGACGACCCAGACAGACATCCATCCAGGCCCCGCCCTGCTTGTGCTCGCGGGCGTAGAGGTCGAGATAGAAGCTGCCGCGCAGCTCGTCGTCGGCATCGAAGATGTCGTAGAAGCGCACGTCCGGGTGCCAGGTGTCGATGCCGAGGCGCTCGCGCACCTTCATGCCGAACACCCGCTTCACCACTTCGAACAGCCCCTTCACCACCTTGCTGGCGGGGAAGTAGGGGCGCAGCTGCTCGTCGGAGATGGAGAATTTGTGCTGCTTGAGCTTCTCGGCGTAGTAGGCGAGATCCCAGGCTGCCAGCTCGCTCTGACCATGCTGCTCGGCGGCGAAGGTGCGGATCTCCTCCAGCTCAGCCTTGCCTTGTGGCAGGGATTTGGCCGCCAGATCGGTGAGGAAGCTCACCACCTGTTCGGTCTTGTCCGCCATCTTGGTGGCCAAGGAGAGCTCGGCATAGTTGGCGAACCCCAGCAGCTGGGCCAGTTCGCGGCGCAGGGTGAGCAGCTCGCTCATGATGGCGGAGTTGTCCCACTTGCCCGCATTGGGGCCCTGATCGGAAGCGCGAGTGGTGAAGGCTTCGTACATCTCGGCGCGCAGCTCGCGGTTGTCGGCATACATCATCACCGGCAGGTAGGAAGGGATATCCAGCGTGAACAGCCACCCCTCTTTGCCTTTAAGTTCAGCCATCTGACGGGCAGCGGCACGCACGCTGTCGGGCAGACCGGCCAATTCGGCTTCATCGCCCACCAGCTTGTGCCAGCCCTGGGTCGCATCCAGCACGTTGTTGCTGAAACGGGAGGCCAACTCGGAGAGGCGGGCCTGAATTTCGCCGTAACGCTGCTGCGCCTCGGCAGGCAGACCGATGCCAGAGAGGCGGAAGTCACGCAGGGTATTCTGGATCTCCTTGCGCTGGGCGCCGCTCAGCAGCGGGAAATCATCGCTCTGGGAGAGGGCCAGATAGGCCTGATAGAGCCCTTCATGCTGACCAACATAGGTCTGGAATTCGGAGAGCAGCGGCAGGCAGGCGTCATGGGCCTCGCGCAGCGCTTCGCTATTGAGTACGGAGTTGAGGTGGCTGACCGGTGACCAGATCCGTGACAGGCGGTCATTTACCTCTTCCAGCGGGGCAATCAGGCTATCCCAGGTATGGGGATCACGCTGGGCCAGCACATCGCTGATCTTCTGCTTGCAGTCAGCAATCGCCTGAATCACGGCAGGCTGAACCTGCTCCGGCTTGATCTGGCTGAAAGGGGGCAGAGAATCCATTGTCAGCAAAGGGTTATTCATCCCGGTTACCTCTTGTTTGGTCTTGAACAGACCGCTTTAGCAGCTCTGTATGGCTTTCTAACATGTGGCCAAGCCACGCAATAATCAAGCGGGAATCCGCCACAACCCTGTACTTTTCCAGCCATTGCGACCCGGATCTCTGCCATTGCCGCTGTTTTGTCATCAACAGTCAGTAACAGGATGAATCTGTGAGCTTTTTTGGCTCTTACCGCTACTTTAAAGGGGCAACAAGTCGCCATTTACCGACGCCACCGCTGCTTGCCAGGCACTGTAATGGTCAATCAGGGGTACTGACTGAATGTGGGCGGCGTAACAAATTATCAATATATTTCAGTTAATTAGAATCAAAACCAACTATTGATTAATTTATTTTCAAGCATCTATCATAGGCAGCCTGCCATGCAGGTCACTTGATTCTCTGTGCTGCACAGAAATCGGGTGAAAAAGGCAAAGTGACCCGAAAGGGCGCGACGCAAAGCCACCGGTCTAAGGGAAAACACCTATGACAGCGGGGCTGCCCCCGGGGACGTCCGGTCACAACCGACGCCCTATTTGCACCGTACGGAGAGACAATGAACAAACTCAAATTATCCCTGCTTGGCTGCCTGCTCGGCATGGGCCCCCCCATGGCATATGCCGCCAGTGCCGGTCAGGCGATGGTCAACCCCCAGTCCGGCGTAGTGGTCGGCTACTGGCACAACTGGTGTGACGGCTCGGGCTACAAGGGCGGTATCGCCCCCTGCGTCAAGCTCGATCAGGTCAACCCGCAATACAACGTGGTCGATGTCTCCTTCATGAAGGTCTATGGCAGCGATCCCATCCCCACCTTCAAACTCGACCCGGCCATCGGCATGAGCGAAAGCCAGTTTATCGAGCAGATCGCCGAGCTGAACCGTCAGGGCCGTGCCGTGCTGCTGGCGCTGGGCGGTGCCGATGCACACATCGAGCTGCGCAAGGGTCAGGAGCAGGCCTTTGCCGACGAGATCATCCGTCTGGTGGAGACCTACGGCTTCGACGGGCTGGATATCGATCTGGAACAGGCCGCCATCACCGCCGCCGACAACCAGACCGTGATCCCGGCAGCCCTGCGTCTGGTCAAGGATCACTACCGCGCCCAGGGGAAAAACTTCCTCATCACCATGGCGCCGGAGTTCCCCTATCTGACCCAGACTGGCGCCTACATCCCCTATATCCGCAATCTGGAAGGGTACTACGACTGGATCAACCCCCAGTTCTACAACCAGGGTGGCGACGGTATCTACATCGATGGCATCGGCTGGATTGCCCAGAACAACGATGCCCTGAAAGAAGAGTTCATCTACTACATGGCGGATTCGCTGAGCAACGGTACCCGCGGCTTCTACAAGATCCCCCATGACAAGCTGGTGTTCGGTATTCCGACCAACATTGACGCCGCAGCCACTGGCTATGTGCAGGATCCGCAGAAGCTCTACAACGCCTTCAACCGCCTGAAGAGCGAGGGGCAACCGCTGCGTGGCGTGATGACCTGGTCCATCAACTGGGACATGGGCCGCAACGCCGCCGGTCAGTCCTACAACGAATCCTTCATAAAGAGCTACGGCCCCTTCATCCACGATCAGGAGATCACGCCCCCGGTCGACAACGGCAAGCCGGTGTTCAGCGGCCTGAGCGATACCCGCATCAAGCAGGGTACTGCCTTTGATCCGCTGGCCGGGGTCAGCGCCAACGACAAGGAAGATGGCGACCTGACTGGCCAGATCCAGGTGGAAGGATCGGTAGACAGCCAGCGCATCGGCCTCTACCCCCTCACCTACAAGGTGAGCGATCGCGACAACAACGTCACCGAGCAGGTACGCACCATCGAGGTCTACAGCATGAAGCCGGTGTTCAGCGGTGTCACCGACACCACGCTGGAACTGGGTACCGCTTTCGATCCGATGACCGGCGTCAGCGCCCATGATGAAGAAGATGGCGACCTGACCGCCCAAATCAAGGTCAGCGGCAACGTCGACAGCAGCAAGGTCGGCCGCTACACCCTCACCTATCAGGTGAGCGACAGCGCCGGTCAGCAGGTAACCCAGCAGCGCAACGTGACTGTCAGGGAGCAGGGCGCCGTCTGTGAAAACAGCTGGGATGCCAAGAAGGTCTACGTGGGCGGCGACATCGTCAGCCACAACGGCAAGAACTGGCTGGCTGGCTGGTGGACCCAGAACGAAGAGCCGGGCACCACGGGTGACTGGGGCGTCTGGCGCGTACAGGGCGACAGCGACTGCGGCGGCACAACGCCACCCGCCGAAGGCAGCAGCGACTTCACCGTCAGCGCCATGGCGAGCGAGTACACCATAGTCAACGGTCAGGTCAGCATCCGTTTCAACGTGACCACCGCCAACCCGGTACAGATCACCGCGACTCTGGAGCAGAGCGGCCGCAACCACGGTACCACCAGCAGCCAGGTGAACGGCACCAGCACCCTGGTACTGCAGGGCAGCAATGTCACCGATGGCAGCTACGACGTTGTGATCACCGGTCTGGCAGATGGCCAACAGCCGGTGGTGCAGCGCTTCCAAGTTGCGCTGACCGAAGAGAGCAACGGCGGTAGCGAAGGTGACTACCCGGCCTACGCCCCCAACACCAGCTATCAGGCCGGTGATCGGGTCAGCAATGCCGGTGGCAACTACGAGTGCAAACCCTGGCCGTACAGCGGCTGGTGTGGCGGCTCGACCAGCCACTATGCGCCGGGTACCGGCAGCGCCTGGAGCGATGCCTGGATCAAGCTCTGACCTTTCCCCAACCACTAACGGGGGCCGACAGGCCCCCGCCCATATCTTGCCCGTCGGCCACGCTGCCGATGGGCAGGATGCACTGACCCGGACGGGTTAGCCCCTCTCTTTTACATGCTTGCCAACCACCCAAAAACATCCAACAACAACCAAGATAAGGAAATCACCATGCCAAGAACCACCAAGCTTGCCACCCTGCTCGGTCTGCTGCTGTCGGCCCATGTTGTGGCCGATGAGCGCGAACAAGCCTATTTCAAACAAACCTATCAGGAGCACTACGAACAGATGACGGCGCGCCTCGCCGCGCTGCATCAGAGTGCGGCTGACGAGCAGAACGTGATCATCAAGGATGGCAAGCGCCACCTTGCCATCAACGGCCTGCTCTACCCGCTGACGGCGGATAACCACATCCTGTTCGATCTGCCCAAACCCCACTTTTTCGACGAAACAGCCATTCGTAACGTCTTTGATTTCTTCGATGAGGAGTGGGAGCTGACCTGGTACGACGGTGGGGTCGTTGCGGTCAACAAGCGCTTTGGCAACTATGACTACGGCAACGGCTGTCTGCTGGAGTACTTCCCCCACGGCCAGATCCAGAATGGCGAACGCACCCGTGTGGTGATGGAGACCAGCTCCTGCAGCGTCAACTCGTTTGCCACCTCGCTGCAATATCTGGACAAAGGCGAGGAGCTGACGGCCGACCAGCTGGGGCTGGACGCCAGCCTGATCACGGCGGTCGAGCGCTATCAGGATCGGCTCTATGTCAGCCAGAACGGCAATCCGGGCCATGTGGCCATTATCGATATCCCGAGCCGCCAGCAGATTGGCGAGATCCGCGGCACCGCAACCGGCAGTGCTACGGCCTACAACCAGATCAGCGAACTGTTTGTCCGCAACAACAAGCTCTACGTGGTCTCGCGCTACTCGCACCGGGTCGATATCTTCGATCTGGCCGATGAACATCGCCATGTCACCACCCTGGGAACCGGTCGGGATTCCGGCAGCAACAGCCTGCACCGCGCCCAGGCCGTCTTTGCCAATCAGGATTACGTGCTGGTGGCCGATGCGCTGAGCGAGATCAAGGTCTACCGCCAGCAGGATGTGACGCCGGAGAACAGCCTCAAGACCCCCATCGCCGGTCGGCTCGCCTTTGAAGGAAAATACAGCCACCGTCTGGTGCAACTCCATCAGGTGGGTGACTATCTCCTGGCCCACACCGCAGGCAAAAACTACTACATCTATGACCTGCGCAAACTGGCTGATGCCATCGCCAGCAACACCCCGCTGGCGCCTGAGCAGGTGATCGCAGACAGCAATCTGCAAAAAATCGACATGGATGGCGATCGGCTGGTGGTGAACTTCAAGGACCGCATCGAGTGGCATGATGCCGATACCCTGATCGCCAACGACTTTCAGTTCAAGAACCCGACCTTTACTGTCCGAGAGATCAACCAGCAGCCCGTGGCGGCGCTGAAAGATCTCCAGCTGGCGGGCTCGGCGCTTGTCACCGCCAACGAACGCGGCCTGGGTTTCAACCAGCTACTGAGCAAGGAGATCAGCTTCACGGCCGACGAGCAGTTGCCGGCTCGCCCGCTGATCTTCGATCAGCTGATGCCGACCGCAGTCAGCTACATACTGCGCAATGACGAACCCTACGAGGTACTGATCGATCGCGCCCAGCGTTCGGTCAACATCAATTCGCTGGTCAAGACTGAGCTGCTTGATAACGACACGGTGCGCATTACCAACTATGCCGCCAGAGAGCTGCATGACATCAATATCGAGTCACGCCTGAACGGTATCAACAAGTGGCTGATCCTGGGCCAGCTCGATCGCCTGCCCGCCTATGCCCAAATCACCCTGCCACTGAGCGCCTTTGGCGAGCAGGGACGCTTCAACAGCGCCAGCCGCGACGGAGTGTTTGATCTCAACAACCTGCTCGACAACAGCATCAATCTGCCTGCCCAGTTCGAGCACAGGTTCAGCTCCAACTCGGATCCGTTTGCCCAGAAGCTGGCACGCCTCAAGCCAAGCTGGAACGTGCGCTTCGCCACCAACACCAGCGGCTCCTGGCGCCCCATCAATGCCCTCTACGCCCGCGAGTGGCTGATCATCGCCACCAACCTGGCCTACATGGTCTCGACCGAGGAGTTCAAACACGTCTGGTACAACTTCAAGGCGGTGAACGGCTACGAGATGTTCGGCAATGGCGGCAACAGCTATGTGCCGAACGGGATCTTTACGGCAGCCGATTATGACTACTACTACCACAGCCTGATGAAGCGCCCCTACCTCAACCTGGGGATCACCGCCATGGGGGGCGGGCTGGGGAGTGGTGGCATCACCGGGGTCGATACCTTTAACTTTGTCAGCCACTACTACGGCAGTTGGGGCATCATTGCCCACGAATTTGGCCACGGCTTCGATGGGAAGTCCTACAGCCATGAGAGCGCGTTTGCCCGTGGCAGCCACGGCTGGCATCCGCTGATGACGGGCATAGCCAACTACCATATCCGCAAGGGCGACCTACCCTATCTGGACGATGATCTCAACGGCTTCCACAAGCCAGAAAACGACATCTATCGCTACAACTCGGTCAGTCAGGGGGCTCGCAAGCACCGCGCTGACAGCCACATGTACTATACCGACCACTACTTCATGCAATTCTCCACCATGCCGCAAGGCTGGGTAGCCAACGGCAGCGACTTCAGTGTTGGGCAGCTGGCGGCCCTGAACAATCAGGAGCGACTGCTGATGGGCTGGATCCCCAAGGAGTCGGAAAAAGGCAATCTCTGCCGGTTCACCTTCCAGGATGGCGAGCAGTATTACGGCTACGTCGAACAGCAGGCTGATGGTCTGCTCTGTGATGCCGGATCCCTGATCCGCTATCGTCAGCCCGATGGCCAGTTTGTGCCGCTGGTCTCGGCCATCAACCAGTTTGACTGGCTGTCACTCCACCACAAGGGCAAGCTGGATCAGCCAGTGCTGCACCAGAATGGTCGCCAGCTCTGCTACAAGAATGTGGCGGGCTTTTACGGTATCGGCTTCGTCAATGACAACAAACAGTGCACCCAGTTGCCCAACGTCTATCAGACCAATGGCAAGCACTGGCTGACCAGCTCCGGCTGGACCGGTCTGACCTACCTGAGCGGAGACTTCATTCTGCCCACTACCGGTAGCAGCAGTGACTTCACCGTCACCGATCTGGCGGCCGAATATCTCATCGTCAACGGCACGCTCGACTTCAGCCTGACGCTGACCACCGCCAACCCGGTGACCGTCACCGCGACCCTGTTGCAGGATGGCAATCCGGTCGCCACCGGCAGCGCCCTGATCGATGGTCAGGGTTCCCTGCAGCTGACGCAGCCGGGCCTTGCGGCCGGCAGTTACGAGCTGCTGCTGGCGGGCATGGCTGAGGGGAGCAAGCAGGGCTTCGAGCGCCGCTTCACCCTGGCATTGGTGGAACAGGCTCCGGGTGGTGACAGTGACGGTGGTAACGGCAGCTACCCGGCCTATGTTGCGGGCACCGCTTATCAGAGTGGCGAACGGGTCAGCAATGCCGGTGGCAACTACGAGTGCAAACCCTGGCCCTACAGTGGCTGGTGTGGCGGTTCGACCAGCCACTATGCACCGGGTACCGGCAGCCACTGGAGCGATGCCTGGATCAAGCTGTAATCATCCGCTCGTGACCAAAAGAGAGCCATAACGACAGAGGGGGAGCCATCGGCTCCCCCTCTCGTTTATCTCTTCAACCCGGCTTAACGGGCATCTTCTTTCAGCCACTGCGCCACGCGCTTGGCGAAATAGGTGAGGATGCCATCGGCCCCGGCCCGCTTGAAGCAGAGCAGGGACTCCATGATGGTCTCCTTCTCTTTCAGCCAGCCGTTCTGGATCGCCGCCATGTGCATGGCGTACTCGCCGCTGACCTGATAGGCGAAAGTCGGCACGCCGAACTGATCCTTCACCTGACGAACCACGTCCAGATAGGGCATGCCCGGCTTGACCATCACGCTGTCGGCCCCTTCCTGAATATCCAGCGCCACTTCGTGCAGGGCTTCGTTACTGTTGGCCGGATCCATCTGATAGGTGGCCTTGTTGCTCTTGCCGAGGTTGCCGGCAGAGCCAACCGCATCACGGAACGGGCCGTAGTAGCAGGAAGCGTACTTGGCGGAGTAGGCCATGATCTGGGTGTTGATGAAGCCGTTCTCTTCCAGTGCCGCGCGGATGGCGCCGATGCGGCCATCCATCATGTCGGACGGCGCGACTATATCGACCCCGGCTTCGGCGTGGGAGAGCGCCTGCTTGATCAGGATCTCGGTGGTGATGTCGTTCAGCACATAGCCTTCATCATCGATGATGCCGTCCTGCCCGTGGGTGGTGAACGGGTCGAGTGCCACGTCGGTGATGACCCCCAGCTCCGGGAAGCGGGCCTTGAGGGCACGCACGGTGCGCTGGGCCAGCCCGTTCGGGTTGTAGGCCTCTTCCGCCATCAGGCTCTTGCTCTCCAGCGGGGTCACCGGGAACAGGGCAATGGCAGGCACGCCCAGCTCCACCAGTTCAGCGGCTTCCTCCAGCAGCAGATCGATGGAGAGACGCTCTACCCCCGGCATGGAGGGAACGGCTTCCCGACGGTTCTCCCCCTCCAGCACGAACACCGGATAGATGAGATCGTTGACGGTCAGTACGTTCTCGCGCACCAGACGACGGCTGAAATCATGTTTGCGCAGACGGCGCAGGCGGCGGCCCGGAAAGGCGCCCGGAAGAGTTGTAGCCATGAATCACTCCTGGAGAGGAAGTTGGAAGAACGCGGCGGAGGTGGCCCGGGTGTGGGCCAGCAAGGCCTCGGGCGCTTCACCACGACAGGCCGCCACCACCTGGGCGATGTGCGGCAAAAAAGCGGGTTCGTTGCGTTTCGGGCGCGGTTTCAGATCCCGCGGCACCAGATAGGGGGCATCGGTCTCGATCATCAGCCGACCGGCCGGAATGCGAGCCACCTGTTCGCGCAGCAGCTGGCCGCGGCGCTCATCGCAGAGCCAGCCGGTCACCCCGATATGCAGCCCCAGCGCCAGACACTCGTCCAGCTCCTCATCGGAGCCGGTGAAGCAGTGCAGCACGGCTCCCGGCAGTTTCGGCAACCAGGGACGGAGGATCTCGATAAAACGGGCGTGCGCATCGCGACAGTGAAGGAACACCGGCATCCCGAGTTCGGCGGCCAGCGCCAGCTGGGCGTCGAATACCGCATCCTGCACCGGGCGGGGGGAGAAGTCGCGGTTGTAGTCGAGGCCGCACTCGCCGATGGCCACCACCTGCGGCAGTGCCGCCAGCTCGCGCAAGGCGGGCAGGGTCGCCTCATCGACACTCTTGGCATCGTGAGGATGCACCCCGGCGGTAGAGAAGCAGTAGCCCGGCCAGCGGGCGGCCAACTCTGCGCTCTCGCGGCTGCCAGTCAGATCGGTACCGGTGAGGATCAGCGCCTCCACTCCGGCGGCACGGGCACGGGCCACCAGCTCAGGCTGTTCACCGGCGAACTGGCTGCTGGTCAGGTTTAAACCGATATCGATCATGGAATGAGACGTTCCGAACAAAAGGAATACATATCAGGTATTTGAAAACCATCTACCGAATGGGGTCTTACCATACGCCTCGAACGGGAGCATGAAAAGAGGAAGGGAGCCTCAGCTCCCCTCGTTCTGCTATTCCTGCGGACTTCGTCATCCTCTCACCGTCTGGCAAACAGGTGACGAACAGAGCCTCAGCTCTCCACATCCGGTTGTTCCTGTTGCTCTTCATCCTCTTTCTTCACGTAGAAGCGGGCGAAGAACAGACCTATCTCCCACAGCGCCCACATCGGGATGGCAAGCAGGGTCTGGGAGAAGACATCAGGCGGTGTCAGCAACATGCCGACCACAAACACCCCGACGATGACGTAGGGACGTTTCTCCTTCAGGTTTTGCGGTGTGGTCACGCCGGTCCAGCAGAGCAGTATGGTGGCCACCGGAATTTCGAACGCCACCCCGAATGCGAAGAACAGGGTCAGTACGAAGTCCAGATAACTGGCGATGTCGGTCGCCACCGTCACCCCGGCGGGTGCGGTACTGGTGAAGAAACCGAACACCAGCGGGAACACCACGTAGTAGGCGAACGCCATCCCCGCATAGAACAACAGGGCACTGGAGACCACCAACGGCATGATCAGCCGCCGTTCATGCTGGTACAGACCCGGGGCGATAAAGGCCCAGGCCTGATAGAGCAGATAGGGGATCGCCACGAAGAAGGAGACCACCAGGGTCAGCTTGATCGGCGTCAGGAAGGGGGTCGCCACATCCGTCGCGATCATGCTGGTCCCTTCCGGCAACTGGCTGAGCAGCGGCTGGGCCACGAAGTCGTAGATGTTGTTGGAGAAGTAGATCAGCGCCAGAAACACCACGAGGATGGCGGTAATGGAGCGCAGCAAACGGGTTCTCAGCTCAACCAGATGGCTGATCAGGGGTTGTTCGGCCTGACTCATGGCTTCACCTCCCCTTTTACTGCGGAGTCGCTGACCGGCACCGGCTCGCTCTCCCGCTGGCTGTTGACCGGCGGCACGTCGTGGCTCAGCTGCACCACAGGCTCCACCGGCGTGACAGGCTCAGCCTGGGCGACCGGCTCGGGGCGCGGCGGACGGATCTCGTTCTCCACCTGATAGGGGCGATTGACCGACTGGGCCGCCGCTTTAAGCTGTTCGATGGACTCCTGCAGCTCGGGGCTCAGGTTGCTCATCTGCAACTGTTCGGCCTTCTTGAGGTCGTTATGCAGCTCTTGCAACTTGAGCTCCTGCTCCAGCTCGGACTTGACCGAGTTCGCGGTCGAACGAATGAGGCGGATCCAGTGGGTAGCCGTGCGGATGGCAACCGGCAGCCGCTCGGGCCCCAGTACCACCAGTGCTACCACACCGATAACGACCAGCTCCCAAAAACCGATATCGAACATGGCTTAGGCCTGGTCTTTGTCTTTCTGCTTGGCGGTCTCACTGCTCTGAGTGGCCGCTTCGTTCAGCTGTTTCGGGGGAAACTCGGCATCTTTCTGCTCGGCCTTGGCATCAGCCGGCTCGTCGGAGAGGGCTTTCTTGAACCCTTTGACCGCCGCGCCCAGATCACCGCCAATGCCGCGCAGTTTCTTGGTACCGAACAGCAGCACGACGATGACTGCAATGATCAACAATTGCCAAATACTGATACCACCCATGATTTTCTCTCCAGAACAGGCGCCTGACGGCGCGGTTGTTGATTAATGGGAACGGGTTCGCAACCAGCCGACCAGCCAGCAGAGGGCTGCACCGGCGAGACTGGCTTGTCCCCACTCAATGTGTTGTTTTTGGGTCAGCAAGAATACACCCGCCAATAGCAGGCTGGCTCCAACCCCTAAGAGGTAGCGGGCCTGCCCCTGCCGACGGCTGTGACGGCGGAACTCGGCAAACATCTGGTCGAAATGACGCTGCTGATGACGGGTCTGGCGCAGGGTCTCATAGACCAACTCCGGCAGCTCCGGCAGCTTCTCCGCCCAGAATGGCGCCTTCTCCTTGATAGCGTTCAATACCGACTTGGGCCCGACCTGTTCGTGCATCCAGTTTTCGAGGAACGGCTTGGCGGTCTGCCACAAATCGAGCTGCGGGTAGAGCTGACGCCCCAACCCTTCCACATAGAGCAGGGTCTTTTGCAGCAGCACCAACTGCGGCTGCACCGTCATATGGAAGCGACGCGCGGTGTTGAACAGGTTGAGCAGCACGTGACCGAACGAGATCTCGGAGAGCGGCTTCTCGAAGATGGGCTCCAGCACGGTGCGGATGGCGAACTCGAACTCGTCCACCTTGGTGTCTGCCGGTACCCAGCCCGACTCCACGTGCAGCTCTGCCACCCGACGATAGTCGCGGTTGAAGAAGGCGAGGAAGTTCTCAGCCAGATAGCGTTTATCTTCCCGATTGAGGGTACCGACGATGCCGCAGTCGATGCCGATCCAGAGCGGGTTTTCCGGGTGTTCGTAAGAGACGAAGATGTTGCCCGGGTGCATATCGGCGTGGAAAAAGCTGTCGCGGAACACCTGAGTGAAGAAGACCTCTACCCCGCGCTCGGCCAGCAGCTTCATGTTGGTGCCGTTGGCTTCCAGCGCCGGGATATCGGAGACCGGAATACCGTAGATGCGCTCCATCACCAGCACCTGCTCGCGGCAGAGATCGGTGATGATTTCAGGCACATAGAGCGCCTCGGAGCCGGTGAAGTTGCGGCGTAGCTGGATGGCGTTGGCCGCCTCGCGCATCAAATTCAGCTCGTCGAGGATGGTCTTGCGATACTCCTCCACCACCTCGATGGGGCGCAGCCGCGCGCTCTGGGGCACGAAGCGGGCCACCAGACGGGCCAGCGCCTGCATCAGTCGCAGGTCGGCCTCGATGACTGGCTCGATATCGGGGCGGATCACCTTGATGACGATCTCGCGGCCACTCTCCTTCAGGCGGGCGGTATGCACCTGGGCGATGGAGGCCGACGCCAGCGGCGTCTCGTCGAAGTCGTCAAACAGGGTTTCGATGGGACAACCCAGGCTCAGCTCGATCTGCTGGCGCGCCGCCTGACCACAGAAGGGGGGCACCCTGTCCTGCAGCAGGGCCAGCTCTTCGGCGATATCCGGCGGCAGCAGGTCTCGGCGGGTCGAGAGCATCTGGCCAAACTTGATGAAGATGGGGCCAAGGGCCTCGAAGGCGAGGCGAATGCGGGCACCGCGGCTGAGATCCGGTTGCTTGTTCTTGAGCCAGAACAGGGAGCGACGGGCCAGACGACCCGGCCAGGGTTGATAGCGGGCGGGCACCAGTTCGTCGATGCCCTGCTCCAGCAGGATGGTGATGATGCGATAGAGGCGTTTGAACTCCTTCGGGGTCATCAGGTCACCTGCTGTTCGAAGCGGGCCAGCCGCAGTTCGACGGCCTTGAGCTGCTGGGCCAGCACCTCGACGTCATCGTTGAAACTCGCCACCTCCAGCGGACCGGGGGCGAGGCGGGCCTCTTCGGTCAGATATTCCGCCAGCTGGCTGCGGGTGCGGCACAGCTCGCGACCGACCAGACGACGCGCCTGACGGGCACCGCTGAACAGGGTGTGGGCCAGCACGTCGCCGGTATAGCGCGACAGCTCCTCCTCCCAGTCGATATCCAGCTCACCCAGCAGCACGCTGAATGCCTGTACCAGCTGGGGATCACCGCTCAGATCCAGCTTCTCCTCGCGGATATAGCGGGTCAGGGCGGACGGGTCTTTCAGCAGACCGAGGGCGGTCAGCGACAGGCTGAGCACCGCATCGGCCTCCCCTTCATGCTGGGCCAACACATCCAGCCGACGCTCGGAGAAGACAAACCAGAGCGGCTTGAGTTCACGCAGCTCCAGCTTGAGCACCTTGCCCACCAGTTTGCGCAGCCGCTCCGGGCTCTGTTTGTCCAGCGCCAGCAACTGGTTGAGGCTGGTTTCGATCACCGCGGTGACCATGGCATCCATCGGCATAGGCAACCTTAAAACTTGTAACCGCGGTGCAGGGCGACCACACCCTGAGTCAGATTGAAGTACTCCACCTGCTCGAACCCGACATTTTCCATCATGCCTGCCAGGGTCTGCTGATCCGGGTGCATGCGGATGGACTCTGCCAGATATTTGTAGCTTTCACTGTCATTCGCGACGATTTCGCCCATTTTCGGCAGCAGTTTGAAGGAGTAGAGGTCATAGAGCTTGGCGATCACTTCGCTGACCGGCTTGGAGAACTCCAGCACCAGCAGACGGCCACCCGGCTTGAGCACCCGGAACATGGAGGCGAGCGCCTTGTCCTTGTCGGTGACGTTGCGCAGGCCGAAGCCAATGGTGATGACGTCGAAGTGGTTATCCGGGAAGGGGAGAGCCTCGGCATTGGCCTGCACGTAGGAGACGTTGTTGGCGACTCCCAGATTGCGCAGCTTGTCGCGGCCCACTTTCAGCATGGAGTCGTTGATATCCGCCAGCACCACCTGACCGGTCTCGCCGACGATGCGGGAGAACTTGGCGGTCAAGTCACCGGTACCACCGGCCAGATCCAGCACCTTCTGGCCCTTGCGCACACCGGAACAGTCGATGGTGAAGCGCTTCCACAGGCGGTGGATGCCGAACGACATCAGATCGTTCATCAGATCATACTTGGCTGCCACCGAATGGAAGACACCTGCTACCAGAGTTTCCTTCTCGGTCGCGGCCACGGTTTTAAAGCCAAAATGCGTTGTCGTTGCTTGTTCTGACATCCCTTAAACACCCATAGAGCAAAGAATGGCCGCCAGTTTACCAGAGCCACTGGCGTCCGGACACCTTAAACCCGGCTCGCAACCAACTGCATGCCCAGCACCACCATGGCCAGACAGAGGAAGAGATTGAGACCGATATTGAGCAGCGCTTTCAGATAGGCCCCATGTTGAGCCAGCACTACCGTATCGAGGGCAAAGGAAGAGAAAGTAGTCAGGGCACCGAGGATCCCCACCATCAGCAGCGGCTTCATCGGGTGTTCTACCACATGACCATGACTGATGAGGGCGAATGCCACCCCCATGATGAAAGAGCCCACCACGTTGACCACCAGAGTCCCGTAAGGAAAGTGGCGCCCCAGCAGCAAGGCCATCAGTTCGGCAATCCCAAAACGAAGGCAGGCGCCGATGGCGCCCCCTGCAGCAACATAGAACCAGGTTTGCATGGTGTCACTCCCTCAGGGTCAGGCCGCCATTATGTCGCAATGGCGGCCCTTGTGCCCAGAGGCGGAACTAATCGACATCCAGCCTGATTGAAATCTCAGCGGCGAAAATCGATGGGCTCTGGCTGACCCAGCACGATTTCGGTCTGAGCCGGGCGGGTCTGGGCAATCACCTTGCCGTGGCGGATCGAGTAACGCACCGGCACCTGACGGCGCACCGCATCAAAGCCGCTCTCGGCGGGCAAGACCAACAGGTTGGCCGGTTTGCCCACCTCGATACCATAGCGATCCTGCACATTCAGGGTGCGGGCGCTGTGACTGCTGATCAGCTTCAGCCCATCGTTGATCTGCTCGTAGCCCATGATCTGGCAGACATGCAGCCCCATGTGCAGCACCTGCAACATGTTGGCGGTGCCCATGGGATACCAGGGATCGAACACGTCATCGTGACCGAAGCAGACGTTGATGTTCGCCTCCAGCATCTCCTTCACCCGGGTAATACCGCGGCGTTTGGGATAGGTATCGAACCGCCCCTGCAGGTGAATGTTCACCAGCGGATTGGCCACGAAGTTGATGTCTGCCATCTTGAGCAGCCGGAACAGGCGGGAAGCATAAGCGCCATTGTAGGAGTGCATGGCAGTGGTGTGGCTGGCCGTCACCCGATGGCCGATACCTCGCTCGTAGGCCAGGGTTGCCAACGTCTCGATAAAGCGGGACTGCTCGTCATCGATCTCGTCGCAGTGCACATCGACCAGAACCTGATACTTCTCAGCAAGATCGAAGATGTAGTGCAGACTTTCGACACCATATTCCCGGGTAAACTCGAAGTGGGGTATCGCGCCAATCACATCGGCACCCAGCTTGAGCGCCTCCTCCAGCAGTGCCTTACCGTTGGGGTAGGAGAGGATCCCCTCCTGCGGGAAGGCGACGATCTGCAGCTCCACCCACTCCTTCATCTCCTCCCGCACTTCCAGCATCGCCTTGAGCGCCACCAGATTGGGGTCGGAGACATCGACGTGAGTACGGACGAACTGGATGCCGTTAGCGATCTGCCACTTCAGCGTCTGGATGGCGCGCTGTTTCACATCCTCATGGGTCAACAGTGCCTTGCGCTCTGCCCAGCGCTCGATCCCCTCGAACAGGGTGCCGGAGAGATTCCAGCTCGGCTCGCCCGCCGTCTGGGTGGTATCGAGGTGAATGTGGGGTTCGATAAAGGGGGCAATCGCCAGACCGCCCTCCCCGTCCAGCACCCGACCGGCGACGGCATGCTCGTCATGGGGTTCGATGGCTGTGATGACCCCATCCTGACAGCGGATCTGCCACAACCCTGCCCGATCGGCCAAACGAATATGTTGAATCAGCATTTGTTAACTTCCTGTACCAGAACCGGCCGCTGGGTGAGGCGAACCAGAATGAAATAGGTGAAGGCGGCGCCCAATACCGCGTTGAGTGGCACTATGCCCGGCAGCCACTTGCCGACAGCCACCCCGACTGCCGTGGCGACCAGCGCCTGCCAGCGCACCGTCTCGAACTGCTGATCGGCAAACTTACGGTAACGCTCACGATTGAGTAGGAAATCCATGATGATAATGCCACCGATCGGCGGAATTGCCGTACTCAAAAAGGCCAGCCAGCCGACAAAATTGTTGTAAAGCCAGAGGGCGCAAGCCGTACCGATAAGGCCGTTGATCACGCTGAGCGGCTTGCTCTTGAGGCCGGTAATGTTGGCAAAACCGAGGCCGGAGGCATAGAGCGCGTTGTCGTTGGTGGTCCAGATATTGAGACCCAGCACCAGAATGGCGGGGATCAGTAGACCCTGCATCAACATCACTTCCGAGATATCGGCCTGCCCCGTTACCGCCGCACCAGCTGCACCGAAGACGAACATTAGCGTGTTGCCCAAAAAAAACGCCACCATGGTAATCATGACGGCACCCCAGGGTTTGCGACCAAATCGGACAAAGTCGGCGGTCAGGGTTCCTGCACTGATAAAGGAACCGACCACCATGGTCAGCGCCGTGGTGAACTCGATGGGATTGCTTGGTTGTACCTGCTGCAGTGCAGCCATGCCACCGGTCGAGCTCACAGCCAGCCAGACCGAGTAGCCACCGAGCAGTGCAATGGCCGGTACGGCCACAAAGCTCAGCACCATCAGAGCAGAGATCCCGAAGTAGACGGTCACCGTCATCAAAATGCCCGAAATGGCGATCAGCCAGTTCACATCTATGCCGGTCGCCTTCTGCACCGGCAGGGCAAACATCGCCACGCCCACGCCAAACCAGCCGACCTGAGTACCGCCCAGCAGCAGGGATGGCAGCCAGGAACCTTTGACGCCGAAGGAGTATCGCGCAAGCAGATGGGTAGAGAGACCGGTTGAAGCACCGATATAACCGAGACAGGCGGTATAGATCCCCAGCAACAGGTTGCCAATCAGTACCGCCTTGATGAAGTCATCGAACACCAGACCGGTACCAAGCGCACCACCGGTCCACATGCTGGCAGAGAAGAAGGTCAGGCCGAGCATCACCAGCATCAGCGACAGCACACCTTTGCGCCCTTTGGCGGGTACCGCCCCCAAACAGTATTCGTTATCCTGCGCCATGCTCTCTCTCCACGTAATAGGCAAAACGCGCCGGATTTTACATGTAAAACGTTTTACGTCAATCAATCATGGTTAAATATCTGGATAAAACCATCAATAGCAGCCAAATGAGTAACACATTAGGACTCAAATCAGCAGATAAACTGTATCGACTGCAAGCAGAGGGGGTTGCGGGAATAGGGAATGTAGGGGGATTAAGAAAACTGACAGATGCAAAAAAGCCTCCCTTTTCAGGGAGGCTTTCTATTTAATGGTGCTGATACCCAGAATCGAACTGGGGACCTCATCCTTACCAAGGATGCGCTCTACCGACTGAGCCATATCAG
>NZ_JAAKRF010000027.1:0-49401 GCF_049173005.1 Aeromonas sp. 602658 | reverse complement strand
GTCCGTTTCACACCTTGTCCCATCGGGTTCTCCATTTATTGGGGGGAAAGGTGTAAACCATATTCAGGACGGGACACAAGCCAGCAAAAAGCCGCAGCGTTCACCCGCTGCGGCTTTTTTATCTCGTCCATCCCCACGACTTTCCCTCAACGCTCATCAGCCCCATTACCGGTGGCCTGAACGACCTCATCAGCATGGCCAGAGCGGATCACAAGCATAAAAAAACGGACCCAAACCAGAGGTTTGGGTCCGTTTATCAGTGAACCGTCAGCGGCCGCGAGGGCTGCCGAGACTCAGCACATGGCATTAACCACGGCCAGAGCGCTTACGATCCAACTCGGTCAGCAATTTCTTGCGGATACGGATGTTCTTCGGAGTCACTTCTACCAGTTCATCGTTATCGATGAACTCGAGAGCCTGTTCCAGAGTCATGCGGATCGGCGGAGTCAGCACCTGAGCTTCATCGGTACCGGAGGCACGCATGTTGGTCAGCTGTTTGCCTTTCAGGCAGTTAACAGTCAGGTCATTGGAACGGGAGTGAATACCGATTACCTGGCCTTCGTACACCTCGGTCGCGTGACCGATGAACAGACGACCGCGGTCTTGCAGACCGAACAGGGCGTAAGTCAGTGCCTTACCGGTTGCGTTGGAGATCAGCACGCCATTCTGACGCTCGCCGATGCTGCCACCCTTGTGCGGACCGTAGTGGTCGAAGGTGTGGTACAGCAGACCGGTACCTGAGGTCATGGTCATGAACTCGGTCTGGAAACCGATCAGGCCACGGCTCGGGATCATGAAGTCCAGACGGACACGACCCTTGCCATCCGGAGTCATGTTGGTCATTTCACCCTTACGCAGACCCAGTTGCTCCATCACGGAACCCTGGTGCGCTTCTTCAACGTCCACAGTTACGGTTTCGAACGGTTCTTGCAGTTCGCCGTCAACGGTACGCAGGATTACTTCCGGACGGGATACCGCCAGCTCGTAACCTTCGCGACGCATGTTTTCGATCAGGATGGAGAGGTGCAGTTCACCACGACCGGATACACGGAACTTGTCCGGATCATCAGTCTCTTCCACGCGCAGGGCCACGTTGTGGACCAGCTCCTGGTTCAGACGCTCCAGAATGTTGCGGGAGGTCACGAACTTGCCCTCTTTACCGGCGAACGGTGAGGTGTTGACCTGGAAGGTCATGTTCACGGTCGGCTCGTCAACGGAGAGCGGCGGCAGGGCTTCAACGGCACCGTTGTCACAGATGGTGTCGGAGATTTTCAGCTCGCCCAGACCGGTGATAGCGATGATGTCACCCGCTTGCGCGTCGGCAACTTCAGTACGGGACAGACCCAGGTAACCCAGCACCTGACCGACTTTACCGTTACGGGTCTTGCCGTCAGCACCAACGATGGTGACTTGCTGGTTGGTCTTGACGCGACCACGGGTGATACGGCCGATACCGATAACGCCCACGTAGGAGTTGTAGTCCAGCTGGGAGATCTGCATCTGGAAACCACCTTCGGCATCAGCCTTCGGCGCTTCAACGTTGTCAACGATAGCCTGGAACAGCGGCTCCATGTTTTCGGACTCGACGTCCTGATCCATGGTGGCCCAACCGTTCAGTGCAGAGGCGTAAACAACTTTGAAATCCAGCTGTTCGTCAGTCGCGCCCAGGTTGTCGAACAGGTCGAATACCTGATCCATTACCCAGTCAGGACGAGCACCCGGACGGTCAACCTTGTTGATGACCACGATCGGCTTCAGACCCTGAGCGAACGCCTTCTGGGTCACGAAACGGGTTTGCGGCATCGGGCCGTCTACGGCGTCAACCAGCAGCAGCACGGAGTCAACCATGGACAGTACGCGCTCTACTTCACCACCGAAGTCGGCGTGACCCGGGGTATCAACGATGTTGATGCGGTAGTCATTCCAGCGGATCGCAGTGTTCTTGGCGAGAATGGTGATGCCACGTTCCCGTTCCAGATCATTGGAGTCCATGATCCGTTCCTGGCCTTCCGTGGAGCGGTCCAGGGTGCCGGACTGCTGCAGCAGCTTATCAACCAGAGTCGTTTTGCCGTGGTCAACGTGCGCAATAATCGCAATATTGCGTAAATTCTCTAACATTCTCGCCTCAATCACCGGGTAAAATTGGGCGCTAATTGTACTCTTGCCTTTGTGATCTGCCTAGCAGAATTGCAGTACATTCGCGCATAACAACAGATCTGGATCATAGACCTCTCTGACAAACCCTGCTTAGATGGGCGGTGACCGTATTTCGCGCACCATTACAGTGCACCAAAACGATCCACCATCGCACTAAATTGATGCAACGCGAGTCGAGATCGCCTGATTTTGGGGAGCCTCTTCAGCGAGATTGCCCTGAAATCAAGCTGTCACAAACTTGGCACGATACTGGCTTATGTGAATACGACGACGCATTCACCCAGAGAGTTTTAACACCGGAGGTTACTTAGCATGTCAGCCCAGAACGTTTTGGCCCTGATCCAGGAACACGAAGTCAAGTTTGTTGATCTGCGCTTTACCGACACCAAGGGTAAAGAGCAGCATGTATCCATCCCTGCTCACCAGGTTGATGAAGATTTCTTCGAAGACGGCAAGATGTTCGATGGTTCCTCCATCGGCGGCTGGAAGGGCATCAACGAATCCGACATGGTACTGATGCCGGACGCAGCCTCCGCCAAGCTGGACCCGTTCACCGAAGAGACCACCCTGAACATCGTTTGTGACGTGCTGGAGCCTGCCACCATGCAGGGTTACGACCGCGATCCGCGCTCCATCGCCAAACGTGCAGAAGATTTCCTGAAGTCCAGCGGCATCGCTGACACCGTGCTGTTCGGGCCGGAGCCGGAATTCTTCATGTTCGACAACATTACTTTCTCCAACACCATGGGCCACAGCTTCGTGAAAATCGAATCTGAAGAAGCCGCATGGAACTCCGGCACTGCCTATGAGCATGGCAACAAGGGTCACCGTCCGTTCGTGAAAGGCGGTTACTTCCCGGTTGCACCGGTCGACTCTTCCCAGGATATCCGCGCCGCCATGTGTCTGGTGCTGGAAGAGATGGGCCAGGTCGTTGAAGCTCACCACCACGAAGTGGCCACTGCCGGTCAGAACGAGATCGCTACCCGCTTCAACACTCTTACGCTGAAAGCTGACGAAGTACAGGTACTGAAGTACGTGATCCACAACGTGGCTCACGCCTACAACAAGACCGTCACCTTCATGCCGAAACCCATGTTCGGTGACAACGGCTCCGGCATGCACTGCCACCAGTCCCTGGCCAAGAACGGCGTCAACCTGTTCGCTGGCGACCTGTATGGCGGTCTGTCCGAGATGGCGCTGCACTACATTGGCGGTATCATCAAGCACGCCAAGGCCATCAACGCCTTCGCCAACCCGACCACCAACTCCTACAAGCGTCTGGTTCCGGGTTATGAAGCCCCTGTCATGCTGGCTTACTCTGCCCGCAACCGTTCTGCCTCCATCCGTATCCCGGTGGTACCGAGCCCGAAAGCTCGTCGTATCGAAGTGCGCTTCCCGGATCCGGCTGCCAACCCGTACCTGGCCTTCGCTGCCCAGCTGATGGCCGGTCTGGACGGTATCATCAACAAGATCCATCCGGGCGATGCCATGGACAAGAACTTGTACGACCTGCCGCCGGAAGAGGCTGCAGAAGTACCGACCGTTGCCGGCTCTCTGGACGAAGCACTGGCTGCTCTTGATGCTGACCGCGAGTTCCTGACCCGTGGCGGCGTGTTCAGCGATGACTTCATCAACTCCTATCTGGAACTGAAACAGCAGGATGTTGACCGTGTGCGCATGACTCCGCACCCGCTGGAGTTCGAACTGTACTACTCCGTCTAAGTCGCAGCAGACAGCCCATTTAGATTGGGGCAGCTTGCCGAATCGTGACAAAACCCGCCAGATGGCGGGTTTTTTCTCTGATAGGATTAAGCAAGATACCGTCAAGGAGAGATGGATGAACAAGATACATGGCATAGGAGCAATTACCCTCCTGTTACTGACCTCATTCAGTACTCATGCGGCCAAGGTCTACTCCTGGGTCGATGGCAATGGCATTACCCACTACACGGATGCCCCTCCTCCCGGCAAAAACGTAAAGGAGGTGGATCTGCGGGCTGCTCCCCTGCTGGGTAGCGCCCCCAGCTCTGTACAGGTAGACAACTTCAACAGCCTGACTGGCGCCGATGCCAAGAAGGAGCAGGAGGCGGCCAAACTGGTGATCGAGCTGCTCTCCCCTGAACAGGGCAGCACCCTGCGCGACAACACAGGCAATATCGTCTTTCAGGGTCAAATCAGCCCCAAACCGCCAACCCAGTATGATGTGCGCCTGACCCTGGATGGCAAGGCAGCCCCCATCGTCAGCAACAGCCTCTCTATCCGGGTCGAAAATGTCGATCGCGGTGCCCACGAAGCTCAGCTAGAACTGCTCGCCAAAGACGGTACGATCCTTGCTAAATCTACACCAGTCACCTTTTACCTGCATAGAGCGAGCGTGACGCCGGCTCCCAAACCCACCCCCAAAGCCGACTAGGGGTGATATAGCGCACCGATGCGGGTAAACTCTATGCACCATATCGGTGCATAACAGGTGTGTAGCACCGTTTTAGGGAGAAACCTGTGCCAACCCGCTCGGACAACGCCAAAACACTCTTGGATAATTTGCTGACCGCCGTGATCCTGATGGATGAGCGGCTCTGCATCCAGTTCGTCAACCCGGCGGCTGAACAGCTGCTCTCCCTCAGTGAACGCAGGCTGATCGGCATCGAACTGCCCCATCTGCTGGAACATATCTCCCTCGATTTGCAACGGCTCAAGCAGTGCCTCGTGTCAGGGCAAGGCTTTACCGATAGCGAAGTGACTCTGGTGGTAGAGGGAGAACCGCGACTGGTGGAACTGAGCGCGACCCCGATGGCCGACCACGAACAACGTCTGCTGGTGGTGGAGCTGCGCAAGATCGACCAGCAGAAGAAGATCAGCCAGGAGCAGCAGCAACATGCCCAGCAGCTGGCGGCCAAGGAGCTGGTGCGCGGGCTGGCCCACGAAATCAAGAATCCCCTCGGCGGCCTGCGCGGCGCGGCGCAGCTGCTGCAAAAAGAGCTGCCGGATCCGGCGCTGCGCGAATATACCGGCATCATCATCGAACAGGCTGACAGGCTGCGGGTACTGGTCGATCGGCTGCTCGGTCCCCAGCGCCCCGGCCGTCACCAGATGCACAATGTCCATTCGGTGCTGGAGCAGGTACGCCGACTGGTGGAGCTCGAACTCCCTCCCTCTGTTCGCATCGAGCGGGATTACGACCCCAGCATCCCCGAATTCGAGATGGAGCCGGATCAGCTGCAGCAGGCGTTTCTCAACATAGTGCGCAATGCCGCCGAAGCACTGGGCGATCAGACCGGGCTTATCCGCATCAAGACCCGCACCGCGTTCCAGATCACCATCCACGGCCAGCGTTACCGACTGGCAGCGGAGATCAAGATCATCGACAACGGCCCCGGCATTCCCGATGCCATTCGCGACACCCTGTTCTACCCGATGATCACCGGCAAGGAGGGGGGCACCGGGCTCGGCCTCTCCATCGCCCAGAACCTGATCGACCAGCACAAGGGGCGGATTGACTGCATCAGCTGGCCGGGTCACACCGAATTCACCATTTTTCTACCGCTTCGCAAGTAAGGGAACCCCATGACCGCCAAAGTGTGGATCGTCGATGACGACAGTTCTATCCGCTGGGTGCTGGAACGCACCCTCGGAAGCGAAGGCTTCAACTGCGAGAGCTTTGCCGATGGTGAAGCGCTACTGCACGCCCTTGAGCTGCGCTCGCCCGATGTCATCCTCTCCGATATCCGGATGCCCGGTATCGACGGCCTGAGCCTGCTGGAGCAGATCCACCGCCGTCAGGCCGATCTGCCCATCATCATCATGACCGCCCACTCGGATCTCGACAGCGCGGTCAACGCTTACCAGCGCGGCGCCTTCGAGTATCTGCCCAAGCCGTTCGATATCGACGAAGCGGTGACGCTGGTACGTCGCGCCGAGAACCACCTCAAGGAGCAGCGCACCAAGCGCAAGTCTCGTCAGCAAGAGGCCACCGCTACGCCGGAGATCATCGGTGAAGCGCCGGCGATGCAGGAAGTATTCCGCGCCATCGGCCGTCTGTCGCGTTCCAGCATCTCGGTGCTGATCAACGGCCAGAGCGGTACCGGCAAGGAGCTGGTCGCCCATGCGCTGCACAAGCACAGCCCGCGCGCCCACAAAAGCTTCATCGCCCTCAACATGGCTGCCATCCCCAAAGATCTCATCGAATCGGAACTGTTCGGTCATGAGAAGGGGGCCTTCACCGGCGCCAACAACATCCGCCACGGCCGCTTTGAGCAGGCCGACGGCGGCACCCTGTTTCTCGACGAGATCGGCGACATGCCGCTGGATGTGCAGACCCGGCTGCTGCGGGTCTTGGCCGATGGCCAGTTCTATCGAGTCGGCGGCCACCAGCCGGTGCAGGTGGATGTACGGATCATCGCCGCCACCCACCAGAATCTGGAGAAACGGGTCGCCGATGGCGAGTTTCGCGAGGATCTGTTCCACCGCCTCAACGTCATCCGCATCCACATCCCCGCTCTCAAGGAGCGCCGTGAGGATATCCCCCAGCTGGCCCGTCACTTCCTGCTGCGCGCAGCCAAAGAGCTGAACGTCGAGGCCAAGAGCCTGCACCCCGATACCCAGGCCTATATCAGTCGCCTGCCCTGGCCGGGCAACGTGCGCCAGCTGGAGAACGTCTGTCGCTGGCTCACCGTGATGGCCTCGGGGCAAGAAGTGCTGGTCGGCGACCTGCCTGCCGAGCTGCTCACCCCCATCACCCACAACGCCGAACCGGGTCAACCGGCGTTGCCCGGTTGCTGGCAGCAACAGTTGCAGGAGTGGGTGGCCAGCAAGCTGGCGCTGGGAGAGACAGACATCCTGGCCGATGCCATGCCCCAGTTCGAACGGATCATGCTGGAGACGGCGCTGGAACACACCCACGGCCACAAGCAGGAGGCCGCCCGCCTGCTCGGTTGGGGCCGCAACACTCTGACCCGCAAGCTGAAGGAACTCGATCTCTCCTGAGTCCCGGGGAAAAACGATTCCCATCACGCCCTGACAAATCACAGTCCGCCAGAACCCCGTTTAACCATAAACGGGGTATCTTTTTTGAAAGCCCCGCCTAGAATGGCAGGCTTTCAAACCTGACTCGACGAGGGCGCCCCCATGATTGACAGATCTCTCCCCCTGACCGACCTGCACCGCCATCTGGACGGCAACATCCGCCCGCAAACCATCCTCGAGCTGGGTCGCCAACACAATATCCAGCTGCCCGCCTTTGAGCTGGAAGCGCTGCGCCCCCACGTACAGATCGTCGAAAACGAGCCGAGTCTGGTTGCCTTCCTGAAGAAACTGGACTGGGGTGTGGCCGTGCTGGCTGACTATGACGCCTGCCGCCGGGTCGCCTACGAGAACGTGGAAGATCTGCTGCGCGCCGGTATCGACTATGCCGAGCTGCGCTTCAGCCCGGCCTATATGGCCATGGCCCACAAGCTGCACCCGCAGGGTGTGGTGGAAGCCATCATCGACGGCGTGGCCGCGGGCAGCCGTGACTTCGGCATCAAGACCAACCTAATCGGCATCATGAGCCGCACCTTCGGCACCGATCAGTGCAATCAGGAGCTGGCAGCCTGTCTGGCCCACCGCGACAAGCTGGTCGCCATCGATCTGGCCGGTGACGAGCTGGGCTTCCCGGGCGAACTCTTTGTCGACCACTTCCGCAAGGTGCGCGATGCAGGCATGCGCGTCACCGTACACGCCGGTGAAGCCGCTGGCCCCGAGAGCATGTGGCAGGCCATTCGCGAGCTGGGCGCCGAGCGTATCGGCCACGGCGTCAAAGCGATTCAGGATCCGGCCCTGATGGCCTATCTGGCCGAGCACCGCATCGGCATCGAATCCTGCCTCACCTCCAACATCCAGACCACTACGGTGGCGAGCCTGACCGAGCACCCGATCCGCCAGTTCCTGGCCGCCGGTGTGCTGGCCTGCCTCAACACCGATGACCCGGCGGTGGAAGGGATCGACTTGCCGCACGAATATGAGGTGGCCGCTCCGGCCGCTGGCATGACCGCGAGCGAAATCCGCAGCGCCCAGCAGAACGGCCTGACCCTGGCCTTCCTGAGCGATAGCGAGAAAGCCGAGCTGAGCGCCCGCGCCGCCAGCCGCTGATCCACACCGGCACTGCAAATAGAAACGGCCCACTTCGGTGGGCCGTTTGCTTTGCGGATTTCTGATGATGAGTAAGCACTGGGCCAGCTGGCAGATAGCAAAAGACCCAAACAGTGTTTGGGTCTTTTGTTGATGTCGGCGCAGGTAGAAACTACTCCCGCTCCTTGTCACGCTCCAGCGCCCGCTCAACCAACGGCTCGGGCAGGCTCTTGGTCACCTCAACCCCCAGCTCGCGGAAACGCTCGACCTGCGCAATCAGGTTGCCACGGCCGTTGACCAGCCGTCCCATTGCCTTGTCGTAGCTCTCCTGCGCCTTGTGCAGGCTGCCGCCCATCTGCTGCATCTCCTCGACAAACAGCCGCAGCTTTTCGTAGAGGCGACCGGCCCGTTCGGCAATCTGGCGGGCATTCTGGTTCTGCCGCTCGTAGCGCCACAGGTTCTCGATGGTGCGCAGCGCCACCATCAGGTTGGTGGGGCTCACCAGCAGGATATTGTTGTCGAGACCGTAACGCACCAGCGAGGGATCAGCCTCCATCGCCGTGAGGAAGGCGGGCTCCACCGCTACGAACATCAGCACATAGTCGAGGGTACGCACCCCGGGCAGCTGCTGGTAATCCTTGCGGCCCAGCTCGCGGATATGGTTGCGCACCGAGGCGACGTGCTCCTTGAGCGCCACCGCCTTCTCCAGCTCGTCATCGGCGTTGTACCAGCGCTCGTAGGCGGTCAGCGAGACCTTGGCGTCGATGATGATGTCTTTTTCCTGCGGCAGGTGGACGATGACATCGGGCTGGTAGCGTTTGCCCTTCTCCACCTCGATATTGACCTGGGTGTGGTACTCGTGGCCCTCGCGCAGACCGCACTCGCTGAGGATCCGTGCCAGTACCACTTCCCCCCAGTTGCCCTGCTGCTTGCTGTCACCCTTGAGGGCGCGGGTCAGCGCCGCCGCCTCCTCGGTCATGCGGGCATTGAGCTCGGCGAGGCGCTCCAGCTCGAACTTGAGGCTGTGGCGCTGGGCCGTCTCCTGAGCATGAGTCTCGCCTACCTGACGACGAAAGCCCTCGAGCTGCTCTTTCAGCGGGGTGAGCAGCAGATCGAGGCTGTTCTGGTTCAATTCGCGGAAGTTGCCGGAGTTTTGCTCGAAGATCCGGTTGGCGAGGTTCTCGAACTGCTGACTGAGGCGCTGCTCCGCCTCCTGCTGCAGTTGCAGTTTTTCGGCGGCGGCCAATCGTTCGCTGCGCAGGGTCGCTTCCGCATCCTTGAGGCGGGCGGTGAGCTTGATCAGCAGGGTCTGCTGCTGATCCAGCTTCTGCTGCCCCTGCATCCGCTCATCCTGCAACTCGTCGAAGCGATCCTGCAGCGCCTGATAACGCTCCTGCGCCAGCAGCAGCTCCTGAGCTTGCGCCGTGGCAGCCCGCCGCCCGATCAGCCAGCCAAGCCCGAGGGCCAGCACGGTGGCGGGCAGCAAAATCCCCCAGAGTCCGGGGTCAATCATTTGCGGCTCCGCTGACGCAGGAAGAGTTCGAGATAGCGGTTAACCAGGATCCAGAGCACCACGTAGATGAGGTAGGCGGCCAGCACCACCCACTTGTGGGTGTTGACGCCGGTATCGAGCTCGGCGAACTCGATATCCTTGATGCGGCAGTAGGCCCACATCAGCAGGGGAAAGACATAGAGCAGGGACGCACGCCAGAGAAATAGCCACATATGTTTTCATTCAACCACGTAAAAAGACCCGCCTAGCTTACACAAGGGCAACTGCGCTTGCGATCCTGACGGCCGCTATTCTCTGGCCTGCTTCCCGAAACTTCGATAAAATTAACCCCTAATAGGTATCAGGGGCGAGCATGACTCACTATTTCCTCCGTTGGCTAACACAAGGTTGGCAAGCTTCCCGCAAGCCCGCCGTGGTTTGCCATGAAGCGCGCCCGCCGTGGGCCATCGAGGAGTCCCAGTACCTCTCCCTCTGCACCCGCTGTGGCGAATGTTTCAAGGCCTGCCCGCGCGGTCTGCTCAAACCGGCCACCCAGGAGGAGTACGAAGGGAGCCCCATCGCTGGCACGCCGGTGCTCGATCTCGCCTGCGGCCAGTGCAGCTACTGCGGCAGCTGCGCCAGAGCCTGTCCCACCGGTGCCCTCGACCTTCAACTGGGCCGTCAGGTGCAGACCCGGGTGCAGATTGAAGAGAGCTGTCAGGCACGGCAGGGCTTCTACTGCCTGCTCTGTGAAGATGCCTGCCCGCAACAGGCGATCAAGGCCACCGCCGACGGCATCAACGTCAATATGGATGCCTGCAATGGCTGCGGTGCCTGCGGCCTCGCCTGCCTGCACGGCGCCATCACTCTGATCCGCCAGCCAGGCAGTCGCTAAAAACCACCTGCGTACAAAAGCAAAAGGGGCCATCAGGCCCCTTTCACATCTTGTTCAATATTCCGCGCCCCGTCAGGCCATGGTCACAATAGTCTCTTGCTCGATACCCAGCAGGTGGCAGAGACGGTTAGGATCGCGCACCGCATCAGCCAGAGTGTACTCACCCAGCACTTCGAGGAAGGCGTTCATGGCGCGGCGCAGAATGCCCTGAATGCGGCAGCCACCGGAGAGACGGCAGTTTTCGCGCTTGCAGTCGACCGGACAGAGCACATGCTCCATGTCCATCACCACATCCCGTAAATTGATGGAGACCGCCGAGCGACCGAGGCGAATACCACCGTGCTTGCCGCGTACCGTCTCGATGTACCCCTTGATGCCAAGCTGGTGCACGATTTTGACCACGTGGTTGCGAGAGATGCCGAAGGTATCGGCCACTTCGGTAATGGTCGACAGACGATCCCCCGGCTGAACCGCCAGGAAGGTCAGGGTACGCAGGGCGTAGTCGGTAAATCGTGTCAGTTGCATGGTCGCACTTGCCTCTTACTACAAGCCAGGAATCAGGACGACAACATTGAGCTAAGAGGCAGGAGACAACCGGTTTGCCTCTGTTTGCCCATTGGCTCGCCAGAGGGGGGCCTGTCTCTTAATCTGAGTTGCGGAGTGACAGGTTAAGAGCAGCACAACCGGGTGTCGATGAAGATGCACATAAATCGACACTTTCTTTGATTGATCGCAAACTTGCCGGGTTAGTCCGGCGTTTGCCCGCTTTATGGCAGGTAAATCTCCCGAATAGTTCCCCTTACCAAGCCCCTTCGACCAGCAGCCATATGGCCTGCGAACCGCCCCTCAATCGACAGTCAAGGAGGTGGTTCAGTGGGGTTGTTTCAGCCAGTTTTTCAGCGCGACCGATGGGATGGAGCTCTCGGAGGCGACGGCAAACGCCCCCCAGTCCACCGCGCACTGTAGCGCATCCTTGATCGCCATGCCGCGCGCCAGGCCATGGATCAATCCGCCAGCGAAAGCATCCCCTGCTCCCGTGGTATCGACCACCGAGACTGGCCGCGCGGCGACCCTAATCTGCTCGTCGCCATGGATGGCCACCGCCCCCGCCTTCCCTTCGGTCAACACAAGCCATTCAAGCTGCTCACCCGCCAACTGGCGGGCATGTTGCCAGGGGTCACTTACCTCGCCGAGATCGGAGCGGGAGGCCACCAGCACATGGCAGGGACGGCGCGCTTGGCCGCCCTTGGGATACTGGGCCAACACAAAGCTCTTGCCGAGCATCTGGCGCATATAACTGATGATGGCGGTGCCGGGATAGTTCACGTAGAGGCAGTCGATCCCCTCCTGTGGCAGATCACCGGGCAGATCGGGACGACGGGGACGGCGAAGTATGGTGCGCTCGCCGGTGGAGTCCACCAGGATCAGCAACTCGCCGGTCTCGCCGCCAAAGCGCTCCACATGGCTGCAATCCAGCCCGTAACCGGCCGCCTGCTCCAGCAGCCAGTCGCCGGTCTCGTCCAGCCCGATGCGTGAGGCAATGGTCACCTCGTGACCCGCCCACACCAGCCCGATGCCGGTATTGGCGGCACCACCTCCCAGCCTGCGTCCCTGATCCACGTATTGCAGCCGGGCCCCCGCCACCAGCGGTTCGGAGAGGGAGAGCACATGATCACAGTTGAGATTGGCAAGCAGCAGAATACGTGACATAGAGACCTCGGACGATGGAGATAGCCCAAAAGAGACAGGCTGAACCCCGAGTAGAGCCCAGCCTGACTGAAGAGACAACCGTAAGCGATCGGTAATCCGATCGGGATCAATAGATGGGCAGTTCCACCCCGGCCAGCAGCTCGTCGATGCGCGCCTGGGTCGGTTGTTGCATCACGCTCTGGATCACCTCCTTGGTGAGGTGAGGCGAGAAAGAGCTGATGAAGTCATACATGTAGTTTTGCAGCAGAATGCTCTTGCTGAAGCAGATTTGGGCCGGACAGGGCTTGAACAGGTGCTCCAGATTGATGGAGACCAGCCCGGGGCTGTCGGTGTCGTTGGCCACCAGCGAGGAGATGATGCCGATGCCAAAGCCCAGCTCCACATAGCGCTTGATCACTCCGGCATCCATTACCGTCATGTAGTAGCTCGGGGTCAGCCCCGCCGCCTGAAACACCTCATCCTGCACCTGCCGACCGGTGGCACCGCTCTCGTAACTGAGGATGGGGTAGTGGCAGAGCTGCTCCAGGGTCGGCTTCTTCACCTTGGCCAGCGGGTGATCCTGCGGCACCACCAGCGAGAGGGTCCAGAGGTAGGCGGGCAGCGCGATCAGCTCCTTGTCGAAGCCAATTTCGTGGGCAACGATGGAAAAATCGGAGTAACCCTTGCTGATCTGCTCCTTGCTCGCCGACATCACCGGATGGAGGTGGAACGAGATTTTGGGGTACTTCTTGGTGAAGTAGGTAACCGACTTGGGCAGCAGATAGCGGGCGATAGTGTGGGTAGTGTGAATGTTGAGGGTGCCCACGGTCGGATCCAGATACTCACGGGAGATCGCCTTTATCTTGCTCTCGATGTTGAGCATCGCCTCGGCACACTTGATGATCTCCTCGCCCACCGGGGTGATGCGGTGCAGATGCTTGCCACGGCGCTCGAAGATCCGCACTCCCAGCTCGCTCTCCAGCAGGCCGATCTGCTTGCTGACCCCGGGCTGGCTGGTATAGAGCGCATCGGACGCCACCGAGACGTTGAGGTTGTGGTCCCGGATCGCGATCAAGTACTTCAATTGCTGTAGTTTCAAGGCTTCACCCTCTCAAGCTGGTGCGGCGATCACGCCAGACAAACAGGCCGCCACAAAGGGCGGCCAGTGTATCATCCGATCCCGACATCGCAGCGCTTGATCCTTCATTTTGCTACAAAATCTAGCACCCGAAGGGGGTCGCTGACAAACCGGGCTCAGGCTGCGCCGGCCCGCAGCGGCAGGATCCCCAAAAACTGCAGCAACCACTGCATCATGGTGGTCGAATCCACCTCTCCCTCCAGCGAGGAGAGGCTGCTCTGGTAACGCTCGTCGGGTAACAGGCCTCGGCGCCGCTCGATCAGCGCCCGGTTGTACTCCACCGAAAATTCCGGATGTCCCTGAATGGCAACTATGTTGTTCCCCTGCAGGAACATGAAGTTGGGGCAAAAATCGTTGCCCGCCAGCCGGGTCGCTCCGGGGGGCAGCAGGGCCACCTGATCCTGATGACTGGCCAGAATACGGATCTGATCACGAGACGGCGCCATCCAGGGCTCATCAGCCAACATGGGGTGCACCGACACTCCCAGCCCCCACCCCTTGGTAGACTTCACCACCTCGCCCCCCAGCGCCTGGGCGATCACCTGATGACCAAAACAAATCCCGGCCAGCTTGACGTCGGCATCATGGGCCCGACGGATCCAGCCACGCAACGCCTTGATCCAAGGGATATCGCTATAGGCATCGTGGCGCGAGCCGGTGATGAGCCAGGCATCGCACTCGTGCAGATCCTCCGGCAGCTCCCCATCGATGGCTGACCAGACCCGAAACTCCAGCTCGGGTGCCAGCGGCTGAAACCCCCTGATAAACATCTCGGAGTAGACGGGGCCAAAACGATCCGCCAGATCGGGATCCAGCCGGTCACAATCGAGAATTCCCAATCGCATCTGTTGCTCCTTTACAGAAGTGCCCCCGCAGACCAGCGATCTGCGGGGGCAAGAGAATTAAATCATGGTGGTGAGCCCTGGGCTCATCACTTCATGGTTGGCATGGAGAATTCGGCACCACTGCGCAGGCTCTGGGGCCAGCGCGCCGTCACCGTCTTCATCCGGGTATAAAAGCGAACCCCATCCGGCCCGTGCATGTTGAGCGGCCCGAAGATGGAGCGCTTCCAGCCGCCAAAGCTGTGAAACGCCATCGGCACCGGAATGGGAACGTTCACCCCTACCATACCGACCTGTACCCGCGCCGTGAAGTCCCGCGCGGTGTCGCCGTCGCAGGTAAAGATGGCGGTGCCATTGCCGTACTCATGTTCATTGATGAGTCGCAGCGCCGTCTCGTAGTCCGGCACCCGCACGATGGAGAGCACGGGGCCGAAGATCTCCTCGCGATAGATGCGCATCTCGGGGGTCACCTCGTCAAACAGGCAGCCACCGATAAAGTAACCCTCGTCGTGGCTCAGCGTGCGACCATCGACTCGCAGCGCGGCCCCTTCGGCCACCCCCTGATCCACATAACCGCGCACCTTGGCCAGATGCTCCTTGCTGATAAGCGGCCCCATCTCGTTTTCCGGGCTCTGGCCCAGCCCCGGGCCCACCCGCAGCTTCTCAACGAGCGGTTTCAGTTTGGCTACCAAGGCATCGGCGGTCTCGTCACCCACTACCACGGCTACCGAAATGGCCATGCAGCGCTCGCCCGCGGCCCCATAAGCGGCCCCCATCAGGGCAGAGACCGCCTGATCGAGATCCGCATCCGGCATCACCACCATGTGATTCTTGGCGCCGCCCAACGCCTGCACCCGTTTGCCGTGGGCCGAGGCGGTGGCATAGATGTACTGGGCGATGGGGGTGGAACCGACAAACGACACGGCACCTACTCGCGGGTCGGTCAGCAGCACATCCACCACCTCCTTGTCACCGTTCACCACGTTGAGCACGCCGTCCGGCAGACCGGCCTCCTTGAGCAGCTCGGCCATCCGCAGCGAGAGAGAGGGATCCTTCTCGGAGGGTTTGAGAATGAAGGTGTTGCCGCAGGCGATGGCGACCGGGAACATCCAGAGCGGCACCATGGCCGGGAAGTTGAACGGGGTGATGCCGGCGCAGACCCCGACCGGCTGCATCATGGAGTAGCTGTCTACCCCACGGCCGACGTTGAGGGAGTGCTCCCCCTTGAGCAGATGGGGAATGCCGCAGGCAAACTCCACTACCTCCAGCCCGCGGGTCAGCTCACCCTGCGCATCGGAGAAGACCTTGCCGTGTTCGCGGCTGATGAGCTGGGCAAGCTCATCTCTGTGCTGCTCCATCAACTCCTTGAAGCGGAAAAAGACCCGGGCCCGCACCAGCGGCGGGGTTTGCGACCAGTCGGCAAAGGCGCGCTCGGCGATGGCGATCGCCTCCTGACACTCGGTGGCGCTGGAAAGCCCCACGCTCCCCTGCTGCTTACCGCAGGCGGGATTGAAGATGGCCCCTTGCCGCTCGCTGCGACTCTCCAGCGGCTGGCCGTTGATGAAGTTGCTGACCCTGTATGTCATGTATCCTCCGTGGTAACTGATGTGGTAAATGCGCTGAGCAAATCAACGCAAGGCCCCGCAGTGCGGGGCCATCAAATATGGGTTAGGGTTGTGCCTGCAGGGCATCCTGCAGCAGGGTGAAGAGATCGTCGATCTGGCTGCGCTCGATGATAAGGGGTGGCGACAGGGCGATGATGTCGCCGGTCACCCGGATCAGAGCCCCCTTCTCGAAGCAGCGGACAAACACCTCATAGGCGCGCTTGCCCGGCGCATCCGGCATCGATTCCAGCTCGATACCCGCCACCAGCCCGTAGTTGCGCACATCCTTCACATGCTTGCAGCCCTTCAGCGAATGGGCCGCCTCCTCCCAGTAGCCCGCCAGATCGGTGGCACGGCTGAGCAGGTTCTCGTTGCGATAGATCTCGAGGGTCGCGAGCCCCGCAGCAGCAGCCACCGGATGACCAGAATAGGTGTAGCCGTGGAACAGCTCGATGGCCCCCTTGCCTGCCGCCATCATGTCGTCATAAATGTGCTTCTGCACCAGTACAGCTCCCATGGGGATAGCGCCGTTGGTGAGCCCCTTGGCGCAGGTGATCATGTCGGGGATGACATCGAACTCCTGTGCGGCAAAGGGGGAGCCAAGACGACCGAAACCGGTGATCACCTCGTCAAAAATCAGCAGGATGCCGTGTTTGGTACAGATCTCCCGCAGCCGCTTGAGATAGCCTTTCGGCGGCATCAGCACGCCGGTACTGCCAGCGATGGGCTCGACGATCACCGCCGCGATATTGCTGGCATCGTGTAGAAAAACGATCTTCTCCAGCTCGTCGGCCAGCGCCACATCCTCCTCGGGCAGTCCTTTGGTGAAGGCATTCTTGGCGATATTGAGGGTATGGGGTAGATGATCCACCCCGGTCAGCAGGGATCCAAACCACTTGCGATTGCCAGGAATGCCCCCCACCGAGATGCCGCCAAAGCCAACCCCGTGATAACCCCGCTCGCGACCAATCAGCCGGGTGCGGGTGCCCTGACCGCGAGCCCGCTGCCAGGCCAACGCGATTTTGAGTGCGGTATCGACCGACTCTGAGCCGGAGTTGGTATAGAAGACATGGCCAAAGCCCTGGGGAGCGATCTCCACCAGCCGGTTGGCCAGCTCGAACGGCAACGGGTGGCCCATCTGGAAAGTGGGGGCGAAATCGAGGTGGGAAATCTGCTGGGAGACCGCCTCGGCAATCTCGCGCCGACCATGGCCCGCGTTGCAACACCAGAGTCCGGCAGTGCCATCCAGTATCTTGCGGCCATCCTCTGAGTGATAATACATCCCCTCCGCCGACTTCAGGATGCGCGGCGCCGCCTTGAACTGCTGGTTGGCGGTGAACGGCATCCAGAAGGCGGACATGTCGGAGGGCGTATTGATGTCGCTGATCGGTTTCATGGTCACCTCATCCTTAAGGTGTTTAGCAACTATTGGCCATTGCCTATTAAATTAAACACCTGAATCCATAAAAAAGGGCTCATTATCGCCCTGTCTGATGCCACCCCTAGCTAGATGACTCTACAGGGTGGTATAAGATATTTAACACAAATTTAATAATAGTAAACAGTCAAGGAGTGTCTATCGATGGATATCGGTCACCGTCTCAAGGCGGTTCGCACCAAGGCGGCCCTCTCCCAGCGCGAGCTGGCCAAACGCTCGGGCGTGACCAACGGATTCATCTCCCAGATCGAAAAGAATCAGGTGAGCCCGTCAGTTGCCTCCCTGCGCAAGGTGCTGGAAGGGATCCCCATGTCACTGGCCAGCTTCTTTACTGACGAGACCGAAATGGACTCCGAAGTGATCTTTCGCGCCGCCGATATGCCGGATCTCGGCACTCACCCCATTAGCTACCGGCTGGTGGGCCACAGCCGTGCCAACCGTGCCATCGGCATGTTGCAGGAGGTGCTGCCACCGGGCGCCGACACTGGCGACGACATGCTGAGCCACGAGGGTGAAGAGTGCGGCATAGTCATCAAGGGCGAGGTTGAAGTGACCGTGGGTGAGCAGATCTACCTGCTGACACCGGGGGACGGCTACTACTTCGACAGCCGCACTCCTCACCGTTTTCGCAATGTGGGCGAGCAGGAGTGCGTATTGATTTCGGCCAATACCCCCGCCAGTTTCTAACAGGGTGATAAGGGGCCAGCCAGCCGCCAATGTTTAATGAATTGTTACAAAATGGATTTACAAGTGGCAGGATGTTTAGCATATTGATACGCGGACAATGACTTTTGCCGGTTCAAGGAGTGAACATGAGTGACCTGACCCTGGCCCAGTGGCAACACAAGGCCGCCCATCTGACCCTGCCCTCACAAGCCTTTATCAACGGTAGCTATCGGGATGCCGTCAATGGTGCCACCTTCGACTGTATCAACCCGGCCAACGGCAAGCTGCTGACCAAGGTAGCAGCCTGCGATGCCGCCGATGCCGAGCTGGCGGTACAGGCCGCGCGTGATGCCTTCAACGACAAGCGCTGGAGCGGCCTGCCGCCGAAACAGCGCAAGCTGATCATGCAGCGCTTCGCCGAACTGATGCGTCTCAACAAGGTGGAGCTGGCACTGCTGGAGTCGCTGGACATGGGCAAACCCATCGGCGATGCCATGGGCTACGATGCCCCTGCCGCCGCCAACTGCATCGCCTGGAACGCCGAAGCGATCGACAAGATCTACGATCAGGTCGCGCCGGTCGAGGAATCCGCCCTGGCGCTGGTGACCCGGGAACCGCTCGGGGTCGTTGCCGCCATCGTGCCGTGGAACTTCCCGCTGGTGATGGCCTGCTGGAAGCTGGGGCCGGCGCTCGCTACCGGCAACTCGGTCATTCTCAAACCTTCCGAAAAGTCCCCCCTGACCGCCTTGCGTATCGCAGGTCTGGCCAAGGAGGCAGGCATTCCTGACGGCGTGTTCAACGTGCTGCCGGGCTTTGGCCATACCGTGGGCGAGGCGCTGGCCATGCACATGGATGTGGATTGCATCACCTTCACCGGATCCACCAAAATCGGCAAGCACCTGGTGGAGTGTTCCGGCAAGTCCAACCTCAAGCGCGCCTTTATGGAGTGCGGCGGCAAGAGCCCCAACATCATACTGGCGGATGCGCTGGACCTGGATACCGCGGCCAAGAGCGCCGCTGGCGCCATCTTCTACAACCAGGGCGAGGTGTGTACCGCCGCCTCTCGCCTGCTGGTGCAAAACAGCATCAAGCCGCAATTTATGGAGCGACTGCTGGCCCATGCCCGCGAGTGGATCTCGGCCAACCCGCTCGACCCTGCGACCCGCATCGGCGCCATGGTGGATAACATCCAGATGGAGCAGGTGCTGCGCTATGTCGAGATTGGCAAGCAGGAGGGAGCCAAGCTACTGCTGGGAGGCAAACGCACCAATCTTGAGAGCGGCGGCTTCTATATCGAGCCCACCATCTTCGACGAGGTGACACCCGAGATGCGGATCTTCCGCGAGGAGATTTTCGGCCCTGTGCTGGCAGTGACCGGTTTCGACACGCTCGAAGAGGCCATTGCACTGGGCAACGACACCGACTACGGGCTGGCAGCAGCGATCTGGACCGCGGATCTCAACAAGGCGGTGAAGGGTTCCCGCGCCCTGCGTGCTGGCACCGTATTCGTCAACAACTGGGATGGCGGCGACATGACCATGCCGTTTGGTGGCTTCAAGCAGTCTGGTAACGGTCGTGACAAGTCGCTGCACGCGCTGGAGAAGTACACCGAGCTGAAAAGTACCTGGATCCAGCTCGAATAAAGGTATAAATAGCCATCATCATCAGCAATGGGGGAGAAATCCCCCCTTTTGCATTTTGGTCTTCCATCAGGCGGCACAATCGATATAATCATCAAATAAGCAAACCATTAAATATAAAGACAAAAATGCTATTTTTTCTGGGAAGCGTACTTTTTCTGGTGATCGGGTTGCCCCTGCTGTTTTTCGTGCTGGGGCACGGCGAGGCCTACGTGACCTGGGGCCCATGGATCTCCGCCATCGCCCTGATGTTGTGGCTGTTGATGGACGTCGACAAGATCCGTCGCGGCAAAGGCTGACCAGCTTCCAACCGTATTCTCAAACTTCGTTTATTCGCTTCTTTCCTCGATAAAGGATCGCTACACTGATTTTTTGCGATGTTTTCCCGCATCCAACGCATCAGTAAAGGTCATCCGCATGCCGCAACAGATCCAGCGCCAGGGCGTCATCTACGCCCTGTGCGCCTATACCCTTTGGGGCATAGCCCCCATCTATTTCAAGACCATCTCTGCCGTCCCGGCCGCCGAGATCCTGACCCACAGGATGATCTGGTCCTGCGTACTGCTGATGGTGCTCACCCTGGCAGGCCGCCAGTTGCACAAGGTGCAGGCAGTGCTGCGTCAGCCAAAAGTGCTGCTCACCCTGGCGTTTACCTCGGTCACCGTTGGCGGCAACTGGCTGCTGTTCATCTGGGCCATCAACAACGGCCACATGCTGGATGCCAGCCTCGGCTACTACATCAACCCGCTGTTCAACGTGCTGCTGGGGATGGTGTTTCTGAGCGAGAAACTGCGCCGACTGCAGTGGTGGGCGGTGGCACTGGCCTTTGCCGGAGTGACGATCCAGCTTATCGCCTTTGGCTCTCTGCCATGGATTGCACTGGTGTTGGCGTCGAGCTTCGCCATCTATGGCCTGGTGCGCAAAAAACTGGCCCTCGATGCACTTACCGGCCTGCTGATCGAAACCATGATCATGCTGCCACCGGCAGCCATCTATCTGTGGGGCATTGCCGACAGCCCCACCAGCCATCTCACCCAGAACGACTGGCACCTCAACCTGCTGCTGATCGCTGCTGGCGCCGTCACCACAGCCCCCCTGCTCTGCTTCACCGCCGCCGCGACACGGCTCAAGCTCTCCACCCTGGGCTTCTTCCAGTACATAGGCCCCAGCCTGATGTTCATCCTCGCTGTCACTCTCTACGGCGAGGAGCTGGCAATGGACAAGGCTCTTACTTTCGCCTGTATCTGGAGCGCGCTGCTGATCTTCACGCTGGATGGGCTGCGCAACGGCAAGCGTCCTGCTGCAACGAGCAATATAAAGCCTTCAAAATCAAATCAGTAGCTAACAAAGTCATCAGAAGCGATATGCCATTTTCTCGCCCCCTGACCTGTTAAACCGGTAGCCTTGGACTCAATGTGGGAATAGGATCCGCACTCCCTATTCTCCATCCAGCTATAAGGAATTACAGCTATGACTCGAAAATGGTCGCTCCCCATCGTGGCAATCGCGGGGGGAGCGTTACTCTGGCTTGGCAACACCTTTGGTATGAAATGGGCCCTGATGGCCCTGATCGGATTCGGCTTTGGCTTCACCCTCTCCTTCAGCCGCTTCGGCATCGTGTTCGGTTGGCGCGAAATGCTGACCAAGCGCAACAGTTACTATGTGCGGGTTCACCTGCTCACCATCACCATCGAAATTCTGCTGTTCACCACCTTCCTCTCCTTTAGTCACGCCCTGTTTGGCGATGCCATGGTGGGCAACGTGATGGCTATCGGCATTCCCTTCATCGTCGGTGCCTTCCTGTTCGGCATCGGCATGCAGCTGGCAGGCGTCTGTGCCACCGGCACTCTTTATTGCTGCGGCGAGGGACAACCCCGCTTCTGGCTGGTGCTGATCTGCTACGGAATCGGCACCCTCATCAGCAACCAGTTCCGCCCCGAGCTGGAGGCCACCTTCTCCAGCCATGTGGTGCTGGCCAAGGATTTGACCGGCAATATCTGGAGCGGCATGCTGCTCAACCTGGCGCTGGTCGCCGTGCTGTTCCTGCTGTTTCGCAAGAGCGAACTCAAGCGTACCGGCGAACTCAAGCCCCTCTTCAGCGGCGGTAACCTGTTCTGGCGCGATGGCCGCTTCACCGTGCTGACCGGCGGCATCATCATAGCTCTGCTCAACTCGTCCGTGGTCGCTCTGCACGGCTCGGCCTGGACCATCACCGGCGCCGTCTATGACATGGCGCTGCGCGGCGCCTCCCTGTTCGGCCTGTTCGAGGGCAACCCCAAGCTGGCCCAGCCGCTCTTCATCAACCCCATGGTCGGCATGTTCTGGCTCGGCATTCTGGGGGCCATGCTGGCGCGCTGCATCAGCGGTGGTGGCAACTTCGCCCCGATGCGGATCGGCAACAGTCTGGCTTCCATCCTCGGCGGCCTGCTGATGGGGATGGGCGCCATGTACAGCGCCTGCAACCTCGGCGGCTTCTTCGACGGTACCGCCTCCGGCAGCCTGCACGGCTGGGTCTGGATGCTGATGGCCCTCGCCGGCAGCCTGATCGGCATCCGCCTGCGCCCGCTGTTCAAGCTCTGAGCCACAGACCGGTACTCGCCAACAAGGGAGTCGGGTCACACCAAATAGAGAGAGCCAGTCCGCTTGCGCGGCTGGCTCTCTTTTTCCGTCGCGCCGGGATCACCCCGACCTTTTTGCTAGCTCTTCATCAGAACCATTGGCCGTGGCGCTTGATGTAGATGGTCTTGACGGTCTGGGTCAGCCCCATGTAGGCCAGCATGGTAATCACCAACCACATGAAGTACTTGGGCCCATCCAGAGTGATGAAACCGAAGTGCTCAGCCACAGGCGAGAAGGGCAGGTAGCAGCCGATGGAAATGGCGATCGAGGTGGAGAGCAGCACCGGCAGGGTAGCGGTACTCTGCAGGAACGGGATCTTGCGGGTACGCAACATGTGTACCACCAGCGTCTGCGACACCAGCCCCTCGATAAACCAGCCGGAGTTCATGATGGCCTGACCGTTAACCAGCGGATCCATACTGCCGTTGGCGGTGGCATAGAGGGCACCGGCACCGAACACGAACCACATCAGGCAGTAGGTGCTGATATCGAACACCGACGAGGTCGGGCCGAGCCAGAGCATGAAGCGCTTGATGTTGCTTGCCTCCCACTTGCGCGGCCGCTTGAGGAACTCGGGATCCATCTTGTCCCACGGCAGCAGCATCTGGGAGACGTCATACACCAGATTCTGGATCAGCATCTGCATCGCCAGCATGGGTGCCCATGGCAGCCAGGCGGAAGCCACCAGCACCGAGAAGACGTTGCCGAAGTTAGAACTGGCGGTCATGTTGAGGTACTTGAGGATGTTGCCAAAGGTCTCGCGCCCCTTGATCACCCCCTCCTCCAGCACCATCAGACTCTTCTCCAGCAGGATGATGTCGGCGGTCTCTTTGGCGATGTCGGCACCGCTGTCCACCGAGATCCCCACGTCCGCATCCCGCAGCGCCGGCGCATCGTTGATGCCATCACCGAGGAAACCGACGGTGTTGCCGTTGGCCTGCAGCGCCTTCACCACCCGCGACTTCTGCAGCGGGGTGAGCTTGGCGAAGATGGTAGTCTGCTTGACCACCTCGCACAGCGCCACGTCATCCATTCCTTCGATATCCTTGCCGAGCAGCGGTAAGCCGGGCTCCAGCCCTACGTCACGACACACCTTGCTGGTGATGATGGGATTGTCACCGGTCAGCACCTTGACCGCCACACCATAGTCGTTCAGCGCACGGATGGCCGGTGCGGCCGAATCCTTGGGCGGATCGAAGAAGGTGAGGAAGCCGCGCACCACCAGATTGACCTCATCACTGGTACGATAGCTCTGCTTGCACTCGCCTGCCGAGATCTCGCGGGTCGCCACGATCAATACCCGATAGCCCTCGGCATTGAACTCCTCGCTCTGGCGCAGCAGGGCAAGGCGATCGGCGTCGGTCAGATCCCGCACCTCCTGGCCATCGGCGATCTGGCTGGAGACGGCCAGCATCTCTTCCACCGCCCCCTTGGAGACCATCAGCTGCTGGCCACGCTCATCCTGTACGATCACCGATAGCCGGCGGCGCACGAAGTCGAATGGCAACTCATCCACCTTGCTGTAACCAGCCGGCTTGCAGCCAGCTCCCAGCACATCGGCATGCTCGATCACCGCGATGTCCATCAGGTTCTTCATGCCGCTCTGATGATAACTGTTGAGCCAGGCCAGCTGCAGGATCCGGTCGTCCCGGTTGCCACGCACGTCGTAGTGGTGCTCGAGGATGATCTTATCCTGGGTCAGGGTACCTGTCTTGTCGGTGCAGAGCACGTCCATGGCACCGAAGTTCTGCACCGAGTTGAGCCGTTTGACCACCACCTTGCGCTTGGCCATGGCCACCGCCCCTCGCGCCAGGTTGGCGGAGACGATCATCGGCAGCATCTCGGGGGTGAGCCCTACCGCCACCGCCAGCGCGAAGGTGAGCGCCGACATCCAGTCACCACTGCTGATGCCACTCAGCATAAAGACGATGGGCACCATCACCAGCATGAAGCGGATCAGCAGCCTGGTAACGCTATTGACGCCGCGATCGAAACTGGTCTCGATGCGCTTGTGGCTCACCACGTTGCGGGCCAGCGAACCGAAGTAGGTGTCGCTGCCGGTGGCCACCACCACAGCCTTGGCTGTACCGCTCACCACATTGGTGCCCATGAAGCAGATGTTGGGCTGGTCGAGCAACCCCACGTCCCCTGTGCTGTTGCCGTCTGCCGACTTCTCGGCCACTGCGCCCAGGGTGTCGTACTTCTCCACCGGCAACGCTTCACCGGTCAGCACCGCCTGGCTGATAAAGAGATCGCGGGATTCGATCAGCTTGATGTCAGCGGGGATCATGTCCCCCGCCTGCAAGTGCACTATGTCTCCGGCCACCAGCTCGGTCATTGCCACTTCCTTGCGCTGGGGGGTGGCGCCCGGCGAGGGACGACGCTGTACGGTGGCGGTATTGCGCACCAGCGACTTGAGCGCCTCGGCCGCCTTGGCGGAACGGTACTCCTGCCAGAAGCGCAGCAGACCGCTCAAGCCCACCATGACACCGAGGATGATCACCTTGACCCAGTCCTCGTCGCCGGGCTCAGCCATCAGTACGTCCATCACGTAACTGACCAGCCCGAGCACGATCAGCACCATCACGAAGGGGTTCTTGAACGCGTGCAGCAGCTGGATCAATGGATGAGGCGGTTTGTCGTGGGTCACCTCGTTGGGGCCAAACTGGACCAGACGATTGGCCGCCTCGGTCGCGGTCAGGCCGTCGATATTGCCGCGCACGGCAGTGAGGGTGTATTCGAGGGACTTGTCGGCCTCGTCGAGCACCCGGGAGGAGAGCTTCTCATTGGCACGGCCCGGGGCGACGAACCCCTGTTGCTTGTGCCGGCTGGCAGTATGTTGTTGCTTCATAACTTTAAATCCTGATTTTCGCTTGCAGAAGGGCCCTGTCGCGGGCCAGGCCAGGCGTCAGTACTGATATCGAAAGCTGTGAACCCGACTCGTTGCCGGCACGCTCAACTGGCGCGCACGGGGCGGCTCGTCAGACAAATGTCTGCCGTCGAGCTAACCTGCATGGTTGGGTCAGATCAGGGGTCAGAACACCGCATCCCGTCCCCGCAGGGGGGATCAGGAGTGGGGAGACGTGAACCCCGAGGGTCGAGGTTTGGGCTCTTCGGTCATACGATATCCTCCGAGTGGGGTGGAGAGAGGGCCGGACGAACCATGGACAGCGATACACACTGTCGTTGGCAGGCATGGCCGCGAGTCTGCATTATCAGCGGACCAATCCGGTGATCCCGCAACTAGAGCGGCATCACCCATAAAGAAAATCAGGATTACGACAGTTTGAAATAACTGGATGCGGGCAGGAAATAGTATCAGTGATATCTGGCGGGTAAGAACATCGGAGAAAACCACGCCTATAGAAATATTACAGCGCGACCCTTGCCACCGCCGAAATATATTAATCAATCACATCATTTATTTTAATGTGCAACCTGCCATATCGAAAACGAAATAGTTTTCAATATGAGATTATCCATCTTGTTATTTTACGCTTGATCCCTTCCCGACCACGGCACGGATGCATGGTTCCGACGCTGTGACGGCCCTGACGGGCAGTACCGGGATGCATGATGAAGCGTTCAATTGCAGGGGTCGCGAGGCGCGCATGGCTCGCAGATGAGCGGAACGATCCAGATTTACAACCGGAATCCCTGATGAAGGCGGGATAAAGAGGTTGTGAGAGTCGATGCTGACTCATATAGATGCTGCACTCTATGCTTGTGATTCGAGCAATCAGAGTGAGAGAGAAGATAAAATATTCGGCCTCAGCTCTGGTAAACCCGCATCGCGATTTGCAATCGGCTACAACTGTCGCAGTCCATAATATTTACCTGTCTATTGATAACACGCAGAGATTCTAACCAAAAGGATCTTCAGGCGCAAAGTTTAATTCTATTTTTTTACCCTGTAATTTCCTGGAAATATAATAACTATTCCTATTAGGAAAAGATTCGATAACTCATGATGTTGGCAAATCAGGTCTGCACCACCATCCGATCACGCTGACCATAGAAAACGGGAGGCCTGGCCTCCCGTTCTTCTCGAATCCCATCTCTAGCCGCAGCATCACTGCGCCGGCTGGGAAACCCCTTCCAGATGGATTTCAACCCGACGATCCGGTGCCAGACAGGCAATCAGCTCCTGTTTGGAACGGCTGGCGCAGTTGTTGCCAGTGACCGGATTGGCCTTGCCACGCCCTTCGACCCGTACCTTGTCAGCATACAAGCCTTTGGCTACCAGATAGCTGGCCACGCTCTGGGCCCGCTTCTCGGAGAGGGCCAGGTTGTAGTTGTCGGAGCCGATGCGGTCGGTATAACCGACCACGGTCGCGACGCCATCCTTCGGATTGGCCGCCACAATCTGGCTGAACAGGGCATCGAGCGCCTGGCTGGCGGCTGGTTTCAGGGTCGCCTTGTTGAACTCGAACAGCACATCGGAACTCAGGCTGAAGGTCTTGGGCTCCACCACCACAGCCGGGGCAGGCTCGGCTGCCGGAGCTGGCGCCGGCACAGCAACCTCACCCCCTTGCTGACCGAAACGATAGAGCATGCCGAACGAAATCAGGCCGTTATCCAGCTCGATGCCTGAGCGATCGAGAGAGGCATCTCCCAGCGGCGTAGTGTACTGGTACTCCAGACGGGCGGCCCAGTCACGATCGATGGCGTACTCGGCACCCAGCGCCCCGACAAATGCGGCGCCATGCTTTTTACCGGTCTCGCTGCTATTGGCGAAGCTGATCTCGCTATCCGTCCAGGCATAGGCACCGCCGAGCCGGCCATAAAGATCGAGCACATTCGTTGCCGGGAAGCTGATCTTCATGGTGGCCTGAATCATCTGGCTCTTGGCTTCGGTATTGAGGGTATTGGCGCCGGTGCCCGAGGTGGTGTCGTATTTGCCAAGCCAGTCATAACCCAGCTCGAACCCCAGGTTGGGGTTGAGCTGGTAACCGGCGAACAGACCCAGACCCAGATCATCCGTGTTCTCGCTGGTATTACCCAACGTCTGGGCAATCGACTCGGCATACTGGTTGTGGTCAACGCCATAGTAATTGGACCAACCGGCCTTGCCACCGACATACCAGGTATTATCCTGAGCAGCGGCCTGCACGGCTCCGGCCGCCAGCAAACCACTGACCAATACGGCAAGCATGGATTTATTCATATTTTCGCCTCTGCAATAAGTCGTTATGGGCGCCTGAGTGCGCACTCTCCCTGTGTGAAGCCGTCAGGCGGCCTCTCCGCCGATCAGGGTATCCCATCCGAACGCAGCCTCAAATGACCAGCATCTCAGGAGTGTGAAGCGGCCTGCATTATCGCGCCATCGTCGGCCAAAATGGTCTTTGCCAGCATTCTGGCCTGCTCCAGCGCCAGTGGCTGCTGATAGCTGTGAGCCATCACGATCGCCCCCTCCAGCAACAGGCAAAGCTCGGTGGCCTGTGCCAGAGAACAGTTGAGCTGGTTTATCACCCAGCCCAATAACGCCTGCTTGTGGGCCATCACCAGCTTGCGCACCGGATGGCGTGGGTCGGCAAACTCGGCGCTGGCGTTGATAAAGTTGCAGCCATAGAAATCAGAGCGGCCAAACCACTCTGCAAAACCGTCAAACAGCGCCTGCAGGCGAGCTTCACGTCCGCTCACACCGGCCAGCCGCTGGTCAAGCAAGGCGAAGAACTCCCGGTCACGAACGAGCAGCACCTCCTCAATCAAGGCATCCTTGGTCGGGAAGTGGCGATAGAGGGTGCGCTTGGTACTCCCCGCCTCGGCCCAGATGCGATCTATGCCGGTGGCATGAAAGCCATGACGGTTGAACAGACGGTAGGCCGTCGCCACCAGTTGTTGACGCTTCTCACTCATGATTTGCCTCTTGAAGTACACCGATCTGTCTACCTAATGTGCCTAATCAGTTCTGGCAAACCAAGAGGAAAGCATGATGACAAAATGGTATGGCCCGTTATGGGCAGGTGTGAGCGCCGCACTCACCATCGGCATATTGGGATGGCTCAATCTGAGCTGGCATGTCGCGCTAGTCATGGCACCTTTCGGGGCCAGCTGTGTGTTGTTGTTTTCCCTGCCAGATAGTCCGCTGGCGCGCCCCAAAAACGTGCTGGGTGGTCACCTGCTGACGGCCTGCGTCGGACTGGTCATCGGCATGCTTCCCCTCCCTGCTGAAATGCAGATGGCTCTGGCAACCGGGCTGGCTATCGCACTGATGCAGGGACTGAATATTCTTCACCCTCCGGCAGGCGCCAATCCCTTGCAGATCCTGATGACAGGACAAGAGCCAGCATTCCTGTGGCAAACGGTGCTGCCCGGCACTCTGCTACTGATGGCGCTGGCCCATGGATTTCAATGGCTCAGACAGAAGTTCCCAATTGCAGCTTAAAAACAGAGGGAGGCCAACGCCTCCCTCCTTCTTCATAGCGATCTCGCCATCAACTAGCCAGGAATAACCGGTAGGCGGGGTCGTCGCTCACCTCTTTCCAGCCGTAGCCAATCTCGCGCAGGTAGTCGTGGAAGGCGGCCACGTCCTCGTCCGGCAGCTCGAAGGCGCAGAGCACCCGACCGTAGTCGGCACCGTGGTTGCGGTAGTGGAACAGGCTGATGTTCCAGCGACAGCCGAGGGTCTCGAGGAAACGCATCAGGGCGCCAGGCTGCTCCGGGAACTTGAAGCTGTAGAGACGTTCACCAAGGGGCCGGGCCGGGCGGCCGCCAATCATATAGCGCACATGATTCTTGGCCAGCTCGCTCTCGGTCATGTTGACCACCGGATAGCCGTTGCCGCCGAGCTGATCGATGATCTGGCCCAGCTCCTCGTCACCGCCGGTGAGGCGCACCGAGACGAACAGCGAAGCCTGCTCGGCATCGGCGTAGCGGTAGTTAAACTCGGTCACCATGCGCGGCCCGAGCTGACGGCAGAAGTCGAGGAAGGCCCCCTTGCGCTCGGGGATGGTCACCGCCAGCATGCCCTCGCGCTTCTCGCCGATCTCGCAGCGCTCCGACACGTAGCGCAGGCTGTGGAAGTTGACGTTGGCGCCGGACAGAATGGCCGCCATCCGCCCCCCTTTCACCTGCTCCCGCTCGCTGTAAGCCTTGAGGCCTGCCAACGACAGGGCGCCCGACGGCTCGGCAATGGCGCGGCAGTCGTCGAAGATGTCTTTCAGTGCGGCGCAGATCTGGTCGTTGGAGACGGTCACCACCTCGTCCAGATACTGGTTGCACAGGCGGAAGGTCTCCTCGCCGATGCGCTTGACCGCCACCCCGTCCGCAAACAGCGAGACCCGCTCCAGATTGACCGGTTCACCGGCCGCCATGGCAGCCTTGAGGCAGGCAGAGCCCTCCGCCTCCACCCCGATCACCTTCACATCCGGCAGCAGTTGCTTGATATAGACCGCCACCCCGGCGGCCAACCCGCCGCCCCCCACCGGCACGAACACGTGGGTGAGGTGGGTATCCTGCTCCAGCAGCTCCTTGCCGATGGTGCCCTGCCCGGCGATCACCTCGACGTCGTCAAACGGCGGGATCAGGGTGTAGCCCTCCAGCGTGGCGAGGCGGCGACTCTCGCCATAAGCCTCATCGAAGCTGTTGCCAAACAGCATGACGTTGCCGCCCTGACGGCGCACCGCATCGATCTTGATGTCCGGCGTGGTCTTGGGCATCACGATGATCGCCTTGATGCCGAGCTTGGCGGCCGACAGGGCGACCCCCTGGGCGTGGTTGCCGGCGGAGGCGGCGATAACGCCGCGCGCCTTCTGTTCCTCGGTGAGGGTGGCGATCTTGTGGTAGGCGCCGCGCAGCTTGAAGGAGTGGACCGGTTGCAGATCCTCCCGCTTCAGGCTGACGTGGTTGCCGAGCCGCTCGGAGAGTTTCTTCAGGGTTTGCAAAGGGGTGACTCGCGCCGCCTCATAGACGGGAGAGAGCAACACCTTGCGTAGATAATCCGCCGCAGAAACCATGATTTATTCCCCCAGCATCGAGCGATCGCGCACCGCGCCTTTATCAGCGCTGGTGGCGAACATGGCATAGGCGCGCAGGGCAAAGGAGACCTGACGCTGACGATCGAGCGGCTTCCAGCCACGGGCTTCCACGGCGACGCGGCGGGTAGCAAGCACGCTGTCGGCCACCTCCAGCACCATGCTGCGGGCCGGGATATTGATGCTGATGATGTCGCCATCCTCCACCAGACCTATGGTGCCGCCGGAAGCGGCCTCCGGCGAGACGTGGCCGATGGAGAGACCCGAGGTGCCGCCGGAGAAGCGACCATCGGTGATCAGGGCGCACGCCTTGCCGAGCCCCATGGATTTCAGATAGGTGGTGGGGTAGAGCATCTCTTGCATGCCCGGGCCGCCTTTCGGCCCTTCGTAGCGGATCACCACTACCTCGCCCGCTTTAACTGTACCGTCGAGGATGCCGTTCACCGCGCTCTCCTGACTCTCGAACACCCGTGCCGGGCCACGGAAGGTGAGGTTCTCCTCATCAACCCCGGCGGTCTTGACAATGGCGCCGTTGACCGCGAGGTTGCCGGAAAGCACGGCGAGGCCGCCCTCCTGGCTATAGGCATTATCCAGCGAGCGGATGCACCCTTCGGCTCTGTCCAGATCCAGCTCCGGCCAGCGGCAATCCTGACTGAACGCCTTGGTGGTGCGGATCCCGGCCGGCCCGGCGCGGTAGAAGTCCACCACCTCCTGACTCGGCTGGCGGCTGACGTCATATTCATTGAGCTGTTCGACGAGGGAGCAACCCAGCACGGTACGGGTATCCCCATGCACCAGGCCCGCTTTTTCCAGCTGACCCAGAATGGCGACCACGCCACCGGCACGGTGCACATCTTCCATATGATATTTCTGGGTGGAGGGCGCCACCTTGCAGAGCTGAGGCACTTTGCGGGACATGCGGTCGATATCGGCCATGGTGAAGTCCACCCCGGCCTCCTGCGCCGCTGCCAGCAGGTGCAGCACGGTATTGGTGGATCCGCCCATGGCGATATCGAGCGCCATGGCGTTCTCGAACGCCGCCTTGGTGGCGATATTGCGCGGCAGGGCGCTCTCGTCATCCTGTTCATACCAGCGCTTGGCCAGCGTCACGATGCGCTGACCCGCCAGCTTGAACAGCTGCTCGCGGTCGCTATGGGTCGCCAGCATGGAGCCATTACCCGGCTGGGAGAGACCGAGCGCCTCGGTCAGACAGTTCATGGAGTTGGCGGTAAACATGCCGGAGCAGGAGCCGCAGGTGGGGCAGGCACTGCGCTCCACCTGTTCGCTCTGGGCGTCCGATACCTTGGGATCGGCGCCCTGGATCATGGCGTCCACCAGATCCAGTTTGATGATCTGGTCGGAGAGCTTGGTCTTGCCCGCTTCCATCGGGCCGCCGGAGACGAAGATCACCGGGATATTGATGCGCAGGGCGGCCATCAGCATCCCCGGGGTGATCTTGTCGCAGTTGGAGATACAGACCATGGCGTCGGCGCAGTGGGCGTTGACCATATACTCCACCGAATCAGCAATCAGCTCGCGGGAGGGCAGGGAGTAGAGCATGCCGCCGTGGCCCATGGCGATGCCGTCATCCACGGCGATGGTGTTGAACTCCTTGGCAACGCCGCCTGCGGCCTCGATCTCGCGCGCCACCAGCTGGCCCAGATCCTTGAGGTGGACGTGGCCCGGCACGAACTGGGTGAAGGAGTTGACCACGGCGATGATGGGCTTGCCGAAATCCTGATCGGTCATTCCGGTGGCACGCCACAGGGCGCGGGCCCCGGCCATGTTACGTCCGTGGGTGGTGGTGGCGGATCTCAACTTCGGCATGTCTCTACTCCCTGAATGCCCAGCGGGCTCATTATCTTTGAAAATGAAAAAGTGACTCTCGGATCGGGAATCGATCCTGGTGAGGGCACCGCGCAGAGCCCTCACCGGAAGCGACTCGGGGAGGCACAGCGCCTCCCCTCTCTCATCAGTCGTTGACGGGCGTCAGCCAACCCCACTTGTCCTCGGTCTGGCCGTTGAACAGACCGAAGAAGGCATTCTGCAGTTGCTCTGTCACCGGGCCACGGCTGCCAGCGCCCACCTTCATCCGATCGACGGAGCGCACCGGGGTCACCTCGGCAGCGGTGCCGGTCATAAAGATCTCGTCCGCCACATAGAGCGCCTCGCGGGGCAGCGCCTGCTCGCGCACCTCGTAACCGAGATCGCGGGCCAGCGTCATGATGGTGTCGCGGGTGATCCCGGGCAGGATGGCGGCGGTAGCGGGCGGGGTAAACAGCACGCCGTTCTTCACCAGAAACAGGTTCTCCCCCGCCCCTTCGCTCAGGTAGCCGTTCACATCCAGCGCCAACCCCTCGGCGAAGCCGTTGCGCTTGGCCTCGCGGCTGATCAGCTGGGAGGACAAATAGTTACCGCCCGCCTTGGCGCCGGTGGGAATGGTGTTGGGAGCGAGCCGGTTCCATGAGGTGACGCACACATCCACCCCGTTTTTCAGCCCCTCTTCGCCGAGATAGGCGCCCCATGGCAGAGCAGCCACCATCAGGTCGGCCTTGGCATCCAGCGGCGGATGCAGCCCCAGCCCCACGTTGCCGACAAAGGCCAGCGGGCGCAGGTAGCCGCTCTTCAGGCCGTTCTCGCGCACCACGGTGCGGCAGGCTTCATTCACGTCGGCCTCGCTGTAGGGAACGTCCATCCAGTAGATTTTGGCGGAGTCGAACAGGCGGCGGGTGTGCTCCTGCAGACGGAAAATGCAGGTGCCTTTGGGGGTATCGTAGGCGCGTACCCCCTCGAACACCGAGGAGCCGTAGTGCAGGGCGTGGCTCATCACGTGCACCTGGGCATCCTGCCAGGGCACCAGTTTGCCGTTGAACCAGATGTATTGGGGGTGAGTGGCGGATTGGGAAGGCTGTGACATTGGCTTGGCTCCTTAAGCTCTGATCCGGGGTTGCTGTTCCAGTGCATCGACCCGGGAGACGTCCACCAGCTTCACCAGCTGGCTCCACAACTGCTGGATGGGACGCACCGACTCGACAGTAACCGTGATCCGCAGCTGTTGGCAATCCTGCTCAGCTCTCGTCTCCATAGTGAGGGCGCAGAGATTGAAGCCGCGGTGACGCACCACCCGCAGCACCCGCTCCATCACTTCCGGTCTGGGCTGGGCATGGATATGCAGGGTGTGCTGTGCAAATGCTGGCTGGGCAAGGGTGTGCGGGTTCATGGGCGTTGCTCCATCATCTGGTGGTTGGCGACTCCCGGCGGAACCAGGGGCCAGACGTTTTCTTCCTCTGAAATAGCCACATGCAGCAGGTAGGCACTCTCGCTTGCCAGCAGGCGATCGAGGGCACCGGCTATCTGCTCCTTGCATGTGATGGTCTCACCCGGAATGCCGAAAGCGGCAGCCAGGGCGACGAAATCGGGGTTATCGGAGAGGATGGTCTCGCTGTAGCGGCCGTCGAAGAACAGCTCCTGCCACTGGCGCACCATGCCGAGGCGCTGGTTGTCCAGCAACACCATCTTCACCTTGAGTTGGGCCCGGCGGATGGTGCCGAGTTCCTGCACGTTCATCATGAAAGAGCCGTCACCGCTTACCAGCACCACTTCATCCTCCGGGCGCGACATCCTGGCGCCGATGGCGGCGGGCAGACCAAAGCCCATGGTGCCGAGACCGGCGCTGGAGAGGTGGTTGCGCGGGCTGGTGAAGCGCATGTGTTGGGCGACCCACATCTGGTGCTGACCCACGTCGCAGGCGACCACGCTGCTCTCCGGCAACTTGGCAGATAGCTGTTTGAGCAGCGCCGGGGCATAGATGGCCTGACCCGGGTGGTCGTAGCGAAACGCATATTCGCGGGCCATGGCGGCGCAGTGTTCACGCCAGGGGGCGATGTCGAGAGTCATGGCGAGGCGCGGCAGCACCTGTTTGAGATCCGTGGTGATACCCACCTCGGCGGCGCGGCGCTTGCCAAACTCGGCGGCATCCACATCGAGATGGATCACCTTGGCCTCGGGGGCAAACTCCTCCAGCTTGCCGGTCACCCTATCATCGAAACGGGCACCCACCACCAGCAGCAAGTCGCACTGCTGCACCGCATAGTTGGCCGCCTTGGTGCCGTGCATGCCGAGCATGCCCAGATAAACGGGGCTATCGGGGTCGAGCGCGCCGATCCCCTTGAGGGTGGTGACTGCTGGCATGCCGGTTGCGGCAGCAAAGTCGCGCAACTGCTGCTCGGCATTGGCCATGCCCACTCCGCCACCGACGTAAAGCACCGGACGCTCGGCGGCAGCCAGCAGGGTGCGGGCCGCGGCCAGATCCGAGGGGTTGAGCACCTCCGGCTCTTCCACTGCAAACAGCGGGCTCTGGGCAGGCACCGCGGCCAGTTGCACATCCTTGGGGAGATCGATCAGCACAGGGCCGGGGCGCCCTTCGGTGGCGATGGCGAAAGCTTCTGCCAGCACGCGCCCCAGATCGGCGGCATCGGTCACCATGAAGGAGTGCTTGGTGCAGGAGAGGGACATGCCGAGCACGTCGACCTCCTGAAACGCATCGGTACCGATAGCGGAACAGGGCACCTGACCGCTGATGGCCACCAGCGGCACCGAATCGAGCAGCGCCTCCGCCAGACCGGTCACCAGATTGGTAGCGCCGGGGCCGGAGGTGGCGATGCAGACCCCCACCTGACCGGAGGCGCGAGCATAACCGACCGCGGCCATGGCGGCACCCTGCTCGTGGCGGCAGAGCTGATGGGCCAGACCACCGTCATACAGAGCATCGTAGACCGGCATGATGGCCCCGCCAGGGTAACCAAACACCTGGGTCACACCCTGTTTCTTGAGAGCCTGTACCAAAAACTGCGCGCCGTTCATGTGGAAAATCCTGTCCTTTGGTCGAAAAAAAACCCCCGAGCTGTGAGGCTCGGGGGTCGCTTGTTTCGTTCTGTCCGGTGGTGGGTCTATCCCTTGTTCCGTGCAGCTAAACGAGCCCCGAGCGGTGAGATAATAATCACCACTAGGACCACAATAATGCTGACGAAACGGGAGACCATGTTCATAGTTACAACCGGAAATCCTGTGAAATTGGGGCGGTTTCTACCGCGAATGGCTATTAGAACTAGCACGGTGATTTTTATTGGGCAAGCCTTTTTTCTGTGACAACCCACTGATTTTGGCTATTCCCCAGCCGGAACTCTGGAATAAAAAACCAAAAACAAGCAGTTAGTCAGAACATATATCAACTCAAGGACGGGATTTATGTCATTAGCTGTGGTTTATAGCCGTGCCAGCCTCGGGATCGCGGCCCCGCAAGTTACAGTGGAAGTGCACCTCTCCAACGGCCTGCCCGCCTTCAACATGGTCGGCCTGCCGGAAACCTCGGTGAAGGAGTCGCGGGATCGGGTCCGCAGCGCCCTGCTCAACGGCAATTTCGAGTTCCCGAGCAAACACATCACAGTTAACTTACTTTAGTGGGAAAGCATGTGATTTATGCAAATCAAAAAATAAATAAAATATATTATTATTTTTTATTTAAAATTTTTTATACAAAAAAATAATCCACATATCCCGAAGGGATAGGGACTCTCTATAGTAAAAACGTCACTCTTCCTCTATAAGTATTATAGTAACAAACTGACGGTTTACAGTGGACGATGCCCACAACTTTTTTAATAAGTCAAGTTTATAACCCCGTTATCTATGGTAAGATTGTCTTATCTGGTGTCATACAGATTGCTCGAAAAGCTGGCTGCTATTTTTTAGCAGCCTTCTTTTTGCCTGTGATTTATACCACCAGTATTATCAACTATTAAGGTATCATATGAATAGAGAAGAACTTCACACCAAATCCCTTATCGAGAAATACGGAACTACTCTTGCCGCGATTGCACTGAGTACAACAAAGCAAAAGTTAAATCACTTCAGAGTTAAACACGCCATCCGAACCCCATCGAATGGTGCAATCAATGAACGACTTGGGCAGCTAATCAAAGTAGCTAAGTAAATCCTATCAACTTGTGAGCAACTTTATTATGGAGAATAGAGCAATGATTAATGGCATTAGAGAAAATAATAAAACTGGCAGAAGGTCAGCGATTAAGTGACGTAGCAGACCACCTCCCCAAAGAGACTGGCATACACCTCATTCAGGCTGCAACTGGCGTCGGCAAGACCTACCACATGACCACAAGCGCCAACAATAACAACGGTGCCGTGGTGTTCCCCGTCAAGGCAATCCTACAGCAAGAGCGAGCGTCTGCACGACGTGATGGTAGATATAATCTAACTTTTGAGCAGATAGAGAAGCTGGACAAACTCGACCTGAAACGTATTAGAGAGATGCACGTAGACGAATGTCAGATTCTCTACTCAGGTGGATTTCGGGCACCCGTTGAAGCATTGATTGAAACTATCAAAGAAGCATCCAATAACATTCCCGTCTACTTGTACTCAGCAACGTGTAATGTTGACCTTCTGCCCGTAAGACCGACCACTATTACTACTATCGAAGGCTCGTTTAAACGAAATCTGAACGTCGTTCAGATTGAGACTAATAGTGTGATTGCCCAGAACACCAGATACATTGTTGCAACCATTGTTGGTGCAATTTCTAGCGAAGATAAACCCGCTTTGGTATTCGTCAACTCTACTGAAAAGTCGAATGCAATTTGCCGCCATCTAGAGGACAAGGGTATTACGGCCATCGTGATGACCAGCGAGACGATTTCTAAGGATGGTAGCCCCGCGATGATTGCCTACGAAAAGATGATTGAGCACTCATCTGTTGTTGCTGGTGGGTATCAGGTAGTTATTGCTACTAACTGTCTTGCCGAAGGTATCAACTTCAATGACGACTTCCATGTTATTTCCACTCAGTGTGATGCGGGGCTGGTCTTCCAGCAACAAGGACGAGCACGCAAACAGGCAACTCACTGGTTGATTGCAGGTGAAGGCACCGATCAACTAGTGATTGAAGGCGACCAACTGATCCACGTCCACGAGAGCGGTAGAAGAACGATCTCGCATTCTGAGAGCGTCTTAGCTGACAAGTGCAAATGGCAAGATCCCGAGTATCGGGGCAAGGCAAACCTCTACAGCCTGCTAGCTGAGCGCAGTCCCCGTGGACGATTTGGTGTACAGATAATCCACCAGCTGAACAGCTACGGGTATAGGTGCGAGGCTCTGGAGCTAACTGAAGTCGAAGAGCTCAAAGCACTGAAGAACATCTCTCGGAAGGCACTCCTGAGAGCAATAGAAGAACATGGATTGCCGTACAGTATTGAGCAGTCCGATCACCCGTTAATCGTGAGTTTGACCGCTACACATGACCCTGCGAAGTTTGAGGGGCCTCTAGAATCGGCAATCGAGTGGCATCGAGAGTGGGTAGCCATACAAAACACTGGTGTCCGTGGTGATTGCTGGCAGGTCTACTCAAAGGTTAATGCTCGGGGCAGGAAATGGATGATGGTCACCGTTCGGGATATCACGATGAGAGACACCACCACCGCTGTAGTAGCCGAGTTCAAGAAGCAGCTCACCAGTACACGGATCAGTAGTGAAGTGCTCGAACAGGTGGCCGGTGCCTTCTGGGAACAGTTGATGCCTGCAAGTCGCGAATGGGAATGGCACACCGATGAGCAGAAGCGAATGAGGTTAAACCTGTTCCGGTTCCTGACTGGGTTTGTGGTTGATGACCATGGTACTTGGACGTTACCTGACCCTCGTGTTGGATGGGATGTGCCGTTGAGCAGTGCAGAGCACAACCGATTCAGGGTTCGGGAAAAGGTAATCACTGGGGCAGGGCACACCACTGAAGCATTCTGTCATGCAACTGGGCACACCAAGAAAACCATTGCTGATGCCAAGACGAAGACCATCAAGCAGCAGGTCAATAACCTATCCATGCTAGGTATCTAACCATCCACCTACTACCAAAAACGTGAAGTTTCTGAGGGAAAACCATTTGCTAAAGACCTTAAGCAAATAAAACTCCCTCAAGTTTTTCACGATTTCTATATTTCAATTTAATAACAATAAGTTAAGACAAGACACTATGAAAGTCACCTTGAAGAAAACCCATCGTGGCCTTGAGCCAATGCTCATCCACTCACTTGAAACCATCATCAACTGCATTCGTGCTGGTGGCCTTGGCTTGGATACCCGTATCGAATCCATTCGTCAACTCAAAGCAGAAGACCGCAAGAAGGAAGCAGACGTAATCAAAGACAACCTCCCTGCAATGCTGATGGGAGCATATGAAGATTTGCATGGAGGGTTCGCCCAAGACAAGGCAATGGCTCACAACGGGATTATGGTTATCGATGTAGACGGCATAACAATATCTACGGCTGAAGAGCTACGCCATCTGGTTATGAATAGTCCACTGCACAAATACATCGCATTCACCTTTATTAGTCCATCTGGAGGTCTGAAAGTGGGTGTCATGACCGACTATCGTATTCAGAATAACGAGCACTATAAGTTCATGTATAAGAAGATGGTGAAGGAATTCATAAAAGTAGGGATCCCAGCAGATAATACCGATGGCAGCACCTGTAACTTCAACCGCCTGACCTACCTCTCTTACGATCCTGATGCCACGTTCAATCCTAAGCCGTCTACGTTGTCTCTGAAGCGATGGCAAGCAGAGTTTGATGCGATAGCAGCGAACGAGCAGCGATTGATGGAGCAGCGCCGTATAGCCTCTCAGAGTGGCTCATACAACGAGCACAGAGCTCGGGCATATTGCGACAAGGCCGTTGATGCAATCATTGCCGGATTGGGTGCAGGTAATCGACACAATGGCGCATTCAAGATCTGTATGACTGCATTCAAATGCGGCCTGACGGTAGAAGATGCCGCAGATTACTTAATGCTTGCCAAGTCACGAGGGCAGTACACCGAGAGCATTAGCCCACGAGCCAAGGCGATTGATGCCTACAAATCGTTTGATGGGATAGTTGATAGTCGGTTCAATGACCTTAGCCTAGATGATGTCCGCACCTGTGCAGCAAAGTCGCTGGCCTCAATACTTGCAAACCATGGATCGGCCTGAGAGCCGCATTCCGCCGTAGAAAAATTCCTATCCACGTACATTTCGCCTACAGACTAGATTCAAACGGTTAACACACTAATCAACTCAACGGGGGGGCATTCGACCCCCACTTAGGAATCAATCCCGAATCGGTCTAGACCAAATGCAGACCACGTAATCGATCCTAGTTGGGACAGAGGCCCAGCAACTCCCAGACAGCAAGCCTGCTCATCTATTGACCAGAAGTAATCTCTACTGCATACCAAAACTTAAACGATACCTAGCGATTGCCCAGATCCAAGGGCACACACACCCTATCATTAGACTATCCCCAAACGAGAGCCACCAGTCATGTGATAGCAATCTATCATTAGACTATTGATGATACCCATGTGATAGGATTATCATTTACCTCATAAGATAAAACCTATGTGAGAGACAATGAAGATCCTTGCCTACCTGAGAGCATCAACCGACCAGCAAGACGCATCCCGCGCACTGGAAGCCATCAACCAGTTTGCTACCAGCGTGGGCCATACCATCACGGCAACCTTCATCGAGAACGTATCTGGTGCAACCCTCAACCGACCAGAGCTAAGCCGTCTACTTGAACAGGCTGAAGCTGGGGACGTTCTGTTAGTCGAACAAATCGACCGTCTGACCCGTCTCACTGCGGAAGACTGGCGAACCCTCAAGCGCACCATTGAAGACAAGAAAATCCATCTAGTGTCCATCGACCTGCCAACAAGTCATCTGGTGCTAACCAGCAACACCGGATTGGTATCTGACATCCTTCACCATGTGAACAACATGCTGTTGGAGATACTGGCAACCACCGCACGGAAGGACTACGAGGATCGGCGTAGACGCGCAGCAGAGGGCATAGAGAAGGCTAAGGCGGCGGGCAAGTTCACTGGGCGTAAGCAGTCGCCGGAGACCGTGGCGAAGTGTGAGAAAGCACTGGGGCTCATTGAGAAGGGCGTGAGCAAGGAAGATGCAGCGAAGGCGGCAGGCGTGGGAGTGGCTACCCTGTACCGGTACATCAAGGCGATTAGCATTAGCCTAAAAATAAGATGAACTTAATATGTACCTATTTGAATTTCGATAAGATAATTGTTTCACTTTAGTTCTTATCATGTGTTGCAATATCCATTGACTTTTATATCACTTTTGATAATAGTAGTACTATCGCATTTTTATTTTTTTGGATTAAACATGATAAAAAAAATAATTCTTCCCTCCCTCGTATTTTTACTTTCTTCGAATGTAATCGCGAATGTTCCCACCGTCTTTCCTGTAGTATCGGCTCTCGATGCCAGTCAATTTGACACCTCTCAGATATCAGAAAAGTCTGAAATGCAACGTCGCAAAAATGCGAAGAATGTCCCCATTGCACAGGCTCAACGATGCATTGCATTTACCTATGGTGCATCCACGCTCGATTACAGTGATCGGCAGGGCTGGATAGACCATCTAAAATACTTTCATGACATGTCTGACTACGCTGTAATGCAAATAAACAAAAAGGCTGAAAGAGACATGAAATCAATCTTAGCGAAAACTAATGTGACTTCGCATGATGTACATCGAACATACTTTCGCGAATGTGGCGGTTATTATAAAATAACAAACTAAGATGAGTGTTACCATGAGCAAACCTAGATTTTTTTATGCTGCCGAAGTGTACAGAACATGGCCAAAACTATTCGTGCTAACGAGCAATGGGGTTTTTTATTGTGAATACTTAGAGAACATGCAAAATAAAACAATCCGAAAAGAAGGTTTTAATTACTATAATTTCTCTCCATTCACTTATAAATGCCATGGTTATCAACCAATAGTTGAAATAGATGAAGATACAGCACTTAAAACAAGATTAGTTCGTCAAGAAAACTGGATTAGTAGATACTTGAAATCTCTTTGAAACCACTTTTAAATTTTGATGAATATACGCGACCATAATAAATGGTCATGGTTTGACAAGGCTCCAGAACTATTGAAACAACTTTGTCAATAACATATCAATAGTTCTGAACCTTAGTCATTCAATATGACTCAACCTCCCATTCTTCCAATCCACTCTTCGATCCAATCGCCGCAATCTCCGCAGTATTGCCAAAGAGATATTGCCAAGGACTCCGCTGACTTTTGCGGAATGCAGCAACCGAAATCAGGTGCCCGTTTCGCTGGTGGATGGCTACATGCCAAGTAGACGATCCCTTATGTGATACCGTTATCCGGTCAACTACCCGCCTCAATGCAACGTTGAACAACTTAGGGTCATCACGTAGGCCATAGAGTGTCTGAATCTCACTATGAGACGTCCTGACAGAATCCTTACGCTGAGCCAGCAGAGCCTTTAACTCTCTCTCCACGGTGCTTGCAGCAGCACTCAGGACACTGACCGAACCATTACCAGACACCAGAGCCTGTGTAATCTCGTCCAATCGTGCCTTCTTGGTATCAATCTCCTGATCCAGTTGGTTTGCCTCACGGCTGATCTTCTTGGAGTCGGATACCTTTAAACGCTTCACAGCCTTAATGACCAATGTATCCAGATCCATCATTGGCGATTTCTGAGCACATGCACCGGACAGCGTTTTAGTGCAAATCCATCCCTTATAACGTTTCCATTCTCCAGCAACCTTGCGCTTACTCACCTTCTTGCTCATAGCCCCACCACAGGCCCCACAGCGCACCAGACCGAACAGATGGTTATGGTGTTCCTGTCCACCAGCTGAGGCCGTGTACGTGCTCTGGAAGGCTTTAAACTCTGTATAGGAGACCAGCGCCGGATAGTAATCATCAACTCCGTCACCATCTCTGAACTGGTAACGACCATAAAGGGCGGGACTACTGAGGATGTTCCGGATCGTAGTATCAGACCAATGGTCAGCCCAGCGTGGTTTGAATTCAGAAGCATTTAGGGCCATGGCAATCTTATGGAACCCTAGGCCATCTGTCCGAAGCTGGATCATCAAACTGACAGCATCAACGCCATCATTGAACTGGTAACCGTCATCATTTCTCTCAAGCCAGTAAGGCAACCGCTTGTTGATTGCCTTACCCTGCTTTGCTTGCTCCCGCTGAGCCTGCTTTGCAGCACTCACCCGTTCGGATTTCTTGACACTTTCCTTGTGTGCTAGATCTGCACTGAGTGCGATCCTAATGACCGATACCAAGTCATTTACGCTGGAACTATCCAGCTCTAAGCCATCTTGAAGAGATACGATGTTCACACCGTGGCGAAGGATTGATTTGATGATCTCTTGTGTCTTGTCGATGCCCTGACGGCTCAAGCGGTCGAGGTTTTCAAGGATGATGTAATCACCAGCCTTGATAGTGCCAAGCTCCACCGCTTGCAGCATGGCAGCAAGATCCACCCGCTTCTTATCTCGATATGCACTGACACCGAGATCCCTGTATGTCTTATCTGATAGCTCGATCCCACGCTGCTTGCACCAGTCTCGACTGGCTGCAATCTGCCTGTTTAGGCTGTCACCCTCTTGTTGAGCGGCTGTACTGAATCTTATGTATGAGTATGCAATGGTCATGGCACCGCCTTTAGTTCTCTACCAAGAGCAGTATACCACCGTCAATCTGGCCCCCGCCGATCTGCCCAAGGAGGGGGGCCGTTTTGATCTGGCCATCGCCATCGGTATTCTTGCCGCTTCCAAGCAGATACCTGCAAAATATCTGCTCGATCACGAATTTTTAGGGGAGTTGGCCCTGACAGGCGAAATTCGTCCCGTACTCGGGGTACTGCCTGCCGTACTCGCCTGCCGGGATGCGGGGCGCACCCTGCTGGTACCGCGAGAGAACGGCCCCGAAGCCTCCCTCATTCAGGATGCCGAGGTGCGCACCGCCCATCAGCTGCTGGCCGTCACCGCCTGGCTGGCGGGCCAGTACGAACTGCCGCTGCCGGATCCCCAAAACGCGGAGAGCCTGCCCGATGTACCGGATCTGCAGGATGTGATCGGTCAGTCTCAGGCCAAGCGGGCGCTGGAGATCGCCGCCGCCGGCAGCCACAACCTGCTGTTCATCGGCCCGCCCGGCACTGGCAAGAGTATGCTGGCGAGCCGCCTTCCCGGCATCTTGCCGCCGCTGAGCGAGCAGGAGGCGCAGCAGACCGCCGCCATCCACTCCATCGGTGGCCTCACCCCGCGCGCCGGTCACTGGCACCACAGACCCTATCGCACGCCGCACCACAGTGCCTCGGCGGTGGCGCTGGTGGGAGGCGGCAGCCACCCAAGACCCGGCGAAATATCGCTGGCCCACAACGGAGTGCTGTTTCTCGACGAGCTGCCCGAGTTCGAGCGCAAGGTGCTCGACTCCCTGCGCGAGCCGCTGGAGACGGGCCACATCACCATCAGCCGGGCCGCACGTCAGGTGGATTTCCCCGCCCGCTTCCAGCTGGTGGGCGCCATGAATCCCAGCCCCTGTGGCCACTATGGCGATGGCCAAACCCGCTCCAGCCCGGATCAGATCCTGCGCTACCTCGGCAAGCTCTCCGGCCCCTTTCTCGACCGCTTCGACCTGACAGTGGAGGTGCCGCTGCTGCCCAAGGGGAGCCTGACCGGCAAGGCGGAACGGGGAGAGTCGAGCCAGCAGATCCGCGATCGGGTACTGGTGGCGAGAGAGCGCATGCTGAGTCGCAACGGCAAGCTCAACAACCTGCTGGATAGCCGCGAGATTGAGGATATTTGCCGACTATCACCACAAGATGCCGAATTTTTGGAGAACGCCATCCAGAAGCTGGGGCTCAGCATCCGGGCCTGGCATCGCATCCTGCGGGTGTCACGCACCATCGCCGATCTGGCCGGGCAACCCGCCATCGGCAAGGAGCATCTTATCGAGGCGCTCGGTTATCGCGCCATGGACAGGCTGCTGTCGCGATTGCGCAGCAGCTGACAGAAGGGAAAGGGTAAGTCCAACCCCGTAACGGCTCTGAATGGTCTCACGGGCAATCGGCTGATATTATGGCCACAGATCTGACCACTTGATGGCCCTTTATCGACAGCAAGACGGACCCGACTCATGCCCAACAAGCTGACAGAGCGACTGCGCGGCAGCCTCTCCACCCTGCTCTATTTTTTCAACACCCTCTTCTGGTTTGTCCCCATCTTCTCGCTGGGTCTGCTCAAGCTCCTGCTCCCCCTCAAGGGGTGGCGCACCCTCTGCAACTGGCTGCTCGATGGCTGTGCCAGCTGCTGGATCGGTTTCAACAATCAGATCCAGAAAACCATCATCAAAACCCCTTTCGAGGTGGTCGGAGTGGACAAAGGGCACCGGAATGAGTGGTATATGGTGATTGCCAACCATCAATCCTGGGTCGACATACTGGTACTGCAGCGGGTTTTTAACCAAAAAATCCCCTTCCTGAAGTTTTTCCTCAAGAAAGAGCTGATTTGGGTACCTTTTCTCGGTCTGGCATGGTGGGCGCTCGACTTCCCCTTCATGCGGCGATATTCCAGGAAATTTCTGGAAAAGCATCCCCATCTGAAGGGAAAAGATATAGAAACAACCCGTAAAGCCTGTGCCAGGTTCCGCCACATTCCAGTGAGTGTGATGAACTTCGTCGAAGGCACCCGCTTCACCAAGGGCAAACATCAGAAGCAGGGTTCGCCCTATCGTCACCTGCTCCACCCGAGAGCAGGCGGCATCGCCTTTACCCTGGCAGCCATGGGTGACCAGTTGCATCAACTGGTGGATGTCACCATCGCCTATCCGGACGGCATCCCCAGCTACTGGGACTTCATGTGTGGCCGGGTCGGGCAAATCAAGGTTCAGGTCCGCTATTTGCCGATCGACCGCAAGCTGGTGGGGGATTACTTCAATGACCCCGAGTTCCAACAAGAGTTTCAACAGTGGTTGAACGGGATCTGGCACGAAAAGGACCAGACCCTGAGCCAACTACTGGCAACCAAGGCGCAGTAAACATTCATGCTATCCCTGCTTCCCGGCCCGCTGGTGCTGATCATCAGCGCGGGCCTGACCATCCTTTTCACCGCCTTGTGTGCCAGTCTGATCCTGCTGGTGTCGCTGGCCAAACTGTTGCTGCCGATCCCGGCCTTTGGCCGTGCCTGCAGCCGGCTCAACAACCGCTTCATGAGACTGTGGCTGGCCTGCAATGCGCTGGTGATCCGCCTCACCACCCGTATTGGCTGGCAGGTGGAGGACAATACCAAGCTGCGCAAGGATGGCTGGTATCTCATCATCAGCAACCATATGAGCTGGACCGATATCGTGGTGCTCGGCCACCTGTTCCGGGATAGGCTGCCGGTGCCCAAGTTCTTCATGAAGCACGAGCTCATCTACATCCCGCTGCTGGGGCTCGCCTGCTGGGGGCTCGATATGCCCTTTATGCGTCGCTACTCACGGGAGTTTTTGCTGAAGAACCCGCACCTGCGCGGCAAGGATATCGAGACCACCCGCAACGCCTGCGAGAAGTTTCGCCACATCCCCACTACCGTCATCAACTTCGTGGAAGGAACCCGCTTCACCGAGCAGAAACGGGACGCATCACGCTCCCGCTACCGCCATCTGATGCCGCCCAAGGCGGCGGGGCTGGCCTTTACGTTGGCCGCCATGGGGGAGCAGTTCGACAGCCTGATCAACGTCACCATCCGCTATCCGGAAAACGCCGAGACCCCGTTCAAGGACTTCCTGATGGGGCGGGTAAAACGCATTCAGGTGCGGATTGAAGAGCTGCCGGTGGATGAGGCGCTGATTGGGGATTACTTCAACGACAAGCAGTTCAAACGCGGTTTTCAGGAGTGGCTAAACCAGCGCTGGCAGGAGAAAGACGAGGTGCTGGAGGGGTGGCAGAGCGGTCAGGTGCCGCTGCCGGTTGCCGCCAAATCCGGGGAGGAATCCAAAGAGAGCGCAGAAGCTAACTCGGCCAACTGATTTTCGGAAAAGACAGCAATCCCGTGGCGGCGCAGCAGGGCGGTGGTCTTGCCCTCGCCCGCCACAGAGACCCCCTCAAAGCGGCCGTTATAGATACGGCCGCTGCCACATGAGGGGCTCCCCTCTTTCAGCAGCGCGAAGCGAATGCCCTGCGTCTGACAGATTTCCAGCGCCAGCTCGGCGCCACGGTCGAACTCGGCAGTCACATCCAGCCCGCTCGCCGTCACTACCCGCTCACCCTGCTGCTCTGCAGGAGGGCGCGGGGTCGGCAAACCGCCCGCCACTTCGGGGCAGAAGGCCAGCACCCGCCCCTCGGCACCCAGCTCACTCAGCCAGTCGCTGACGATCCCCTTGCATTGACCATCGTAGCGCACCGGCTGACCCAGCAGGCAGGCACTCACCAGCACCTTGTGCACACCGGTCTCACTCATGCTTCCGCTCCGTGCATCACCTGATCGAACATCACGCAGCAGGGGCTCTCCAGCCGGTAGAGGATGGCGGGGCGCTGTTTGCCGGTGCGCTTGCGGCCGGTATCAACCAGAATGTCGGCGCGATGGATCCGCTTGCGAAATGCCGCCGTATTCATGGGTGTTTGCAGGATGATTTCGAAGGCGCGCTGCACCTCGGAGAGGGTGAACTCGGGCCCCAGCAGTTGCAGCGGCAGGGTGCTGTAGCGGCTCTTGATCCGCAGCCGCTCCAACCCCTTGGCGATGAGCTGAACATGGTCGAAGGCGAGGCTCAGCCCCGGCAGGTTGGCGAGCGGATGCCAGCAACCGTGGATCGCTTCCACTTCCGGATCGACCAGACAGAGATAGACCAGGGTCGTGGACCAGCCGCGGGGATCCCGCTCCAGATTGCCGAGGGTGCAGACCTGCTCGCTGTAGCAGTGACCGAGCCCCCACTCCGCCAGCAGACGGCGCTGGGCGGCATCCAGATCCCGATCCTGGGTCTCGTCGATGCGCAGCGCCGGCAGTTGCCAGCAGTGGGCAAAGGGGGGGCGATCGCGGGTCTCGAGCAGTAGCTCGAGCCGCTCCTCATGCAACCGCAGCACCACCATATCCAGACTCATTCTCAGCATGCCGATCGCCCTGCTCGCCTTCCATTAATGTTTGGTAGATAATATCACACGAATAGTATGTGCAGGAGCCAATCATGGGAACCGTCGCCAGCCTGGATATTGATGCGCAGAAGGGCTTTACCCCCCTCTGCCCGAACGAACTGCCCGTTGCGGGCGGTGATGATATTGTGGCTGCGCTAAACGCTCAGGCCACCCTCGCCACGCTGCGGATCGGCAGCAAAGACTCTCACCCTGCCAATGCCGACTGGGCCGTTTCTGACCCCGCAGGCATGCTGCTGCCGCTGGATCTGCCCAACGCCGACCTCACCTGGCCGGTTCACTGCGTACCGGGCAGCAAGGGCTTCGAGCTGCTCGACGGCCTGCCCGCCCCCATCGACTATGACTTCTTCGTCTGGAAGGGGGTCGAGCCGGATCTGCATCCCTACGGCACCTGCTTCCACGACCTGGCTGAACGGCGCAGCACCGGACTCATCGAATTCCTGCAAGCCCGCAAGGTCGATACCGTACTGGTCGGCGGCCTCGCCACCGACTACTGTGTCAAAACCAGCGTGCTGCAACTTCGCCGCGCCGGTTTCCGGGTAATCGTCCATCTCGATGCCTGCCGTGGCATCGCCCCCGCGACGGTTGCCAGCGCCCACACCCAGATGATCGAGGCTGGCGCCGAACTGGCCCAGACCCTGATCGATGTACAACGCCTGCTGGACGCCTGATATGCCACCAATTCTTACCAGCCTGCTCGACACCGACGCCTGCACGTTACATATGCGGCAGGGGAGCTCCATCGTGCTCACCAGTCTGCGAGGAGCCTGATATGCCCCCAATCCTCACCAGCCTGCTCGACACCGACGCCTACAAGCTGCATATGCAGCAGGCGGTGTTCCATCGCTATCCGGATGCCGAGGTGGTGGCCGAGTTTCACAGCCGCAATGAAGAGGATCTGCTGCCCATGATGGGGCAGATCGAGGAGCAACTGCGCCTCGCCGGTTCGCTGCGACTGACCAGGCCAGAGCTCGATTTTCTGGCCGAGCGTCCCTTCTTCACTCCTGACTACCTCGACCACCTGCGCCGCAAGCCGCTCGACGCCTCGCTGCTCAAGGTGTTCGAGCAGGATGGCCGCATCAATGTGCGGGTCGAGGGCCCCTGGCAGGATGTGATCCTGTGGGAGATCCCGGTGCTCGCCATCATCAGCGAGATGCGCAACCGCTTCCGCTACCCCCAGTTCGGCGTCAGCCACGCGCTGGAGCGGCTCGATCAGAAGATCGACAAGCTGGAGAAGGAGCTGAGCAGCGACGAGATGAGCGAGTTCAACCTCATCGACTTCGGCACCCGCCGCCGCTTCTCCCACGCGGTGCAGGATGCGGTAGTGGGTCGCCTCAAGGAGCGGCTGCCGGCATTTCGCGGCACCAGCAACTATATGCTGGCCCAGAAGTACAAGCTGCCCGCGGTCGGCACCCAGGCCCATGAGTGGTTCCAGGCGCACCAGCAGCTCGGCTTCCCGCTGGAGCATAGCCAACGCGCCGCCCTCACCAGCTGGCTGGACGAGTTTACCGACCATCTCGGCATCGCCCTGACCGACTGTATTACCATGGATGCCTTCCTGCGGGACTTCGACTTCGAGCTAGCCAGCAGCTATCAGGGCTTGCGTCACGACTCCGGCGATCCCGTGGTGTGGGGCGAGAAGGCGATCAGCCACTATCAGCGTCTCGGCATCGATCCTACCGACAAGACCCTGGTCTTCTCCGACGGGCTCAACCTCGACAAGGCGGTGCAGCTGTTCCGTCACTTCCGTGGCCGCATCAATACCAGCTTCGGCATCGGCACCAAGATCACCTGCGATCTGCCCGGTGTCAGCCCGATGAACATCGTCTTCAAGCTGATCGAGTGCAATGGCGGCCCGGTTGCCAAGATCTCCGACAGCCCGGGCAAGACCCTCTGCCGGGATGCAGAGTTTATCCGCAACCTCAAGCAGGCGTTCCACGTCGGGGTCTGATCTTCCCGAACACCAGAAAACAAAAAGCCCGCCGGTTCGCACCGGCGGGCTTTTTTATCGACTCTGTCCCGTCCTGAATATGGTTTACACCTTTCCCCCCAATAAATGGAGAACCCGATGGGACAAGGTGTGAAACGGACA
>NZ_JAAKRF010000026.1:0-50138 GCF_049173005.1 Aeromonas sp. 602658 | reverse complement strand
TCCTTAGTTCAGTCGGTAGAACGGCGGACTGTTAATCCGTATGTCACTGGTTCAAGTCCAGTAGGAGGAGCCAATTCAAAAAGCCCTTGTCGCAAGACAAGGGCTTTTTTCTATTTGGCGCAGCCATTTTTTAACCATAAAAACAACCACACACGCACAGATGAACCGCAGGATAGATATGGAAAATCATGTAGTTATAGAGTCAAAGGGGCGACTTGCCGCCATTCGGAACTGGATGGAACCCGTGCTGGTGCTGCTTATTCTCGGCAGCCTGTTCGGTTACCTCGGCAGCCAGATGGGCCTCTCTGCCATGGTCAACACCCTGTTCAATACCGCCCACCAGCTGCTGCTCAATACCGTGCTCTTTATCATGGGGATCACGGTGCTCTCCGGTGCCCTGAGCCAGCTGTTGAGCGAGTTCGGGGTGATCCGCCTGCTGGAGGTGCTGCTGGCCCCGCTGATGAAGCCGGTGTTTCGTCTGCCTGGCCGCACCGCGCTGGCGGCGCTGATGACCTTCTTCTCCGACAACCCGGCGGTGATCAGCCTCGCCAAGGACAGCCGCTTTCGCAAAGGCTTCACCCCCTGGCAGCTGGTGTCGCTCACCAACTTCGGCACCGCCTTCGGCATGGGGCTGATCGTGGTGACCTTTATGGCCACCCTGCAACTGCCGAGCGGTGAATCCACCGCCAGCGCGGCGCTGATCGGGTTGCTGGGTGCTCTGGTGGGCTCGGTGGTCTCTACCCGGCTGATGCAGCGGATGATCCGCCCCTTGGTGGGGGAAGTGCTGAACGATGACGCTATATCGTCCGACGGCCGCAAGGTAGGGGTGACCAAAGAGGCGGCTCCCGGCTGGCTGCGGATCCTCAACTCTCTGCTCGATGGCGGCAAATCTGGCGTGGAGCTGGGGATGGCGGTGATCCCCGGGGTGCTGATCATCAGTACCTTCGTGATGCTGCTCACCTTCGGCCCGGGCGACAAGGGCTATACCGGCGAAGCGTTTCAGGGGGTAGCCCTGCTGCCGGTGCTGGCCGCCAAGGTGAGCTGGCTGTTTGACCTGCTGTTCGGTTTCCAGCAGCCGGAGCTGGTCGCCTTCCCGGCTACCTCCCTCGGTGCTGTCGGTGCCGCCATGTCGCTGGTGCCCCCTTTTATCGCCAAGGGGTGGATCACTGGTAACGAGGTCGCGGTGTTTACCGCCATGGGGATGTGCTGGAGTGGCTTCCTGAGCACCCACACCGCCATGCTGGATGCCCTCGGCTATCGCCACCTCACCTCCCGCGCCATCGTTGCCCACACCATCGGCGGCCTGTGTGCCGGTGTGGCCGCTCACCAGCTCTATCTGCTGCTGGGCTGAGCAGAGTGAAAAGAGAGAGGGGCGCTGCGGCGCCCCTCTCTGTATCCTGCTGACGAAAATCGCCTATTCGTTATGGCCGATCAGGTTCTGCGCGATCACCGCTTCCGGCATCATCTCCCGCAGCCCGGCGATCAGTTTTTCCCCCGCCTCATGCAGCGCAGCCAGCGGCATCTCGGTCAGGCTCTCCAGAATGAACCACATCTGGCCCGAATCGACACTGAGTCGGGTACGCACACCCTGCCGCCAGTTCCAGCGCCGACAGGTGACCCCCTTGTCATCCCGCCAGACCACCTCGCCGGGTTCCGGAGATTCGTGTGCGGGTTCGCCCCCCTTCATGGTATCGAACTGCTCGCTGCCATCGGCTACCACCAGTCGCGGTAGTCCCTCATAGGTGAGCAGGTTTTCGCCCCCCACCGGAATGGCGTAGCGGATACTGATGGCGTTGTAGAGATCGACCACGGGATCGATGGCGGGCAGGTTGCCATCGCGGGCGACCCGCTTTCTCAGAGCCTCGGCGGAACAGGGAGTCCGCTGCGGCTTGGCGCCAAATTTTCTGAACAGCTCGCCCCAGGCGGCGAGATGCGCCTCTGCCCACGGCACATCGGCGGTCAGCATGGCGGTGCAGGCTTCATCAAGGGCGCGCGCCCCCACGTTCGGGTCGACCACGGCGGCGGCCTGCACCGTGATGCTCAAAGCGCGAAAGCCGGGAGCCAGCTGGTTGACTTCGGGGGAGATATAGGGGGTGATCAGGGACATAGCGACTCCATAAACGAAAGAGGCTGGGAGAAGGCGGCTGCCGGCCAGCATAGCGGCAACGGCAAATCCGGTTTGAGAGCCATCATGCGCGAACATGTTAGATAAGAAAATTTACATGATCTTAATGCCCATAAGTTTAATGAATGAAAAATGACGTGATCAAGGGGATGGCGGGCATGTAGCGGTATATAGCGAAGAGGAGCCCTGCCGTCTCCGGTTTGCTGCGGTAATGCCCCTTTGCCGCCTGGAACTGCAGCGGCAGCCGCTGGCCGCCCGGCTCTCTTGTGATGACCTCAGTTGCAATGCCCAAGCACGAGGCGGTCACTCAAATTGCTCGGTTGTTCAATGAGTTGGCTATGGTTGGCGTTTTTTCATCGTTCTGGCCCCGCTTATGCATTCCTCTTGGCAACACCATCAAGGGTCGTTGTCGCGGAGAGATATCATGATCAGCAACCTGCTTCCCCTTGCCTCTATCGCCCTCAAGCTGGGCAGTCAGCTGCTTGTCAGCAGTAGCAAACCCCAGCCCGTGCAGCCTGCCGTACAGGAGGATCGCCTTGCCCCGACTGTCCAGAGCTTGTTCCAGCGACTCGGTATCAAGGATGCCGATAGCGAACAGAACCGCTCGGCCATCAACCACTTTATGGGGGAGCTGATGCAGACTCTGGGGCAGGAGAATGGCGGCCAATCCCTCCCTGCCGCCATCGATAGCGCCCGTAGCCAGTTGGCCAATGGTACCCAGAGCACCCGCCTCGATGCGCTGCAAAGCGAGCTCGATACCCTCAAGGATTCCCTCGGTGCCAGCAATCTCAACCTCGACCAGCTGCTCGGCGCCTTTAAACAGACCCTGCCCAATGGCAAGGGGGAGGGGGTGGGCAAACTGCTCAATGCCAGTGCGTGAAATGCCTGAACAGTATCGACTTCAGTAGATGACGAGCCTGTCAATAAATAATCTGGTAGCGTATTCGTGTGGATGTGATGCAAAGCGTGACTATGGCTATTTCCTAGGAATAGCCCACCCGTTTCATATCCATAGAAGAGAGGAATTCATATCTTTCTATTCGTGGAGAATCAAAGATGTTTTCAATCAAATCAATGAAATGTAAGAAATGCAGTAACCACTTCAAAGGGTTCGTGCTGGGTTCTTTCAACGTAATGAGTGAATACACTGCAGCTTGCCCAGCTTGTGGATATATCGTGTCAGTTTATGGAAGTGGTGAATTCATTGATAAGGCAATACCTGCAAATGCCATTATGTTGAAAAGCGCTTAAAGCCAAGATAAAGCAAGAGGGGGAGCGATTGCTCCCCCTCTTATTTTCCAAATACATCAGAGATCAACCCGCCCGTTTGGCCAGCCACAGCTCTGCGGCAGTGAGGGCTGCCTCAACCTGCTCGCGGGCGACGCCGCCTTTGGCGACCCGCTTGGCCAGGGTCGCTTCCAGTTCCAGATTGGGGTAGACGTCGAACTCGATCACCGGGCTGAAACGCTGGAATTCACCGATGGAGAGCTCCTCCAGCGGTTTGCCCACGCTGATGGCAAAGACCACGGTTTCGCCGACGATATGGTGCGCTTCACGGAACGGAATCCCCTTGGCAACCAGATAGTCCGCCAGCTCGGTGGCGTTGGCGTAGCCGCCTTGCGCCGCCGCCATGGTGCGTTCGCCGTTGACCTTCAGATCGATCAGCACCAGCGCCGCCATATCGAGGCAGTCGTGCCAGGTGTCGAGGGCATCGAACAGCCCCTCCTTGTCTTCCTGCATGTCCTTGTTGTAGGCCAGCGGCAGCGCCTTGAGGCTCATCAGCATGCCCATCTGGGCGCCGACCACCCGGCCGGTCTTGCCACGGATCAGCTCCAGCGCATCCGGGTTCTTCTTCTGCGGCATCAGCGACGAGCCGGAAGTGACCGCATCGGAGAGCTCGACAAAGCCCGCCTCGCCGGTGTTGTAGAAGATAAGGTCTTCGGCAAAGCGCGACAGGTGGGTCATGGAGAGGGACGCCACGTGCATCAGCTCCACCACGTGATCCCGATCCGAGACCGAATCCAGACTGTTGCGGGTGGCGCCACCAAAGCCCATGTCGAGCGCCAGCGCTTCGCGGTCGATGGCATAGGCAGTGCCCGCCAGCGCGCCGCAGCCGAGCGGGCTGGTGTCGAGCCGCTTGAGGGCATCCTGTAGCCGGGAGTAGTCCCGCTCCAGCATCTCCACATAGGCCAGCGCCCAGTGAGCGAAGGTGACCGGTTGGGCCCGCTGCAGGTGGGTGTAACCGGGCAGCACCGCGGCCTGATTGGCACGGGCGGAGGCGACCAGTCCCTGCTGCAGGGCGGTGATGGAGCCGAGCAGCAGCTCACCCTGCGCCTTGCACCAGAGTTTCAGGTCGGTGGCGACCTGATCGTTGCGCGAGCGGCCGGTGTGCAGCTTCTTGCCAAGATCGCCGACGGCGGCAATCAGCTGGCTCTCGACCCAGGAGTGGATATCTTCGGCGTCCGAACTCAGGATCTGCTGGGGATCCTGCTGCACCGAGGCGAGCAGTACCTCCATCGCCTGCTGCAGTTTGCCCTGCTCGTCACTGGTCAATACGCCCACCTTGACCAGCGCTTTGGCCCAGGCCATGGAGCCCTGAATATCCTGCTCCGCCAGCCGGTAATCGAACCGCAGCGAATCGTTGAACTGCTTGAACCGGCTATCGGCTCCCTGACTGAAGCGTCCACCCCAAAGTGCCATACTGCTCTCCTTGAATGCGTTGTCGACGGCGCCCTGGCCGCCGAGCTTGAAATCGTGCCCTGTTTTTCTGCGAGCCTGTTATCTCACAGAAGCGGCCGGGGCGCTGCCGCTCTTGTCACACCCGCCGATGATGGGTCAGGGGTTATGCCCTCTGCCTATAGAAGAGGGGGCCATGCCCCCTCAACGGAATCAACGGGTTATCGCGCTTGCTTAGCCGTGGGTGTGATCGCCACCGATGGCTTGATGTTGTTCCTTCATGGCGCGGATCCGGCTGGCCAGGGTGTAGAGACGGATAAAGCCTTCGGCATGGCTCTGGTCATACACTTCATCGGCGCCGAAGGTGGCGAAATCTTCGGAGTAGAGGCTGTTCGGCGACTTCTTCTGCACAGCGGTGACCTGACCCTTGTACATCTTCAGCACCACTTCACCATCCAGATCTTCGGCGATGGCGTTGGCAGAGGCGAGGATCGCTTTGCACAGCGGGGTGAACCAGCGGCCGTCATAGACCAGATGGGAGAACTCGGCACCCAGCTTCTCCCGCCAGGCGCGGGTCGGGCGATCCAGTACCAGCTCTTCCACGGCGCGCAGCGCGGCGACCATCACGGTACCGCCCGGGGTTTCGTAGCAGCCGCGGGACTTCATCCCCACCATCCGGTTTTCGGTGATGTCGATGCGGCCCACGCCGTGCTTGCCGGCACGCTCGTTCAGGGTCATCAGGATCTGGTGCGGGCTGAGCGGCTGGTCATCCACGGCCACCACTTCACCCTGCGCCACGGTCAGCTTGACGTACTCCGGCTGATCCGGAGCCTGCTCGGCCGGTACGGTCCACTGCCAGACCGCTTCGGACGGCTCGTTCCAGGTGCTCTCCAGCTCGCCACCCTCGGTGGAGATGTGCCAGGCGTTGGCGTCGCGGCTGTAGATCTTCTTCAGGGTCGCCTTGCAGGGGATGTTGCGGGTCTCCAGATAGGAGAGCAGATCTTCCCGGGAGCGCATGTCCCAGATCCGCCACGGGGCGATCACTTTCAGCTGGGGTGCCAGCGCGGCGACCGCACCTTCGAAACGCACCTGATCGTTACCCTTGCCGGTGCAGCCGTGGGAGATGGCATCGGCCCCTTCCGCCAGCGCCGCTTCGACCATCGCCTTGGCGATCACCGGACGGGCCATGGAGGTGCCCAGCAGATAGGTGCCTTCATAGACGGCGCCGGTCTTCAGGGTCGGGTAGACGTACTCTTTGACGAACTCTTCCCGCAGATCCTTGATGATGCACTTGGTGGCGCCGGAGGCGATGGCCTTCTGCTCGATCCCTTCCAGATCGTCGCGCTCCTGACCCACATCGGCCACGAAGGCGATGATTTCGGCGTCATAGTGCTCTTTCAGCCAGGGAATGATGGCCGAGGTATCCAGTCCACCCGAGTAAGCCAGTACGATCTTGTTGATTCCGCTCATGTTACTTCTCTCCGTGATGATTCGATGATGATTCAATAAAAGGGTCGTGATTCAGGTTGAGTGCCGCGTTACTTGCCGCCAAGAAGGGTCAGCAACACGGCGTTCTGGATATGCATCCGGTTTTCGGCTTCGTCCATGATGAGGGAGGCGGGGCCATCCATCACCTGCGAGGTGATCTCCAGCTCCCGGTGCGCCGGTTGGCAGTGCAGCACATGTGCAATGCCGGTGCGGTCGAGCAGAGCCTGGTTGATCTGGTAAGGCATAAAGAGGTCTTTGACCTGCTCCATCGGGGTGTTGTCGCCCATGGAGACCCAGGTATCTGTGTAGGCCACATCGAACCCTTCAATATCCGCCACGTCATCGCTGATGTGGATGGTTGCCCCCGACTTGGCCGCCAGTGCCTGCGCCTGCAGGAAGATCTGGGTATCCGGGCCGTGGCCTTTCGGGCAGATCAGGGTGACGTCGGTGCCCAGTGTCGCCCCCAGCAGCAGCAGAGAGTGGCTGACGTTGTTGCCATCACCGAGGTAGGCAAGCTTCACCTTCGACAGATCGTCGTAGTGCTCGGCAATGGTCATAAAGTCGGCCAGCCCCTGACAGGGGTGGTAGAGGTTGCACAGGCTGTTCACTACCGGCACTGTGCCGTGCTCTGCCAGCTCGACCAGGGTCTGGTGATCGAACACCCGGGCGACGATGGCATCACACCAGCGCGACAGGTTGGCGGCGAAATCCTTCACCGACTCCCGCTTGCCCAGCGCGCCGTTCTGCTGATCCAGATAGACGCTGTGGCCGCCCAGCTTGGCGATGCCGATGTCGAAAGTGACCCGGGTACGCAGGGAGGGCTTCTCGAACAGGGTGACCACGCTCTTGCCCGCCAGCGCCTGGCTGTACTTCTTCGGGTCGGCCTTCACTGCCTTGCCCAGCGCAATCAGCGCTTCAATCTGGGCTTTGTTCAGATCACTGTCTTTCAGAAGATGTTGCATCGGATGTTCCTTGTTCCGGTGAGGATTAGAGGGCTACCTGATTGCCATCGGCAATCTTGACCAGAGTGCCGACCGCGCCGCCCGCCAGCAGCTTGAGCAGCTGATCCGGGTAGCGCCAGCTGGCGACACAGACCGGCTTGCCGAGGGTCTCGGCGGCGTGCAGGGCCGCTTCTACCTTGACCGCCATACCGTCCGTGATCACCCCTTTCTCCATCAGATCCAGTGCGGTCAGCTTGTCGAGCTGGGGCACCAGCTTGCCCTTGCCATCGAGGATGCCGCTCACATCGGAGAGCATCACCAGATCGGCGCCGAGGGCCTCGGCAATGGCGGTGGCCGCCTGATCCGCGTTGACGTTCATCAGTTGCCCGTCGGCTGTGATGCCGATGGAGCTCACCACCGGTAGGAAGCCCTGACCGAGGATGCCCGCCACCAGTGCCGGGTTGCCCGGCTTGCACTCGCCGACCGCGCCGAGATCCGGGTCGAGCTGGGTCACCTGACAGAGGCCGCCGTCGGCGAGGCTGAGCCCCACCGCCGGAATGCCAGTGGCGATAGCCTTGGCCATCATCTGCTTGTTGGCGGTCCCCGCCAGTGCACCGGCAATAAAGGGGATCTGCTCGAACGGGGTCACCCGCAGGCCGTTCTTCTTGGTAGAGGTGAGACCCAGCCCCTTGAGCAGGTCATCCACCAGACAGCCACCGCCGTGTACCAGCACCAGCGGACGGTGCTGATCGTCGAGAAAGGTTTTGAGGGTGGCGAACAGGGCGGTCAGCGCCTCGTCGTTCTCGATAAGGGCGCCGCCCAGCTTGATTACCAACGTCTGTTTGTCCATATCTCTCAATCCTTCCTTAAATCAGGCATTGGCCTGCGTAATAGCGCTGTTATGTCCAACCGGAAAGGGCACCGAACTCAACGTGATTACCAACGTCTGTTTGTCCATGTTCGAAATCCTTCCTAAGTCCTTAAATCAGGCCGGTGGCCGGTTCAAAACCAAATTTGATATTTATGCACTGCATGGCTTGCGAGGCGGCGCCCTTGAGCAGGTTGTCGATGGCGGATACCACCACCAGCATGTTGCCCTGCTGTTGCCAGGCGATATCGCAGTAAGGGGTGTTTGCCACACCGCGAATAGAGGGCATCTGGCCGGTGAGGCGCACCAGCGGCTTGCCTTCGTAAGCCTTGAGGAAGGCCTGATCCACCTGCGTGGGGGTGACGCCGTCCGCCAGCTGCACATAGATGGTGGCCAGAATGCCGCGCACATAGTTGCCAAGGTGGGGCTGGAACAGCACCTCCTTGCCGAGGTGATGGCTGATCTCCGGCTGGTGTCTGTGATTGAAGGTGCCGTAAGGGTTGAGGCTCACTTCGCAGAAGCTGGTGTTGATGGCTGCCTTGCGCCCGGCACCGGAAACCCCTGAGACGGCGTTGATGATGGGCTGCCACCCCTTGGCAATCAGGCCATCCTGCTGCAGCGGCTTGAGAGCACAGAGGGAGGCGGTCGGATAACAACCCGGCACCGCAATCAGCTGGGCGGTAGCGATGGCATCGGCATTCCACTCCGCCAGACCATAGACGGCCTGATCCAGCCACTGTTCGCTGTCGTGGGTGAAGCCGTAGAAGCTGTCGTAAAAGCCCTGATCCTTGACCCGGAAGGCACCGGAGAGATCGAACACCGGCAGCCCCTTGGCGAGAAACTTGGGCGCCAGCTCGGCGCTCACCTCGTGGGCGGTGGCCAGCAGCACCAGATCGGCCTGGGTCAGGATCCGGGTCATGCCATCGTCGTCCAGCGGCAGCAGCGGCTGATCGAGGGCGCCTACCCACTGGGGATGCAGGGAAGAGAAGCGCTTGTGGGCATCCTGACTGCCGGCGGAGACGTAGAGGCCGAACAGTTTGAGTTGTGGATGGTTCTGTACCAGTGCGGCCAGTTCGGCTCCCGCGTAGCCACTGGCACCGACGATAACGGTGTTAAGCATGTTGAATATTCCAAGTCAGAGTTCGAGATTCACAGCATGACGCTGCAGTGCACAAGGGTGTTCGAGCGCCCCTTTGCACAAGTGCGGAGGGGCAATTCAGGCGGGTGTGTGTCGTCGGTTATAGATCAGGTGACAGAACATTAACTTTCCCTTACAACTAGAAGCCTTTGTTGATGAGCCAGATATTCAGGTAAAATTACAGAATATTCATGCACTCACTTTGCATTTGTATTTTCTAACAGAAACATTCCGGGGACGCAAGGAGGAGCTGATGGCCAATCTGGATTTTTTTTCACTTTATAAGAATATTATTGCGATTCCCTCTATCAGCAGCACGGATCCCAAGTGGGATCAGAGCAATGAGGCGGTGATCCGGCTGCTGGCCGACTGGTTCGGTCAGCTCGGTTTTCAGTGCGAGGTGACGGCGCTCCCCGATCTGCCGGGCAAATTCAATCTGGTGGCGACGATGGGTCAGGGGGAGGGCGGTCTGCTGCTGGCGGGTCACACAGATACGGTGCCGTTCGATGAGGGGGGTTGGAGCAAGGATCCCTTCAAGGTGACCGAAGAGGGCAATCGTCTCTATGGCCTCGGCACCATCGACATGAAGGGCTTCTTCGCCTTTATCGTGGAGGCGCTCAAAGATATTGACCTCACCAAGCTGACCAAGCCGCTGCGCATTCTCGCCACTGCCGACGAAGAGACCACCATGGCGGGGGCCCGCGCCATCGCCGCGGCGGCCGAGCTCAAACCCGACTACGCCGTGATTGGCGAGCCGACCGGACTGGTGCCGGTGGTGGCCCACAAAGGGCACATGTCGGAGGCGATCCGCATTACCGGCAAGAGCGGTCACAGCTCGGATCCCGCCAACGGCGTCAACGCCATGGAGATCATGCATAAGGCGATGGGGCAGGTGCTGCGCTTGCAGCAGGATCTGAAAGATCGCTACGCCGACCACCGCTTTGCCGTGCCGCAGCCGACCCTGAACCTGGGTTACATTCAGGGGGGCGACAGCCCGAACCGCATCTGCGGCTGTTGCGAGCTGCATATCGACCTGCGACCCACCCCGCAGGTGGGGCCGGATGAGCTGATGGGGATGCTCAAAGAGGCACTGTCGCCCATCGAGATCCACCAGCCGGGCTGTCTGCATCTGCAACATCTGCATGAACCCATTCCCGCCTACGCCTGCGCCGACGACTCTGTGCTGGTGCGCGAAGCTGAGAAGGCGAGCGGTCGCGCCGCCGAGTCGGTCAACTACTGCACCGAGGCGCCGTTTATCCAGCAGCTTGGCTGCGAGACCATCGTCATGGGCCCCGGCCATATCACCCAGGCGCACCAGCCGGATGAGTATCTTGACCTCTCCTTCGTCAAGCCGACCACCTCGGTGTTGCAACACCTGATCAGACGTTTTTGCCTGTAGCGGCGGCGGTGAAAGGGGCGTAAGAACTGTAAGTAAGTTACATAACAAGCCGATTGTGGAGTGGTGATGGAAATACATGTTCTGAATCGGCCTGTTATTTGACCTTGCTCAGACAATCTGGGTAGATTGTCACCCTAAGATGACGGAGCATATGTTGTAATCGCACAACAATAAGTGAGGTCGTCTAGCACCCCGGATGGGTGTCAGGCACCAACAAGATAAGGATGTGGAATGAACGAAAAGTACGCCGCACTACGCGCCAACGTAGGTATGCTGGGTCAGCTGCTGGGTAAATCCATCAAGGATCATCAGGGTCAGGCCTTTCTCGACAAGATCGAAACCATTCGCCAATTGGCCAAGTCCTCCCGCAAGGGCAATGAATCAGACCGGGAACGTCTGCTCGATACCCTGCGAACCCTGAGCGATGATGAACTGCTGCCGGTGGCCCGCGCCTTCAGCCAGTTCCTCAATCTGGCCAACGTGGCGGAACAGTTCCACACCATCTCCCGTCGCTGTGAAGAGCAGGTCTGCACCCCGGACCCGCTGGAGCAGATGTTCGACAAACTGAAAGCCTCCAACCTGTCGCAAGAGGCCATCATTCAGGCCGTGCGCGAGCTGGATATCGATCTGGTGCTGACCGCTCACCCCACCGAGGTGACCCGCCGCACCCTGATCCACAAGCACGTACAGCTCAACGACTGCCTCGAGGCGCTGGAGCTCTCTGACCTGCTGCCCCGCGAGCGGGACAAGATCCTCAATCGCATCGAACAGCTGATCAATCAGGCGTGGCACACCAACGAGATCCGCGAACAACGCCCGACTCCAGTCGACGAGGCCAAGTGGGGCTTCGCCGTGGTGGAGAACAGCCTGTGGCCTGCCATCCCAGAATTCATGCGCAATCTGGACGAGCGTCTGCAACACCATCTGGGTGTGCGGCTGCCGCTGGATGCCGCGCCGGTCAAGTTCACCTCCTGGATGGGCGGTGACCGCGACGGCAACCCCTTCGTTACCGCCAAGGTGACTGCCGAAGTGCTGGAGCTGGGCCGCTGGATGGCGGTGAGCCTGTTCTACAAAGACATCAAGGAGCTCACCTCCGAGCTCTCCATGTCCGACTGTACCGACGCCGTGCGTGCTCGCGTTGGCGATCACCCCGAGCCCTACCGCGCGCTGGTGCGCGAGCTGCGTGAAGCGCTGCGCGAAACCAAGGAGCACCTCACCGCCAAGGTGCAAGGCCAGGCTAGCGAGAGCCAGGATCTGGTCAAGACCACCGCCCAGCTGCGCGAGCCGCTGGAGCTCTGCTACCACTCACTGCACGCTTGCGGCATGGGCAATATCGCCGATGGCATGTTGCTGGACGTGCTGCGCAAGGTCGCCTGCTTTGGCATCCATCTGGTCAAGCTGGATATCCGTCAGGATGGCGAGCGCCACGGGCTGGTTTTCTCCGAGCTGACCCGCTATCTGGGTCTGGGTGACTACGCCGAGTGGAGTGAAGATGACAAGCAGGCCTTCCTGCTCAACGAACTGAACTCTCGTCGCCCGCTCATTCCCCACGACTGGGAGCCGAGCGCCGAGGTGCGCGAGACGCTGGATACCTGTCAGGTCATCGCCCAGCACGACCCCGATGCGTTCGGCATCTACATCATCTCCATGGCCGGAGCGCCGTCCGACGTGCTGTCGGTGCAACTGCTGCTCAAAGAGGCGGGCTGCAAGTTCCGTATGCCGGTTGCCCCGCTGTTTGAAACCCAGGATGACCTGATGGCAGGCACCGCCGTGATGGAGCGTCTGCTCTCGGTGGACTGGTATCGCGGCTACATCCAGGGCCGTCAGTACGTGATGATCGGTTACTCCGACTCCGCCAAGGATGCGGGCATGATGGCCGCAGGCTGGGCCCAGTACGCCGCCATGGAATCCCTGGTGGGGCTGGCCGAAGCCAACAATATCCGCCTCACCCTGTTCCATGGCCGTGGCGGTACCGTCGGTCGCGGTGGTGCCCCTGCCCATCAGGCCATCCTCTCCCAGCCGCCGGGATCCCTGCGCGGCGGTCTGCGTACCACCGAACAAGGGGAAATGATCCGCTTCAAGTTCGGTCTGCCGAAAGTGGCGATCAAGAGTCTGGAGCTCTACACCAGCGCCGTGCTGGAAGGGAACCTGCTGCCGCCGCCCAAGCCGAAAGAGTGCTGGCGCGAGGTGATGGAACAGCTGGCCGCCGACTCCTGCGATCACTACCGAAGCATTGTGCGCGGTCATCCGGACTTCGTCCCTTACTTCCGTGCCGCCACCCCGGAGATGGAGCTCGGCAAGCTGCCGCTCGGCTCCCGTCCCTCCAAGCGCAAGCCTAACGGCGGCGTCGAGAGCCTGCGCGCCATTCCGTGGATCTTCGCCTGGACCCAGAACCGCCTGATGCTGCCGGCTTGGCTCGGTGCCCACAAGGCGCTGCAACAGGCCATCGACGGCGGCAAGCTGGCGGTGCTGGAAGAGATGAGCGCCCAGTGGCCCTTCTTCCGCACTCGCCTCGAGATGCTGGAGATGGTGTTCCTCAAGGCGGACGTCTGGCTCGCCGAGTACTACGACACCCGTCTGGTGCCGCAGGAGCTGTGGGGCCTTGGCAAACAGCTGCGTCAGGAGCTCGCCGAATCCATCGAGGTGGTGCTGAAACTGAGCCCGTGCGGGGATCTGCTGGAGGATCAGCCCTGGATCAAGGAGTCCATCAAGCTGCGCAACCCCTACACAGACCCGCTCAACGTGCTGCAAGCCGAGCTGCTCAACCGCTCCCGCAACCACCCGGAGACCCTGCACCCCGAGCTGGACAAGGCGCTGATGGTCACCATCGCCGGCATTGCGGCAGGTATGCGCAACACCGGTTGATCGCCAGCCCAAGCCAGCAGGCTTCAGCGATATCCATCCAGCCAAAGGGCGCCGACAAGGTGCCCTTTGTTTTTTGTTGCCCAGCAGAATTCGGCTCGATGGGAACCCCACCCATGTTTTGGACTGTATTTTGTAGGGTGCAGCAAGCGCAGCGCATTGTACGGCTCGGAAATGATTTTAGCCCTGACTCGTCCTGTGTTTAATTCGGCAAGCGGCACAATTCATCTTGTTCATTGCTCTCTACTCATTACCGGTGATGGGTACAGATTTCCCCTCCGGCTTGCATCACTCGCCACGCAGGCGCAGACTGTTTGGCCTTGTTTTTATGCGATTCGATTCAAGGCAACCATCATGACTCCTGCCATCAACCTGCTGAAGAAGCTCAAAATCCCCCACAAGCTCTACCCCTATGAGTGCGAAGCCCACGATGATTTCGGCAAGCATGCCGCGACCCAGCTCGGGTTGCCGGAGGCGCAGGTGTTCAAGACTCTGGTTGCCCATCACGACAAGCAGGCGGTGGTGGCCATCGTTCCCTCATCCGGCATGTGCAGTCTGAAGCAGCTGGCCAAGGCGACTGGTCTCAAGAAGGTGGAGATGATGAAACCGGCGGAAGCGGAGAAGCTGACCGGTTACAAGGTGGGTGGCATCAGCCCGCTGGCCCAGAAGAAGCTGCTGCCCACCGTGCTCGACGAGTCGGCGCTGCAGTTTGACGAGATCCTGGTGAGCGGCGGCAAGCGCGGCCTCTCGGTCGGTGTGGCGCCGCAGGATATGCTGACGCTGATGAAGTGGATCGCCGCTCCCATCGGCGAAGAGTAGTGCCGGGCACGTTGTGAACCTGTTCTCCGGGCCTGTGGTGGCCCGGATAGCCCCACCTGTGAGCGGGCGCGTGCCCTGTGCTCAACGGGGTGCGTGCCAGTCTATAATGGGTGAACCCCGTTGTATGAGTTCAGCCATGATGTACCGACTTCTGTTGCTTTGCCTCTGTTTATCCCTCCCCTCTGCCTTGCTGGCTGCCACCCGTTTTACCCTGCTCAGCCCTGAAAACAGTCAGGATATGCGGATGCGTTATTACCGTGAGGTGATGCAGCTGGCGCTAGAGAAAACTCGCCCCGAATATGGCGACTACGAGTTGCTGGACTCCCTGCCGATGAACAAGGCGCGGATGCGGATCGAGGTGCAGGAGCAGGGCAAAAACGCCCTCTTTATTGTCGACAGCTGGCCTTATCAGGGGGAGGCAGTGGCGGATCAGGTGGCATCGATCCCGTTCCCGATCGATATGGGGATCCTCGGCTATCGGGTCTGTTTCGTCGGCTCGGATCGTGCTGCCGAGCTGGCGCGGGTGAACACCCTGGATCAGTTGCGCCACTTCACTCAAGGGGTGGGCACCGGCTGGCAGGATGCGGTGATCCTGCGCAACGGCGGGCTGACTGTGCATGAGGTGGATAACTACGAGTCGCTGTTTCGTATGGTGGCACGAGGGCGCATCGATCTCTTCTGTCGTGGGGCCAACGAGATCCTGTCGGAGTGGCAATCTCATCAGGGCAAGGTGGCCGGTTTGACGGTCGATCGCCATCTGGCCCTTTTCTATCCGCTGATCCACGTGTTCTACAGCAATGCCCGCTACGTTCAGGAGCGCGAGCGCCTTGAGCGCGGTCTGCAACTGGCCTGGCAGGATGGTTCGCTCAAACGGCTCTGGCGCCATCACTTCCAACCCTCGCTGGTGTTTGCCAATCTGGGGGCTCGCCAGATTGTCCGGCTCGGCAATCCGCAGTTACCCAAGGACGGTTTTGACTATCGCCCCTACCTTTACAACCCGCTGACGGATGATTTCGGTTCACAACCCTGAGCCGGGTTATCAGGTGCGCAGCTCTGATAGAGTAAGGGAGAGATCATTGCCGCAAAGGAGATGGCCCATGCACGCATCTGCCCTCTCCTTGCTCTTCATCGCGTTGCTGCTGCCTGCCACCGGCGGTGCAGCCCCGGTCTTTACGCTGCGTACCTGCCTCGAAAACAGTGACTCCTACCCCTGGCTGCTGCAATCGGGGGAGGGGATTGTCCAGTATCACCTAAAGGCGGTTGCTACCGCCCTCAATGCCGAGATCGTGCTGACGCCGCTGCCGTGGAAGCGCTGCCTCTCTCGGGTGAGCAGTGGCCAGATGGATGCGGCCATCAAGATGAGTTACAGCGTCGAGCGGGCGACCAGGGTGGGGGTCTATCCCATGCGTGAGGGCAAACCCGACCCCGCCAAGCGGCTGCTGACCGAGAGCTACAGCCTCTACCAGCTAAAGGGGGGCAAGAGCCTGTGGGATGGCACCACCCTCAGGATCAAGGGCATGGTGGCGGCCCAGTCGGGATTCTCCATCGTCGACTGGTTGCAGGCTGCGGGAGCCGAGGTGGATGACTCCAGCCGTGACCCGCTGATCATGTTGAAAAAGCTGGTGATGGATCGGGCGCAGGCGACCGCCATCCAGACCGAGGTGGCCGACAGCATTCTGGCGGCCCATCCCGCGTTGCAGGCCCGTATCGAGCGGCTGTCGCCGGTACTGGTGGAGAAGCCCTACTATCTGGTCTTCTCTCACCGCTTCTATCAATCTCATCCCCGACAAAGCCGGCAGGCGTGGGATGCCATCGAGCAGGTGCGCGACTCTGCTGCCTATCAGCGTTATGCCACATCGCTCAGAAGCACACCTCCGGTGGGGGAGTAGGCTGATGGATGCGACTGGCCGAAAAGTGGAGGAGAGCGTGGGGTGGCGGCAGGGCCGAGCGGCCAAGCTAGGGGCTACACTGAAAGAACCCCTTCAGCCAAGGCGCGGTTTATGTCACCCCTGCATCTGCTGGCTGCCGCTCTGCTCTGCATGTTGTCGCTGACCGGACAGGCGGCCACCCGGTTTACCTATATCAGCCCGGAGAGCGAGCGGGACCCGCGCACCACTTATGATCGGGAGCTGCTGCGGCTCGCCCTCGACAAGACCCGCGACCAGTTTGGCGACTATCTGTTGGAGCCTGCGCCGCCCATGACCAAGGCGCGCGAGCGGGTCAGCATGCAGCTCGACAACTATCCCAACCTCTTTGTAATGGACAGCTACAGCAGCACCCGCGAGGATCTGGGGCTCGCCTATGTCCGTTTTCCCATCCATCTGGGGATCGTCAGCTACCGCATCTGTTTTGTCAGCCCGCAGCAAAAGGGGGCGGTGAGCAAAGTGACCGACCTCAAGGGGCTGCGCCAGTTCACCTTCGGTCAGGGCAAGGGGTGGCTGGATGTGGATATCCTGCGTTACGCCGGGATGGAGGTGGTGGAAGTGGAGGGGTACGAAAAGCTGTTCAAAATGGTGGCGCGGGGCCGCTTCGATCTCTTCTGCCGCGGGGTGAGCGAGCTGCGCAGCGAGCAGCTGACCCACAAGGAGATGACGGACCTGCTGGTGGATGATGCATTGTTGATCTACTACCCGCTGCCCCGGGTTTTCTACACCAATCCCAACAATCGCGAGGCGCTGCAGCGGGTCGAGCGGGGGTTGCAGCTGGCGTGGCAGGATGGCTCGCTACAGGCGCTGTGGCGCAAGAGCTTTGGCCCGGCCATCGCTTTTGCCAAGCTCTCCCAGCGCCGACTGCTGCGACTGGATAACCCCTTCCTCGACGGGATCAGCTTCGATTTCCGCCCCTACTTCTACAATCCGCAGACCGATCGCTTCGGCGATTACTGAGGTGCCTGCCGCTGGCGGCAGAGGGCCAACCAGGCCTCGGCGGTGCGGGAGAGATAGCGCTCGCTCGGCCAGATCACCCCGAGTCGCCAGCTCAATTCGGGCTCCAGCGGCCGCAGCACCAGACCATCCGGGGTCAGCCGGTGGCAGACCGGCTCCGGCAAGAAGGCGACCCCCATGCCGCTGCGTACCATGGCGGTGAGAAAATCCCACTGGCTGCTGCGCGCCGCCACCTGAGGCACAAAGCCCGCTTCCTGACACGCCTGCTCCAGCCGCTCGCTCAGGGTAAACGCCTGGGTATAGAGCAGGAAGGGCTCCTCCTGCAGAGACTCCAGCCGCAGCGGCGCTTCGCCATGCCAGCGGGGTTGATCCGGCAGCACCACCCGGATCGGGTATTGATCCAGCTCCAGCGCGCTGAGGGCGCCCCCCTCTTTGGTCGGCAGCATGGTGATGGCGAGATCCAGCTCTCCCTCCAGCACCGCCTGTTCGATGCGGCGGCCGCCGTACTCCACCAGGGTCAGCTCCACCTTGGGATAGCGGGTGCGGTAGGCGCGGATCAGATCTGCATAGACGTGACCCACCATGGGGGGAATGCCGAGGGTGAGGCGACCATGTTGCAGGCTCTGCAGATCCGCCAGTTCGGCCTCCAGCTGCTGCATCTCCGCCAAGATGGTCTGGGCCCGGTTGAACAGCACCTGGCCGCTGTCGGTCAGGGTGAAGCGGCGCCCTTCCCGGTTGAGCAGGGGTTGGCCCAGCTCCTCTTCGATATTGCGGATCATCTTGCTGATGGTGGGCTGGGTGACGAACAGCTTTTCAGAGGCGCGGGTGAAGCTTTTTTCCCGCACCAGTTCGACAAAATAGCGCAGGGCGCGAATATCCATGGACTCTCTCGACTCGTGTTGGCGGGTACGGGATGAAGTATGCCTATGCGGCATGAATTTGATAATTTTAATTCATTTCTGGCAGGTTTTGCTCAACTCTATACTGTGAGCCGGTTCACAGAAAGACGATGATCATGAAAGCCCTCTGCTTGCGCTGGTTACAGACTCCCTTCCAGATTGTGTTGCTGGCAGCCATCTGGCTGCTGGCCGATACCGCGGTGCGTACCCTCCATCTGCCGCTGCCCGCCAACCTCACCGGCATGTTGTTGCTGCTGGCCTGCATCCTGCTCGGAGTGGTCAAGGCCGAGTGGTTCAGTGCCGGTGCGCGCTGGCTGCTGGCCGAGATGCTGCTCTTCTTCGTCCCCGCCGTGGTAGCGGTGGTCAACTATCAGGAGCTGCTGCTGCAAGAGGGGTGGCGCATCATGGTGGTGCTGCTGGTGAGCACCACCCTGGTACTCGGCACCACGGCGCTGGTGGTGGATCGGGTTTACCGCCTCGAACTGAAACTGGCCCGCCGGAGTCGCCGTCATGTCTGATACCCTGCTCGGGCTGATCTGTTTCGCCCTCACCCTGCTCTTCTACTACGCCAGCAAATGGCTCTACGGCAAAAAGCGGATCCTGCCGCTGATGCCGCTGCTGCTGGCGCCGACCCTGCTGGTGGCCGTGGTGCTGCTGTTCCACATCCCCTATCAGGATTACATGGCGGAATCCCACTGGCTGCTCTGGCTGCTGGGCCCCGCCACCGTTGCCTTCGCCGTGCCGGTCTACGAGAACCGCCAGCTCATTCGCCGCCACTGGCTGTCGCTGTCGGTAGGGGTGGTCGCATCGGTCATCATGGCGGTGGGGAGTACCGTGCTGCTGGCCCGCTGGCTGGATCTCTCCGACATGTTGCAGCGCAGTCTGGCGATGCGCTCCATCACTACGCCGTTTGCGGTGGAGGCGACCCGCGCCATCGGCGGTCAGAGCGATCTCACCGCGCTGTTTGTGGTGCTGACCGGGGTGATTGGTATGGCGGTGGGGGAGAGCGTGCTCACCGTGCTGGCCATTCGCAGTCGCCTCGGCAAGGGGGCGGGGTTTGGCGCCTCGGCTCACGGCGCCGGCACTGCCAGGGCTTATCAGATGGGTAATGAGGAGGGAGTGGTCTCCAGCATGGTGATGATGATCGCCGGTATGGTGACCGTGCTGCTGGCGCCCCTGCTGGGCCGGATGTTCTGGTAGGCCTGGCTTCCCTTTAGAAGGCTGCTCGCCCCGGCGCTACACTCTAGTGAGCCTGTATTTCCGGGATGAGCAGTATGACCTTTCATCGCCTCGCTTCCTGCTTGCTGCTGTGCAGTCTTTCCCTCCTTGCCACTCCCCTAAGGGCGAGCGACGTCATCACTCATATCAGCCCCGAGAGCGATCGGGACTTGCGTACCCTCTATTTTCGCGATCTGTTGCAGCTGGCGCTGGAGAAGACCCGCGACAGCTTCGGTGACTACGAGCTGCGGACCGCACCGCCTATGAACCGTATCCGGATGAGACAGATTGTGCAGACTCAGCAATACCCCAATCTGTTTGTGGCCGACAGTCTGCGTCCGGCCGCAGAGAGCGGAGCGCTGGATTACGTCCGCTTTCCGGTGGAGCTGGGCATCCTCGGTTATCGCATCTGCTTTGTCAGTCCGCAGCAGGCCGACGCAGTGGCAAGGGTCAATACCCTGACCGAGCTGCAGCAATTTCTGCACGGGCAGGGGCGTGGCTGGCAGGATGCGGAGATCCTGCGTCATGGGGGATTCAAGGTGCAGGAGGTCGACGGTTACGAGCGGCTGTTCAAGCTGGTGGCCCGTGGCCGCATCGATCTCTTCTGCCGCGGTGCCAACGAGCTCTTTATCGAGCAGGAGCAGCACAGTGATCTGCCCGGCCTCACCGTGGATCGGCGAGTGGCGCTGCACTATCCCTTCCTCCATCTCTTCTACACCCACAAGGATAATCAGGCCGCCATCCGCCGCCTCTCGGTCGGCCTCAAGCTGGCGTGGCGGGATGGCTCGCTGCAACAGCTCTGGCTGTGCCACTTCAAACCTTCCCTCGAGCAGGCGCAGCTCCCCAGACGCCTGTTGTTCGAGTTGGCCAATCCGCGCCTTGATAAGGTGGACTTTGATTATAGGGCCTACCACTACAACCCCGTTGACGGGACGTTCGGGCCCGGGCTGCCTTGAACCTGATGGTGTTGTTAGCGGATAAAGGGCCGTCTCTGCTGATGTGCTAAACCATGCCAAAAAGGCATGTTTTTTATTATTTAAATTCATTTTTTGATGGTTGTTGCGCTGCATATACTGGGGGTCGCTTCACGGTTCAGGTTTGCTCCTGTCCGCTTCTGGCTTGCGCGAGTGAGCCTGAATCGTCCTGCTGCGGCGTCTTGATGTTCTGCATGAAGGCGTCCATCACTGGGCCGGGATCGATCCCGGCAGGTATTACAGCTGACGGAGCCTTGTTATGTTTAATCCCCACTCTTGCGCCCTGATTGTCGAAGGGGGCGCGATGCGCGGCATCTTTGCCAGCGGCGTGCTCGATGCGTTTGTCGAAAGTCACCACTACCCGTTCGATTTCGTCATGGGCGTCTCGGCCGGTGCCACCAATCTGGTCTCTTATCTGAGCGAGCAGCCGCGCCGCAGCCACCACATCATCACCGAGCTGGCTTGCAGCTCCCGGTTTCTCGATCCCCTGCGCTTTGTCAAAGGGGGCGATCTGGTGGACATCGGCTGGCTGTGGCAAGCCAGTCGCCATCGCTTCCCGCTCGATCTCGAGACTTTCTGCGCCCGCGACATTCCCTTCTATGCGGTGGCGACCGATGTGGCGAGCGGCAAGGCCATCTATCTGCCGGTGCGGCCCGACAACATGGATGAGGTGCTGACCGCCACCTGCGCCCTGCCGGTGGTGCAGCATGATACCCCCTGTGTCGATGGTCGCCCCATGGCCGATGGCGGCATCAGCGACTCCATTCCGGTGATCGAGGCCTATCGGCGCGGTGCACGGCGGATGACAGTGGTGCTGTCGGAACCCCGGGGCTATCGCAAGAAGCCGGCCCGTTTCTGCTGGATGGTCAAAGCCTTGCTGAAAACCCAGCCTGCACTGGCGCAAGCTATGCTGGAGCGGGATCGCGCCTACAACCGGGCGCTCGATTTCATCGCCAATCCCCCTGCCGATTGCGACATCGAGGTGATCGCGCCACCGACCGATTTCATGGTCTCCCGTTTTACCCAGGATCCGATCAAGCTGGAGTCCGGCTATCTGCAGGGTTACTGGCAGGGGCGCCAGAGCGTGCTGCGGGCAGTCAGGACTGTACGTGCCGCTTAGCGGCAACCTGGTGTCTTTAAACGTTGCCACCCTCTGAGGCAGGTCACTGAATCGGGGGCGCTGGCGTGGTTAAATGGTCGGCTCACATCTTGCCGGATATTGTTGTGACCATGCCATCTGACCTTCAGCCGCTGCTCGCTTGGCCTGACTATCTGCAGGCCTCCTGGCTGCGCTGCGCCCACCAGACCAGTGCCACCCTCTGGCATCCACCCCACAGCGCCAAGGGGCAGACCTTGCAGAGCCTGCGCCAGCGCAAACGGGATCTGCTCACCACCGGCGAGATGGCCCTCGAAGATCTCTACGAATTTATGGAGGGGCGCCCCTGCGCCCTGCTGCTCACCGACGAGAGCGGCTGCCTGCTGGCCCGGACCGGCCACCCCGCCACCCTGCGCGAGCTGGCGGCGCTGGGGTTTGGCCCCGGCGCCTTTTTCAGCGAGGGGCGTATCGGCACCAATGCCATCAATCTGGCCGCGCTGGAGGGCGTGCCGCTCTGCGTCAGCGGTGCTCAACACTTCAATCAGACCCTCCACCCGTGGCACAGCTGTGCCAGCCCGGTCTACAACAGCAATGGCCGTCAGGTCGCCATCATCGCGTTGATCTGCAAGGTGGAGGAGGCGAGCGCCGGCGATCTGGCGCTCACCGTCAGCGCCGGGCGCGAGCTGGCCCATCTGCTGCAGATGGAGACCCTGATGCAGGAGTCCCAGCACCACCTGAGCGAACTTTATGCCCTGCTCGATGGCATGGATGACGGTGTGCTGGCCTGGGACCCTCAGGGGCGCTTGCGCTACCTCAATGCGCTGGCGGCCCACCGGCTGCGGCTCGATCCGGCGCTCTGTCTCGGCCAACCGCTGGAGCAGCACCTGCTGTTGCCCCAGCGGTTGCAGTTGGCCATCAAGGGGCAGACGCCACTCAGCCATGTGGAGGTAACGCTGGAGCGGCTCGGCGCGCAGGAGGGGGAGTTTATCAATGCGCTGGTGAGCCTCAAGCCGCTGCCAGGGCCGGAGGGGGTCAGCTTTATCGCCCTGCTGCACCCGGTCGATCGGCTGCGGGCCATTCATCAGCTGCGCCAGACGGTGCCCGAGCTGTCGGCGCTGGTGGCGGAGTCGAGCGCCATGCGCAAGTTGCTGCGCTACGCCCGGCAGGCGGCCCAGAGTCAGGGGCCGATCCTGCTGCGCGGCGAGGAGGAGGTGGGCAAGGCCCAGCTGGCGGAGGCGATCCACTTTGGCAGCGAGCGGGCCGCCGGGCCGCTTATTACCCTCAACTGCAAGGCGCTGCCGAGCGAGCGGATGGCGCTGGAGCTGATGGGCTCCGACGAGGCGGGGCAGGAGCGGGCGGGCAAGTTCGAGCTGGCCCACGGCGGCACCCTGGTGCTGGAGCAGGTGGAGTGCCTCTCTGCCCCCATGCAGGCGGCGCTGCTGCAACTGCTCAAGACCGGCCGCATCCAGCGCTTCGATTCGGCCCGCATTCTGCCGCTCAAGGTGCGGATCATCGCCACCAGCAGCGCCCCGCTGGAGCAGCTGGTGCAGGAGGGGCTGTTTGGCCGCCAGCTGCTCTATGCCTTGCAGGCGTGCGAGCTGTGGCTGCCGGGGCTGCGGGAGCGCGCGGCCGATCTGCCGGGCCTTATCAGCCAGCAGTTGGCGGCGCAGGGGCGCGAGCCGGTACGCCAGTTCAGTCCGGCGGCCCTCGATTGTCTGCTGGCCTATCCCTGGCCCGGCAATCTGGGGGAGCTGCGCAGTGCGGTGGAGCATGCGCTGCTCCACGCCGGTCAGGGGCTGATCCCGCCCGAGGCGCTGCCTGCCGCCATTCGGCACGGTTATCAGCGGGTGGCGGACGAGGTGGTGGGACAACCGCTGCTCACGCTGGCGGAGCTGGAGCGGCAAGCCATCTTGCGCTGCGCTCACGCCTGCAAGGGGCAGGTGAGCCAGATGGCCCAGCATCTTGGTATCAGCCGCACCACCCTGTGGCGACGGCTCAAGCTGCTCGAGATCGATCCCGCTGACTATCACGGTTGACGGTGAGCCGTCGCCAACTGGCCCGTAGAAAACGAAACGGCCCCGCAGATGCGGGGCCGTGTTAAATGGCTAGGTCAGTCGTGGTGTGGTTACAGCCCCAGCTGGTGGGCGGTGACGATGGCCGCCAGCACATCCTCGGCGGTGACCTTGAACGGCATATTGTGGATGGTCTCGCCCTCGGCAGTGGAGGCTTTGGCTACCTCCATCAGGCGCGTCATATCCAGCTCCTTGACCCCCATCATATGCAGGTTGGTCGGCAGGCCCACCGAGCGGCAGAAACCCAGAACGGTTTCGATCTCCGCCATCGGCGCGTTCTCCAGCACCAGCTGCACCAACGTACCGAACGCCACTTTTTCACCGTGATAGAGGTGGTGACACTCGGCCAGCTGGGTCAGACCGTTGTGGATGGCGTGAGCGGCGGCCAGTCCGCTGCTCTCGAAGCCGATTCCGCTCAGGTAGGTGTTGGCCTCGATGATATTCTCCACCGCCTTGGTGCATAGCCCCTGCTCTACCGCCAGCTTGGCCTTGTAACCATCGGCCAGCAGAGTCTTGTAGCAGAGCTCGGCAATGGCCTGCGCCGCCAGGGTGGAGGCGCCACCGGCCATGGTCTGGCAACCTGACACCTTGTTGGCCCGCGCCTCGAAGTAGGTGGAGAGCGCATCACCCATGCCGGAGACCAACAGCCGTACCGGGGCGCGGGAGACCACGCCGGTATCCATGATGACCATGTTGGGGTTGGTCGGGATCATCAGGTATTCGCTGAACTGCCCCTCCGGGGTGTAGATGACCGCCAGCGCGCTGGTGGGGGCATCGGTGGAGGCGATGGTGGGTACTATGACCACCGGCACCTTCTGGTAGAAGGCGACCGACTTGGCGGTATCCAGCGTTTTGCCGCCGCCGATGCCGATGATGACGTCAAACGGGGTCTGCTGGCAGCGGGCCAGCAGGCGGTCGATCTCGGGGCGGGAGCACTCGCCGTTGAAGCAGTCGAACTCCGGCTTGATACCGGCGCCGTGGAAGCTGGTGGCTACGGTATCGCCCACCAGCTTGGTGACGAAGGCGTCGGCCAGAATAAGCGGCTTGCTGCCGAGCGCCTTGACGTAGTTGCCGATATTGGCGAGGGCCCCGTTGCCTTGCACGTATTTGCTGGGGCTGATGATAATGCGGTCCATATTTTATCCCTCTCTCTTTATGAATTAAGAATCGGGGCGAAGGGGCGGCTGTGCCGGGGACTCCTTCGTCTTGAATGAAGCTGCACAGGCTCAGCGAGCGAGTGCAGCCCTTGAAACAGTGGCGTGCGGCGTCAGTCGCCGAAACGCTCGTCGGCCAGCTGCTGGAAGCAGGTCAATGCTGCGGTGGCATCCTCGCCGCGCGCCAGCAGGGTGAGCGCATCGCCCTGACGCACGTTGAGCATGGCGAGCCGGGTCAGGCTGCGGGGATTGGCCTCTTTATCCCCCTTTTGCAGCTTGAGTTCGGCGGCAAAGGGCTTGAGGGCGGCCACCAGTCGGGCGGCGGGGCGCACATGCAGGCCGTGGGGGTTATCCACCACCACCTCGCAGCGCAGCCAGCCGTCGTCGACAACGGGGGCTGTCTCGGTGGCGGCCTGCGCCGCGCTGGCAGGCAGCATCGCCTGTTTCGGGCCCAGCGCGCCGATCGCCTCGGCGGCCACCTCATCCAGCGTCAGGCCGGAACCGGCCGCCACCATGGCGGCCAGGGTACCCTCGACCAGCGGGGCGGGGCAGAGTCGCACCCTCGCGCTCAGCTCCGGGGGCAGCAGTTCGAGGGCGGTCTCGGCGCTGAGCAGGGCGCTGCCCAAGTCCATCAGCACCAGCACGCCGCTGCCGTCGTCCGCTTCTTCAATCGCACTCATCACCGCGATGGCATCGGTACCGATGGGGTGGTCGGGGTCATCGACCCCGGCCGCCAGCAGCAATCGGGCCGGGCTGCCGAGCTGGTCGGCCAGCGCTTTCAAACCGGCCGCCAGCATGGCGCTGTGAGAGACAACTACGATTCCGATCATGTCACAACCTCGCTCTGTCACGCAGGGCGGTCAGCAGCAGCAGGGTCGAGGTGGCCCCAGCATCCTGATGGCCGATGCTGCGCTCGCCAAGATAGCTGGCGCGCCCCTTGCGGGCCTGCATCTGGATGGTCGCCTCGGTACCGGCCGCGGCGGCTGCCACCGCTTTATCCAGTGCTTCGTTGAGCGGCAGCTCTTGCTGCTGCGCCTGTTGCAGGGCGGCCAGTGCCGGCCACCAGGCGTCGCACATGGTCTTGTCGCCCGGCTCGGCACGGCCGCGGGAGACGATCCCCTCGACCCCGTCGCTCAGCATTTTGCACAGCTGACTGAGGCTCAGGCTCTGGCAGGCGTCACTGCTGGCCGCCGCCCGGATGAAGAAGGTGCCGTAGAGCGGGCCGCTGGCACCGCCGACCGAGGAGAGCAGGGTCATGCCGGTGGTTTTCAGTACCTGCCCGATATCCTTGTCCGCCACTGCTGGCAGCTTCTCGGCCACCTTGGCGAAGCCGCGCTGCATGTTGAGGCCGTGGTCGCCGTCGCCGATGTCGGTATCCAGCGCGGTGAGGTAGTCACGCTGCTCGGTGAAGATATGCTCGCAGTCGAGCAGCCAGTTGACGATGTGATGCTTGCTTAACATGGGTTCTCCTTAGCAGCCGCGACGCAGGGCGGGGGTGTGAACGGGGGCATCCCACAGGGTCATCAGTTCATCATCCACCTTGAGCAATGTGATGGAGATGCCGGTCATGTCGAGCGAGGTGCAGTAGGGGCCAATCAGGTTGCGCACCAGATGGATGCCCGCCTCCTCGCACAGGGTGGCAAGGCGACCATAGACGCCATAGAGCTCGGAGATGGGGGTGCCGCCGAGGCTGTTAACCAGCGCGATAACCCGATCGCCCTTGTTGAGTGGTTCAATAAAGGTGTGCTCTTCCTGCCAGCTGCCGCTGGTGCGATCCCAGTGGCGCAGGGTACGGCCGTAGGGAGTGTTGTCCGCCAGCTCGCTGAACATGTCGTCCACCAGGGTATTGAGGTCGGTGAAGGGGCGACGTTCGATGCCCGGTTCGCCGTGGATACCGACGCCGAACTCCATCTCGTTGTCCGCCAGAGTGAAGGAGGGCTTGCCAGCGGCCGGCACGGTGCAGGCATGCATGGCCACGCCTATGGTGCGGCTCTGGTTGTTGATGCGGCGGGCCAGCGCCTCGCAGCGGGCAAGGTCATAGCCCGCCTCGGCTGCGGCACCGACCAGCTTCTCGCACAGCACGGTCGTGGCAACCCCACGGCGACCGGCGGTGTAGAGGCTGTCTTTGACCGCCACGTCGTCATCGATCAGGGCGAAGCCCACTTTTACGCCGTCGCCGTGCAGGAGCTCGACCGCGGTCTCGAAGTTGAGCACGTCACCGGTGTAGTTCTTCACCAGAAACAGCACGCCCGCGCCGCCATCAACGGCCTGACCGCACTCGTACATCTGATCCGGGGTCGGAGAGGTAAAGATCTCGCCGGGGCAGGCGCCATCCAGCATCCCTTTGCCCACCAGACCGCCGTGCATCGGCTCGTGGCCGCTGCCACCGCCGGAGACCAGCGCCACCTTACCCATCACGGGGGAGTCGGCGCGGGTGATGTAGTGGGGTTCGATACGTACCTTGAGCTCGGGGTGGGCGGCTGCCATCCCCATCAGTTGTTCACGGACCACAGCATCGACGGCATTGATCAGTTTCTTCATGGCTCACTCCTTGGCTTGCCACCGCACGGGTGGGCAAATGGTTGATGGAGCCAGTCTAACGACAGAAAAAGGGATAAAAATGACGGGTGATTTGGTTCGGATTTGAAACAGCAGAAGGGGGCTCGGTGTTTCAATCTGAAACGGCGCAGGGCTGGCGGGCGGGAAACTGTTAGCTGACTCACAGCCATGAAAAAGGGCCCCGCAGGGCCCTTCGCTACAACCGGAATATGCGGACGGGTTAGATGGCCCAGCCACCGGCGTAGAAGACCACCAGCGCCACGGCGATGATGACGGTGCCGACATTGAGCTTCTTCCACTCGGCAGCGAAGATGCGGCCAACGACCAGCGCCACGAAGCCCAGCATGATGCCGGTGACGATGTTGCAGGTGAGCACGATAAAGACGGCGCACAGCATGCCGGAGAGGGCATCAACCGAGTCGCTGAAGTCCAGCTTGGTGACGTTGCCCAGCATCAGCAGACCGACATACATCAGCGCCGGTGCGGTGGCGTAAGCCGGTACCAGATAGCTGAGCGGGGAGAGGAAGATCATCAGCAGGAACAGCACGCCGACCAGCGCGGCGGTCAGGCCGGTCTTGCCACCGGCCGCGGTGCCTGCGGCGGATTCGATGTAGACGGCAGCCGGAGCACCGCCAACGGCGCCTGCCACCATGCTGCTGACGGAGTCGGCAGTCAGGGCCTTGCCGCCGCTGATGATGTGGCCACGTTCGTTGATGAGACCCGCCTGTCCGGCCACGGCACGGATGGTACCGGTGGCGTCAAACACGGCGGTCATCACCAGCGCCAGTACGGTCGGAATGACCACCGGATTGAGGGCGCCCAGCAGATCCATGCTGCCAACCAGCGAGCCTTTCTCACCAGTCAGGCTCGGCATGGCGAAGAAGCCCTGCCAGGTCACTTTCGGGTCGAAGATAAGACCGAGGATGGAGATGGCGATAATCACCATCAGGATGCCGCCCGGCACCTTGCGACGCTCCAGACCGAAGATGGCAGCCAGACCCAGCACCGTCATGATGACCGGGAAGGCGGTCACTTCACCGAGCTGTACCGGCAGACCGGCCCCTTCGTTCTTGATCACCATGCCAACACCGTTGGTGGCGATCAGCAGCAGGAACAGACCGATACCGATGCCGGTACCGTGGGCGATGCCGGAGGGGAGGTTGTCCAGGATCCACTGGCGCACGCCGGTGACGCTGATCAGGGTGAACAGCACACCCATCAGGAAGATCGCGCCCAGCGCGACCGGAATACTCAGTCCCTGACCCAGTACCAGACTGAATGCGGTAAAGGCGGTGAGGGAGATGGCGCAACCGATAGCCATTGGCAGCTTGGCCCACAGCCCCATCAGCAGGGAGCCGAAGGCGGCGATCAAACAGGTGGCCACAAACACCGGGCCCTGCTCAAAGCCGGCGGCACCCAGCATGTTCGGCACCACTATGATGCTGTAGACCATCGCCAGGAAGGTGGTCAGCCCCGCGACCAGCTCCTGACGCACGCTGCTGCCGCGCGCAGAAATGGAAAAATAAGAGTCCAGAAAGCCGCCTGTCCCTGTTTGGGCGGCCATATCTTGCTTTGCCATAACTAATCCTGAAAGTGTGAAGGAAATCGTTTGCGTTGGTGGCGCGCAAAATAGCAAGAATTCGCGGCAAATACAGCGGATAACCTGACTTTTTCGTCACTATTTTACATTTTGGGTCCATTCGGAGCTCATTCTAAGGCTCAAGCGGTGAGAGTGTGTAAGGGAGGGATCAAGTGGTCGGGGGAGTGGAGATCAGTGAGGAAAAAGCGGGGAAAAACAAAAAACCCGCCTAAGCGGGTTTTTTTAATTCTTGCAGAGCTGTCAGCAGTTGGCATGAGCCATCAGCAGCATGCTCCGGCTTGAATTACAGACCAACTACGTTGGCAGCAGCCGGGCCTTTCTGGCCTTGCTCGATGGTGAACTCAACGCGCTGACCTTCGTCCAGGGTTTTGAAGCTGGTGGACTGGATAGCGGAGAAGTGTACGAACACGTCTTTGCTGCCGTCAGCCGGGGAGATGAAACCAAAACCTTTCTCAGCGTTGAAGAACTTAACGGTACCAGTCATTTTGTTAGACATAATAATTTCCTTAAATAGTGTTGAATGCCACCTAAATGGCAATTTTTGATTTTTCGTCAGCAATACGTATGGGGAGCACTAAAGAAGGAGAATTATTTGATAAGAATTATCCGAGGATAACGCTTATGCTAATCACTGCTTTACTAAAATGACTGCCTAACATAATCAGGTCTGAACTGCCGAACCATCGAGAAAGATTAAAACACGCTCTCATTTTTAAAGCAAACTTTATCTCGATATTAATGTTTTGTAACAGCCAAAAATATCATTTTTTATAGTAAATATGATGCATTTCAACGGCATAGAAAAATCAGTGCAGACTCATATCACCCTGTGGCAAGTCAGATTCGGCTTTTTTGTCCTGACTATGTAGCCAGTTCTGGCAAAAAATATGAGAAAAAATGAAAAAGGTGGCGATAGACCGGGGATTGTCAGTTGGCGTTCTCTCTAACTCACAATGTAAATCACTTCTTTGCTGCTGCGATTAGCTTCTGGGCTGCAAATCAATGGCGGCGCCAAATCTGGCCCATCGAGCATTGCCCAGACATACAAACGCCCGCAGGCACAAGTGCCAGCGGGCGTTTTGCAAGAGGGGATCAGCGCTTGCTGCGAAACTTGTTGCTGACCGAATCAATCCAGCTGAAGGTTTCCGGCAGTACCTGGTTCTTGGCGCGCTCTTTGGCTTTCTCGCGAGCCAGCTTGGAGGCTGCCTTGGCCGCTTCGGCGCGGTCGGCCACAATTTTCAGGCGACCCTCTTCGCGGATCTTGTTCCGCTCTCCGTTGGTCAGCTGGTGGTCTGCATTGGCTTGTGCCTTTTGCAATAACAAGGCTATCTCGGCTTTTTCGGCCTCGGTCAGATCTTTCATTTCCAGCTTTTTCACGGCGCGCTCCTGCGGCAGGGTGGTTAGACACCCTAACACAGTTGTGCCGATCACTTCTTATGCAATCGGCTTTCCGGCAGTAAAAATGCGGGTTTGTGCCAACTTTCTGTTATTTCGCTGCCACTTTCCCGCCTGTTTGCCACATTTCAATTTATGGCGAGCGGTGAGGGCAGCTCTTGCTCCTCCGGCTCGACGTGGATCAGCACGATGGCGTGGGGCAACTGCGCCATGATGGCGTGTTCGATGCGATCACAGATATCGTGGGCTTCGCCGATGCTCATCTCCGGGGGCAGGGTGAGATGGAAGTCGATATGGCGGCGGCGTCCGGCACGACGGCTGCGCAGATCGTGGAAACCGCTGGCGGCAGGGCAGCATTCGGTGATGATGCGGCTGGTCATTGCCAGCTCTTCCGGGCTCATGCTCTGGTCGATCAGCGGCTGGAAGGCCTCGTTGAGCATGCTGATCGCCTCTCTGACAATAAAGATGGCGACCGCAATGGCGGCCATCGGGTCGAGGATGGCGAGTGAATGGCCGAACAGACCGGCCAGCCAGATCCCGCCAAGACCGACGGCGACCCCGGTGGAGGTGAGCACGTCCGCCTTGAGATGAAGCGCATCGGCAGCCAGCGCGACCGACTCCTCCTCTCGGGCCACCTTGTAGAGGTAGGCAGAGACGCCGCTGTTGACCAGCGCCGAGATCACCATCACCAGTACGCCCCAGCCAATGCTCTCGATGGGGCTGGGGGTGATCAGCTTGTCGACGGCTTCGAATATGATCCAGCCCGCGGCCAGCAAGATAAGCAGTGCTTCGATGACGCCGGAGACATTTTCAATCTTGTCGTGACCATAGGGGTGGCGCTCATCAGGCGGGAGATCGGACTTTTTCACCGCGAACAGGGCGATCAGGGCCGCCACCAGATCCATGGCGGAGTGGATCGCCTCCGAGATGATACTGACCGAGCCGCTGGCGAACCCGGCCACCATTTTCATGATGATCAGACTGATATTGGAGCAGACCGACACCATGGCGGCTCTGGTTTTTCTGTTCATGTCACAGCTTCCTGAATAAAAACGGATATTTCGGTGCGGCGCGTATTATATCCGGCTGACCGGAAATAACCTATTCGGTGTTGTAACCTGATGTTTCCGATGATATTGCGAATGCTTATTAAAATGGTGACCTCTTGCGCGGAAATAAATAATGAGAGGGATTTATATTTCTCCGTGAAAATATCTAGCCAACGATGACTTAATATAAGCGTGACAACATTTAATAATGCGAATTACTCTTTTTTGGTCTTTCCTGTTGAGGTCGTTTGGCCTCCCCTCTCAAGGGGCTGCACGCGACATCTTTTGGACGAGAATGAGGCTGGATCCGGATGCCGCTGGAGGGTATGCTGGGTCTGGTGATGGTCTTGCACTATCCCACCAAGCGTACTGAAGTTGATGATTCGGATGGCATGCTGGCTCCCATGAGGAACCAACTGTCTGGGTAACATTTTTGGAGTTTGATGATGAGTAACAAAGAACATCACAACGGCAAAGATGCCAAGAAAAAACCGCAGATGTCACTGAAAGAGAAACGCGAAGCCAAACGTCAGAAAGCAGAACTGAAAAACGGCAGCGCAATGAAGTAACGCTCCCCTACAGCTGTTCCTTCGGAGCCAGTACAAAGCCAGCCCTTACCGGCTGGCTTTTATGTTTGTGGCTCACGGCGTGGCGCCGTAAGCCGCGAAAATCTGGTGATAACGACCATCCTGACGCATCGCCTCAAGGCGCTTATCAAACAGATTGCGGGCATCGGCCGTTCGGAAGGCAAAGTGATAGACGGTGGGCGGGAAGAGGTCTGCTTGCCTGACCTGATTGCGCTCGTAGTGCTCGCCTGCCTGGGCGGTGGCGATCAGCTGGTCGAGGTAGTAGTAGAACACCCGCTCCTCCAGTACGACTGCATCCACCCTGCCGCGCATCAGCTGATGTACCTGCACCTGCTGCTTGGCTACCTCCTCATAGTGGGGATTCTGGTTGGCCATGGTGGCGAACGCGCCCCCCAGAATGATCCTTGCCCGTTGAAAGGCGGTGACCCGTTTTGAATGCAGGTCGTCCAGAGTACTGATGTGGGTGCTGCGCAGGGTGAAGATTCGGTTATGGAAGGTGATAACGGGCTGGGTCAGAACGTGAGGATCAACCATACCGGGTCTGACGTTGATGATGGCATCCAGCTTTCCTGACTCGAACAGGCGGAAGGTACGCTCCAGTGGCAGAAATTCAAAGCTGGGCTCATAGCCGCTGCCAGCGAACGCCTCTTTCAGCAGATCCAGCTCAATGCCGCGATTCTCGCCTTCGATGACATAAGGGGGGATGGCAAAGCTGACCCCGACCTTGAGTGGCTTTGCCTGCAACTGGCCGGAGAGAATGCTGGTCAGCATTAGCAATAAAGGGGTGAGCAGTTTCATTGCACTTTTCACAAAGCGTTCCTGTGGAGAATATCCATCACTGTAGGGGAGGCAACCAAAAAGCGTTATATCCCTTTCGGGCTGAGAGGTTCAGCCAGAGTGCATAAAAAAAGACCCTGAGTTATCAGGGCCTTTTCAATATTCTGTTCTTAGAACGGGATATCGTCGTCGAAATCCATCGGTGGCTCGTTATATACCGGCGGCGCAGATTGCGGCTGCTGGGCAGGACGGCCATAACCGCCTTGCGGCTGCATGTTCTGCTGCGGAGCTGGTGCCGGGCGCTGTTGATTCATCGGCTGCTGGGCAGGCATGCTCTGCTGCGGCTGACCCCAGTTACCCTGGGATTGGCCACCCATGTTCTGGCCCATACCCTGACCGCCTTGCGGACGGCCACCCAGCATCTGCATCACGCCAGTGAAGCTGTCGACCAGCACTTCAGTGGTGTAGCGCTCCTGGCCGCTCTGATCCTGCCATTTGCGGGTTTGCAGTTTGCCTTCCACATAGACCTGGGAGCCCTTCTTCAGGTACTCGCCAGCCACTTCGGCCAGCTTGCCCATGAAGACGACGCGATGCCATTCGGTACGCTCTTTCTGCTCACCGGTCTGCTTGTCGCGCCAGGTTTCGGAGGTAGCCAGAGTAATGTTGGTCACGGCACCGCCACTCGGCATGTAGCGTACTTCCGGGTCTTGCCCGAGGTTACCGATCAGAATGACTTTATTGATGCCTCGACTGGCCATAATCTCTCTTCCACCTTATTTACCGGCCAGGTCGAAACCTGGTCCAACACGACTAGATACCTGATTAGTTGCTGTGTGCGAGGCGCAATGTCCCGCAGACGCATGTGACGGTCATAGTAACAGTTGCGAAGCGGATTGGCAGCATCCTTAACCGGCTTGATGTGCCAAAGGTAACTGTTGGCTCCTGCTGTAGTGATGGTCGGGTTGCAGCTGTTTCCGGCGCGTCCGGCATCACATTTCTGCCATATATTCCTGTTATGCTGGCAGATTGGCGAATTGTAATCGGTTTTTAAATCGACTAAAAACATATGGTTACGATATTTATGAGATCCATTCTCATACTTTTTTAATATTGTGCTCCCATACCTCCTTGGTAGACTCAGTCGGCCAGATTAGGTGGTTTACAGGTTCAAGGAAGAGCACACAATGAAAGCCGCATGCCCGATCGCACTGGTCACTGAAAATAATGTGCAGGCCAGCACATTTGCTGCCTATCTCATCTCTCATTTGAGCCGTCCCGTCCAGCTAATCCACGAGATTAATCAGCTAGATAACCAGTGTGACGGCACGCTGTTTCTCATCGATCTCGACTATATCCGCTCTGGCCAGTCACTGGGCTGGAACCGGGCGATCTCCGAACGCTTTGGCATGGCGACCACCGTGCTGCTCAATGCTCCTACTGCGACGGATCGCGACCTGCTGCTGATGTGGCCGCAGATCTGTGGTCTGTTTTTCCGTCAGGATCCGCTCGACCGACTGGTTGCCGGGTTGCAGAAAATCCTGTTGGGCGAGTACTGGATGCCGCGTCACCTGCTGTGCGAGCTGGTCGAATACTATCGCCAGGGCAATAGCTACCTGCTGCGTAACGACACCCTGCTGACCGCCAGAGAGCAGGAGATCATCCGTTATCTGATGACGGGTGCCTCCAATGTCGAGATCGCCGACAGCCTGTTTGTCAGCGAGCACACCGTCAAATCCCACCTCTATAACGTCTTTAAAAAGCTGAATGTGAAGAACCGGATCCAGGCGGTGAGCTGGGCCAAAGAGTATCTCGATGCTCCGGACTCCCACTGATGAAAGCGTTCTCTCTGGCATGTTGCCTTGTGCTGCTCTGGGGCTTCACGACCGTTGTGGCGGCCGAGGCCGATGCTCCGCTGGAGTCGGTACAGCCGGAGCAGGAGAGTGATCGGCTGGATGTAGATGGTTTGGTGCTGGACCGCACTTTTACCCGCTTCGGTCAGGGCTTTTATAACGAATTTACCCGGTTGCGCAGTGATGAAGACCCGAATGCCAGAGAAAATCTGACGATTCATGAGCGCCCGACTGCTCGCTGGGGCAGCCTGATCTGGATCACCCATAACCGGAAGGTGATTTTTAAAACCGCGCTCTCTCCCGGCCGCAATCAGCAGGAGCAGAGTGCCAAACTGGCTTGGTCACAGGTCAGGCAGACCCTCGAACAGCAGAAGATCGCGACCCTGTTCATGGATACCTTCGATTTGGAACATGATGAACTATAAGGATATTTCTCATGCGTGCCCGGTTATGGCTAGTTGCAGCACTGATAGCGCCAGCGCTCCATGCGTCGGAGCTTGTCTATCGCCCCGTCAACCCCAGCTTTGGGGGTAACCCTCTCAACAGCAGTCATCTGCTTGGCACCGCCAATGCGCAGAATGATTACAAGGATCCCGCCAGTGGCAGTGGTAGCAGCGGCACCTCGGCGCTGGATCGCCTGACCTCCAACCTGCAATCCCGCCTGATCAGCCAGCTGTTGGCCGATATCGGCAAGGATGGCAGCCAGAGCGGCAGTCTGGTGACCGATGATTTTGCCATCAATGTGGTGGATGAAGATGGCACCCTGGTGGTTTCGATCACCGACCGGGTGACCAACCAGACCACCATGATCGAAGTGAATGGCCTGATTGCTGATTGAGGGCGCGATGAAACGACAACTGTTATTGATAGTGCCCCTGCTTGCGCTGGCTGGCTGTGCGACCCATATTGGCTCGCCCGTTGCCGATGAGAAGGCAACCCTGATGCCGCGATCCGTCTCTTACAAGGAGCTGATCAGTCTGCCCAAGCCAAAAGGGAAAATTGTCGCGGCCGTCTACGATTTTCGCGATCAGACCGGTCAGTACCTGCCCGCACCGGCATCCAACTTCTCCACGGCGGTCACCCAGGGCGGGGTAGCCATGCTGAGCACGGCTTTGTGGGATTCCCAATGGTTTGTGCCTCTGGAGCGGGAGGGGCTGCAGAACCTGCTGACCGAACGCAAGATTGTGCGGGCGGCCCAGAACAAGCCCAACGTTCCCGGCAACAATGCCAATCAACTGCCCTCGCTGGTCGCCGCCAACATCCTGATCGAGGGGGGGATCGTCGCCTATGACAGCAATGTACGAACCGGTGGGGCGGGAGCCAAGTATTTTGGCATTGGCGCCAGCGGGGAGTACCGGGTCGATCAGGTGACGGTCAATCTGCGTGCCGTCGATATCCGTTCAGGCCGGATCCTGAACAGTGTCACCACCTCCAAGACAGTATTGTCGCAACAGGTGCAGGCCGGGGTATTCCGCTTCGTCGAGTACAAGCGCCTGCTGGAGGCCGAGGCCGGTTTCAGCACCAACGAACCGGTACAGATGTGTGTCATGTCGGCTATCGAGTCCGGAGTGATCCGGCTGATAGCCAATGGTGTACGGGACAATCTGTGGCAACTGGCCGACCAGCGGGATATCGACAATCCGATCCTGCAGGAGTACCTGCAAGACAACGCCCCGCTGCTTTGAGTTTTCCCTCTCTCGCAATGCCCTCCCTAGTGGAGGGCTTTTTTTTGGCCTCTATCGAATACGACTTAAGACTTTCTGCTCAGCGACAGGGCGGTGTTTTTCATCCTCGAATCAGCGGAGTGCCTGATAGGCCGCCTCTTGTCTGACAGGGATACTGTGGGCGTTTTCCAACAAGGCGATGGCGCGATGAAACATCTGTTGAGTGCTCTCTTTTTTCTGCTGATATCGGGCGCCCCGCAACTCGCCGCAGAGCCTGCCGTCTTTGATGAGCTGGCGATGGCAAGCGAGCTGGATTCCGGTCTGCAGAACGACGGGAATCAGGCGCTGTTGTGGCAACTCGGTAGCGAGCAGCAACTGCACCTCACCCAACAAGGGGAGCTGAATCAGGCGCGCCTGCTGCAACAGGGTTGGGCCAATGAGTTGGCGCTCTCCCAGGTAGGAGATGAGAACTGGGTCAATGGTGCGCAACTGGGTGAGGGCAATAGCGCCGAACTCTATCAGGCGGGCATCAATAACCGGATTTGGCTGCTGCAACAAGGCAGCGGCAATGAAGCCTGGATCAGTCAGCAAGGGGCAGACAATCAGGCCCGGGCGATCCAGCTGGGTGATGGCAATCAGGCCAGCATCGAGCAGAACGGAATCGGATTAACGGCCACCGTCATCCAGATGGGGGCCAATCAGCAAGTAAATGTCGTTCAAACCAACTGAGCCTAGGCTCAACCATTAGCACGAGAGGGAAATCATGTTTAAACGTACCATCATTGCCTCGGCAGTTCTTCTGGCGACCAGCACCGCTTGGGCGGCATCTACTGGCAACCAGGCTACGGTGAACCAGGCCCAGAGCGGCAATATCGCCACCATTAACCAGGTGGTGGGAAGCGTCGATAACAAGGCTAACATCGATCAAGCTGGTAACAACAACACAGCTGTTACCACTCAAAAGAATACCGGCCAGTCAGATGCCGATACTCGGCAGGTAGGTGACAGTAACGAGGGTTACATCTTGCAACAAGGTGACACTAACCTCTCCAAAGCCTCCATCGATACAAAGGGGAACGACAACTTTGCTGATGTGATTCAGCAATTTGAGAATGGCGGTGCGGTTGCCGGGGTTGTGCAGGATGGGGATCGCAACGACGCCAAGATCAAGCAAGATAATGGTGACTTAGCTGACTCCAGGATCACTCAAATCTCGGATGGTAATCGGGCTGTCATTAATAACCAGATATCCGATTTCGCTCGGGCGAGTGTACAGCAGCTAGAAGGGGGGGCTCACCAGGCTGACGTGACCCAGACAGCGGCTGATGGAGCCAACGCCGAAGTGGTACAACGTGGAGAGAGCAATATCACCAAGGTGCTGCAGGCAACCGGTAACTATGACTATGCACCGGCGGAAGGAACATCTGCAGTGGTGACTCAGAGTGGTTCTTTGAACAATGCAGACGTCACTCAATACGATAGTGCCAACGTAGCGACTGTTGAGCAAAGTGGAACCCGCGGTGAAGTGGTGACTCTGCAGCAAGGGTCTGATGCCGGGAATGGCAACGGCCTGTTGGCCAAACAGTCTGGAACCGGGGAGTTTGCTGACCTGACACAGGATGGTAATCGCAACCGGATTGAGACCGACCAGCAAGGTACTGGCAATGATGCCTTGGTCAACCAGACAGGTGATGACAACAAGGCCGTGGTCAACCAGTTAGCCAGCAGTACCGATGGTGCGGTCACCATTGATCAGGTAGGTAATGACAACTATGCCAATGCAGTGCAACAAGCAGGCAGCGGCAATACCATCGATATCGACCAGAACGGAACTGGCAACCAGGTTGCCTCTGCTCGTGATAGTGAAGGCAAAGGCGCCTGGACCTGGGGCTCGGACAACGAGCTGGTCGTTGCTCAGAAAGGCACTGACAACTGGGCCTATGCCGATGCGTCTCACTCTGAGTCTGTGGTCAAAGTGACCCAGGATGGTGAGTTGAACAATGCCAAGGTTGAGTCCTACTTGGGTAGCGAGAACAAGCTCACCGTGACCCAGAACGGCGCTGAGCACGAGGCCAATGTCTACGTCAATGCTGGGGTTGGTGGGGGGCGCAACACCGTTGATGTGGTGCAAAACGAAAGCTTTAATACTGCCAATGTGACCGTATTGGGCAGCGATAACCATGCCTATGTCTATCAAGGGGCTGGTAGCAACTGATGGTCATCTCCGGATTCAGGGGCCTGCGGGCCCCTCTTTTATTGGTGCTGCTCTGTGGGTTGATGCTGGTTCATCGCGTCGCTTCCCCAGCAAGCGCCAGGGGAAACGAGAGGGAGCCCGATCCGTCGATCCGCTTGTCCCTCAATATTGCGCAGAACGAGCAGGGGCTGTCACTTGCACCGACGCTGTTCAGCAAGCGCGACGTGACGGTGAGTGTCAGGTTGCTGGTGCGCAGCGAAGGGGCGGCCGGGAGCACGACTCAGCGCCAGAGCCGTAATCTGTCGCTGCAGGCTGGAGTGGTCATGGCGGTTGGCAAAATAGGGCTGGGTTTGCGTTGCCCCTATCGGGTCGAGGTCACCGCCCGGATATGGCAAAACGAGCGGCTGCTGGTGGAGAAAACAGAGCAGATGGCGTGCGCCGGATGATGCGCATTTCCTCTCATGACTGTCTATTCATCCAGTAGTCTCTATGCCATACTGACTCGCTCAGGTTTCTGTATCGAGCGTGCAACAAGATGGAAAAGATCGTGGTCCGGGGTGCTCGCACCCACAACCTCAAGAACATCAATCTGACCCTGCCCCGCGACAAGCTGATCGTGGTCACCGGCCTCTCCGGTTCGGGCAAATCCTCTCTGGCGTTCGATACCCTCTATGCCGAGGGGCAGCGCCGCTATGTGGAGTCCCTCTCCGCCTATGCCCGCCAGTTCCTCTCCTTGATGGAGAAGCCGGACGTCGACCATATCGAGGGGCTCTCGCCCGCCATCTCCATCGAACAGAAGTCCACTTCCCACAACCCGCGCTCGACCGTCGGTACCATCACCGAGATCTACGACTACCTGCGTCTGCTGTTTGCCCGGGTTGGTGAGCCGCGCTGCCCGACCCACGCCATTCCGCTCGCCGCCCAGACCATCAGCCAGATGGTGGATCAGGTGCTGGCCCAGCCGGAGGGGAGCAAGCTGATGCTGCTGGCCCCGGTGGTGCGCGATCGCAAGGGGGAGCACACCAAGCTGCTGGAGAACCTGGCGGCCCAGGGCTACATCCGTGCCCGTATCGACGGCGAGGTGTGCGATCTCTCCGACCCTCCCGCGCTGGAGCTGCACAAGAAGCACACCATCGAGGTGGTGGTGGACCGCTTCAAGGTGCGCGATGACCTTGCCTTGCGTCTGGCCGAGTCGTTCGAGACGGCGCTGACCCTATCCGGTGGTATCGTGTTGGTGGTGCCGATGGATGGCGAGGAGGGGGTCGATCCCATGACCTTCTCCGCCAACTTCGCCTGCCCGGAGTGCGGCTACTCCATGTCGGAGCTGGAGCCGCGCATCTTCTCTTTCAACAACCCGGCCGGTGCCTGTCCCACCTGTGATGGTTTGGGCGTGCAGCAATATTTCGACCCGGCCAAGGTGATCGGCGATCCGGCCATCAGCCTGGCCAACGGCGCCATCCGTGGCTGGGACAAGCGCAGCTTCTACTACTTCCAGATGCTGAAATCTCTCTCCGAGCACTACAAGTTCGATCTGGAGACGCCGTGGGAGGATCTGCCGCTCAAGACCCAGGAGGTGATCCTGCGTGGCTCCGGTCGCACCGAGATCGAGTTCCGTTACATGAACGACCGCGGCGATGTGGTGGTGCGCAAGCACCCGTTCGAGGGGATCCTGCACAACATGGAGCGGCGCTACCGGGAAACCGAGTCCAATTCGGTGCGTGAAGAGCTCTCCAAATACATCGCCAACAAGTCTTGCTCAAGCTGCGGTGGCAGCCGGCTGCGGGAGGAGGCGCGCCACGTCTTCGTCGACAACCGCAACCTGCCGGCCATCGCCGAGCAGTCCATTGGCGATGCGCTCGCCTTCTTCGAGGGGCTGAATCTGACCGGCCAGCGCGCCCAGATCGCCGAGAAGATCCTGAAAGAGATCGTCGAGCGGCTCGGCTTCCTGGTAAACGTTGGCCTTAACTACCTGAGCCTGTCGCGCAGTGCCGAGACCCTCTCCGGTGGGGAAGCGCAGCGCATTCGACTGGCCAGCCAGATCGGTGCCGGTCTGGTGGGGGTGATGTATGTACTCGACGAGCCCTCCATCGGCCTGCACCAACGCGACAATGAACGGCTACTCAAAACCCTCACTCATCTGCGTGATCTCGGCAACACGGTGATCGTGGTGGAGCACGACGAGGACGCTATCCGCCTTGCGGACCATGTGCTCGATATCGGCCCGGGAGCCGGGGTACACGGCGGGGCCATCGTCGCGCAGGGTACGCCGGAGGAGATCATTGCCAATCCCGAGTCACTCACCGGTGACTACCTCTCCGGTCGCAAGCAGATCGCCATTCCTGCCGAGCGCACGCCGCTCATCGGCAAGTGGTTGAAGCTCAAGGGGGCGAGCGGCAACAACCTGCGCAACGTCAACCTGGATCTGCCGATCGGAGTGATGACCTGCGTCACCGGCGTCTCCGGCTCCGGCAAGTCGACCCTGATTAACGATACCCTGTTCCGCATTGCTCACCGCGAGTTGAACAAGGCCACCGAATCCACCCCGGCGCCTTATCGCAGCGTGGAGGGGCTGGAACATCTGGACAAGGTGGTGGATATCGACCAGAGCCCCATCGGTCGTACCCCACGCTCCAACCCGGCCACCTACACCGGCCTGTTTACCCCGATCCGCGAGCTGCTCTCCGGCACTCAGGAGGCGCGTTCCCGAGGCTACCAGCCGGGCCGCTTCTCCTTCAACGTGAAAGGGGGCCGCTGCGAGGCGTGCCAAGGGGATGGAGTCATCAAGGTGGAGATGCACTTCCTGCCGGACGTCTACGTACCGTGCGACGTCTGCAAGGGCAAGCGCTACAACCGCGAGACGCTGGAGGTGAAGTACAAGGGCAAGAACATCCACGAAATCCTCGAGATGACGGTGGAAGATGCCCGCGAGTTCTTCGATCCGGTACCGGCAGTGGCGCGCAAGCTGCAGACCCTGATGGACGTGGGCCTCTCCTATATCCGCCTCGGCCAGTCGGCCACAACCTTGTCTGGCGGTGAGGCACAGCGGGTCAAGCTGGCGCGGGAGCTCTCCAAGCGGGATACCGGTCAGACTCTCTACATTCTGGACGAGCCGACCACCGGGCTGCACTTCCACGATATCCAGCAGCTACTCAAGGTGCTGCACCAGCTGCGGGATCGTGGCAACACCATCGTCATCATCGAGCACAATCTGGATGTCATCAAAACTGCCGACTGGATCGTCGATTTGGGTCCGGAGGGGGGCGCCGGTGGTGGCCGCATTCTGGTGACGGGGACGCCGGAAGAGATTTGCACCAATAAAGAGTCTCATACAGCTCGTTTTTTGCGGCCACTATTGGCGCGATAAGCCGTTATAATCGAGGGGCCTTTGGCCCCTTTTTGTTATAAAAATCGGGAGCATAGGGGGAAGCTCGTCAAGTGTGGGCAGGCTTGGCATCTCAGCATCATGGTAATGGATATATCGGGTTATGGCTCAGGCTCCGCGTACGATTGATCATCAGTTGGCTTACTCCATGCTCCCTATCTGGCTGGGGGCTATCCTGCTATTGCTGGTCCTGCTGGCGTGGGCCCAGATCCCGGCAGCCAGCCGGATTGAAGAGCAGCGAATGAAGGAACATCTGCTGCGCGTGACCAAGGCGGTGCAGGCGGATGTGGCCGCTCTGGACGCATTCAGTCGTGATTGGGGCATCTGGGATGACAGTCACCGCTTTATGGGCAACAAAAGCAGGACATATATCGAATCCAATCTGCTTAGTGATATGCCAATGCAGGACTTTCGCCTTAATCTGATGAGTTTCATTGACCTCACTGGTTACGAGGTCTGGACGCGCACTCTGCTGCCTGATGCGCCGGGGATCAACCCTGATCAGTTTCCCTATTTCCTTGATGAGCTGAAAAAGCAGTTGAGAGCCCGGTCAGTGGCGCAAGGAGGTATCAACGTGCACGGCATCAGAGCCTCCCAATGGGGACCGCTGATGTATTCGTGGCAGCCGATCAGAAACAGTGACGAGTCGGCACCGTTCAACGGTTTCTTGCTGGTTGTTCGTTGGCTCGACAAGGCCTACCTCGAGCAAGTATCGGAGCGTACCGCGCTGCCACTGGCGATCTCCCACGCCAATCTGGATGTCACAGCTACCTTCAAACCACTGAAACCGCAAATAACGTATCGCCTGATCGACCTGGGGCTGACCCGGCTCAGGGGAGAGGTGCGACTGCTCAACAGCGATAACCAGCCGGTACTGACCCTGGTGATTGAGGAGGAGAGAAAGATCTTGAGTGGCGTCATGGAGGGGGCGCTCTGGACCTTTATCGGCATGCTGTTTATCAGTTTTATCTGCGTCATGATCGCCATGTACCGGCTCAACAGCATTGTGCTTACCCCGTTGCAGCAGCTGGTATCGGCGCTGCAACGCTTTGGCGATCGGCCAGATGCCACCTTGATCCCCTATATCGACAGCAGCGCCGAGATGGCGACCCTGAGCAGCAAGTTCAAGGAGATGGCCAGCAAGGTTAGTCAGCAACACGATGATTTGTTGGAAAAATCCAGCCAGATGGAGATGGCTGCATTCACCGATCCCTTGACCCGTTGCTTCAATCGTCGCTATCTCGATGGTTGGTTGCAGGCCAACCGGGCCAAACCTTGTCTGTTATTGCTGCTGGATCTGGATCATTTCAAGCGGATCAATGACCGCCTTGGCCATGACATCGGGGATCTGGTGCTGAAACAGTTGGCGGATCTGATGCGCAAGGTGGTGACAGGAGAGCGCGAGCCGATCATCCGGCTGGGCGGGGAGGAGTTCTTGTTGCTGCTACAAGTGGATGACGAGCAAGAGTTGGCGTTGCGGGTCGAATATCTGCGCCAGCGTGTCGCTCAGCACCGCTTTGGCAGAGAGGATGCGCCACTCTGGTTGACGGTGTCTCTGGGGTTCTGCCGCTATCCGTTGCACCCGGAGTGTCCGGATTCATTCTGGAGTCACAGCTTCAAACTGGCGGACATGGCGCTGTATCAGGCCAAAGTCGGCGGGCGAAATCGGTGGTGTGGCTACGCTGGTAGCCTCTCTGTGGAGGGAATGGGCCAGACTCCGGAACAGCTTGCCGAAGGGGGGCATATCACCCTGCTGCACTCTGTCAATCCGGATTAACCCTGCCGTACCAATACCAGATAGGCCAGAGCGACAATAAAACCGAGCAGGATAAAGAGAAAGGATCCGATTCCCCACACGGCCGCGAGAAAGGCCCCCACCTTTTGCCATTTCGACTCATTTTTCATAAATAAACCATTACTTCCCAGTAACTTGCATGGCGCAAAAAATACGCTGATTTGCCCACATTAACAACAATTAATAGCCACTCTGCCGCGCAATAAGATGTGGTTTGTTTGCTCCTTTTGGCGCTGGATGCGGGTAGTAACAACCTGTCGAAACAGGTATTTCAGCTTGTTGTCTGGGGGCTCAACGAGATTGAGATGGCGCGTAAAGATGTCACACCAATCGATTTATTTCTGTGCAACCTTTGCTCCAAGTCAATAACTTTGCATTTACAAGGGCATATAGTCAGCGGGCTTACAGCATCAAATGAAAACAAAAAAAGGGATTACGTGATGAAAAAATTACTTCCTCTGATGATTGCCGCTGCAGTGACCTCTCCTTTCGCCATGGCCCATCAGGCTGGTGATATTCTGGTTCGTGGTGGTTTGGCATTTGTATCGCCGCAGGAAAGCAGCACGCCTGTAGAGCTGGAAATTAATGACAACATGCAATTGGGATTGACTCTCTCTTACATGATTACTGATAACTGGGGTGTCGAATTGCTGGCTGCAACCCCCTTCTCTCATTCAGTCAAACTGGGTGGCGCTGAAGTTGCCAAGATCAAGCATCTGCCGCCGACTCTGATGGGTCAGTACTATTTTGGCGATGCTCAAAGCAAGGTTCGCCCGTATGTCGGTATTGGCGTGAACTACACCACCTTCTTTGATGAAGAGGGTCGTGGTGCACTGTCAGGAACCGATGTCAAAGTCGATGACTCCTGGGGTGTTGCCGGACAAGTTGGTATCGATATGGCGATCACTGACCGCTGGTTTGTCAACGGTTCAGCCTGGATCATGGATATCGATACCGATGTGCATACTGCGATTGGCACCATTAATACCAAGGTCGACCCGATGGCCTTTATGGTGGGTGTTGGCTACCGCTTCTAATGATTCTGACTGCGGCTCTGATCGGACCGCGGAAGATAGCAAAGTACGTCTCTTTCAGCCCGGCTTTTGCCGGGCTTTTTTCGTATTGCTGATTTTGTCTGGACTGTGATCCAACCCGATACAAATCAATTAAATCCCTGTCGCTTTATTTCAGTTATTCGCCACCCTTGCCGATAGTGACTATGTTCACTTTACCTTCCCCCAATGAGTGAGGATGTCTCCATGGGCTTATCTATTGTGCAGCGGATCATCGCCGGATTCGTGTTGATGCTGCTGTTGCTGATCCTGCTTGGTGTGATCAGTACCTTTAAAATCAAGGGTATAAATGACGGCCTCTCTGCCGTATCTGACCGGGCAACCCCGCTGGTAGTGGCTGTCGCAGGTCTAAAGGGGGCACTGCAGGATAGTAACCGCTGGGTGCTGGTCTACCGCACCAGTGAAGATGCCGCCCAGTTGCCGCAGCTGGCCAATCAGTTCAAGGAGCAGCAGAACCGCTTCGCCCAGCTGAGTCAGGAGATGGGTAAATTTACCGACGTAGCGGATGCTCGTGCCCGCTTCCAACAGGTCGAGAGTGCTACCACCCAATTTTATGGCTTGGCAGATCAGGTGTTGGCCCAGCATCGGCAGTGGGTCAGCGCGCTGGAGCAGCGCCACAAGCTGGAGATGGAATTTATCCGCCTTGAGGATACCTACCAGTGGGCGGCAGATCTGCTGCTGCAACAGACCGCCAGCAAACGCTCCATGCGCAACAAGGCGGAGCTTATTACCTCGGGTATCGCCCGCGATCTGAAGAATATTCGCCGTGCCGATGCCAAAACCGACCTGAACGAGCTGGAAAAGGTACTCAGCAAGGATATCGAGATGGCCCGCAAGCGGTTGGAGCGGGTAGTGGTGCCCGATGATGTAAAAGCGCGCTTTGTCTCCAATCTGGATCGGATGCAGGAGTTGGCGCTCGGCGCTCAGGGCTTGCTGGCGACCATGCGTCAGGCTCAGCAACTGGAGCTGTCGCTGGCCACGCAAAATCAGCAGCTGGATGCCAGTCTGGTCAACAGCCTCAATTTGCTCGATGAGATGGGCAAGTCCGCCGGTGCCATCGCTAGCGATAGTCGGATCAACGCCGATGCCGCGGTCAGCAGTGCCAGCTTCTGGATCCTGGTGGTTGCCGCGATGTCGGCCGCTGCCGCACTGGTGATCGGCTATACCACGGCGCGCAGCATTCAGCGCCCGTTGCAGATGATCAACAAGGAGCTCGATTGCATGGCGGCCGGCGACATGACCCGCCGCATCAACTACCGCAGCAGTTGCGAATTTGGCAGCCTCTCTCGCTCCATCGATACGCTGGCGGGCAAGACCGGCGAGCTGCTCTCTCAAATCAATGCGGGCTCCCGTCATCTGGTGGATGAAGCGAGCCGCGCCGCCGAGATCAGCGAACGGGCCATGTCCCGGGTACAGGAGCAGAAGAGCCAGACCGATCAGGTGGCCGCCGCCATTACCGAGCTGGAAGTGAGCGCCACCGAGGTGGCCCGCTCTACCGATGGCACCAAGCGGGAAGTGGATCTGGCCGATGAAGAGGCGCGCAATGGTCGCCAGAAAGTGGCCACCACTCGCCGGATCACCGAGCAGCTGGCTGGCGCCATGGAGGAGGCGGTCGGGATCACCTACAAGCTGGGCGAATTCAGCAACAACATCGGCAGCATTCTCGATGTGATCCGCAGTATTGCCGAGCAGACCAACCTGCTGGCCTTGAACGCCGCCATCGAAGCTGCCCGTGCTGGCGATGCCGGCCGCGGTTTCGCGGTGGTAGCCGATGAGGTGCGGGCGCTGGCCAATCGCACCCAGACTTCGACCGAAGAGATCCAGGGGATGATTGAGAATCTGCAGAACTCCAGCAAGCATGTGGTTGAAGTGATGGGGCGTAGCCAGGAGCAGACCCAGAGCTGTGTTGAGCAGACTCGCGAGATGGATGTGGCGCTGCAATCCATTGCTGATCGGATGGGTGCCATCAAATCGATGGCTGATCAGGTGGCCCATGCCGCTCAGGAGCAGATCTCCGTCAGTCAGGGGGTCGCTCGTCATATCGCCGGTATTGCCGATGTGGCATATGAGACCGAGCGGGAGGCGCGCGAATCCGCCAGCAGCAGTGAAGTACTGGCCGACCTGGTCGCCAAACAGCAGCAATTGATCGCACATTTCAAGGTCTAGGAGGGCTTATGTCTAAAAAGTGGATTGGAGCCCTGAGTCTCCTGTTGTGTGGCCAGCTGATGGCCAGCGAGCTGGTGATTGAAAGCTGGCGAACCGATGACAAGGCGTTGTGGGAGCAGAAAATTATCCCGGCCTTTGAAGCGGCGCATCCCGGTATCAAGGTGAGTTTTCATCCGGTACAGAACGTTAACTACATGCCCACCCTGTGGGAGAGCCTGAAAGGCGGTAAGGCGGGGGATCTCATTACCTGTCGTCCGTTTGATGACTCGCTCGCCCTGTTCAAGGCGGGCCATCTGGCCGAGCTGACCGAAATGGCAGGGATGGAGAACTTCCCGAGTTTTGCCCAGTCACCCTGGCAGACTGACTCCGGTGCCCAGACCTTCTGCGTACCCATGGCCTCGGTGATTCATGGCTTCTTCTATAACAAGAAGATCTTCAGTGAGTTGGGGCTCACCTTGCCGCAAACCCGCGATCAGTTCTTTGCCGTGCTGGACAAGATCAAGGCCGACGGTCGCTATGTGCCGCTGGCCATGAGCGGTTCCGAGAGTTGGGTTGCCTCCGAACTGGGGTTCCAGAACATTGGCCCCAACTACTGGAAGGGAGAGGACGGCCGTCTGGCACTGATCGGCGGGCAGGAGCGGTTGGACAACCCGCAATATGTGAAGGTGTTCGATGAGCTGGCGCGCTGGCGCTCCTACCTCGGTGAAGGTGGCGAGAGCCGCGATTATGCGACCAGTAACGAGCTGTTCACCTCGGGCAAGGCCGCCTTCTACGTGGCGGGCTCCTGGGAGATTGCCCCCTTCACCGGCAAGGTCGATTTTGGCGTCATGCGTCCGCCGGTGGCCAAACAGGGTGATGGCTGTTTCTTTACCGACCACACCGATATCGGTATGGGGATGAACCCGGCCAGCAAGAACAAAGAGGGGGCAATGGCCTTCCTGCAGTGGCTGACGACGCCGCAATTTGCCGAGCTCTATACCAACTCGCTGCCGGGATTCTTCTCCCTCTCCAACCACTTCTTCGATGTCACCAATCCGGCGGCCAAAGAGATGATGGAGTGGCGCGATCTGTGTGACTCCACCATTCGGGTGGCGACCCAGATCCTCTCCCGTGGTACGCCCAAGTTGGGGGATGAACTGGCAGAGGTGAGTCAGGCTGTGCTGCTTGGCAAGATGGAGCCCAAAGCTGCCGCGGATCGACTGGAAAGTGGTTTGAAGGGGTGGTATGCCCCTCATCAGGGCAATAAGGCCAAGAGCGCGGATTGTCAGTGTGATACGGTTGCCCCTGCCTCGGTTTCAACACCGACAGCTGAGGTGTCAGCAGCCCCCGCGACCAGTGAAACACCGGCCGTGGTGGCACCAGCTGTGACTCCCGCAGAACCCGCATCAGCGGCCGCTGCCCCATTACCGGCGCCGTCGGATGAGGTGGAGCAGGCGCTTTCCAACGAGCTGGAGGCGCCACAGCAGCCACAGCAATAGGTCATCTGCATCAATAAGAGCGGGAGGCATCAGCCTCCCGTTTTTTTATGGCTCGCGGCCAGCAGGTATCGCTTTATTGTGCTTCGTGGGGCCAGCGGCAGAGGCTGCCGATGCGGGCTACCGGGGCAAACCCCAGAGAGCGGTAAATGCGCTGGGCATGGTAGTGCTCGTCAGCCACTATGATGAGTTGTTTGGCGCGGGACAATCCTGCGCGAGCCACTTGACTCAGCAGCTGGCTGCATAACCCCTGGTTGCGCCAGGCATGGTGCGTGCGTACCAACTGGAAGCGCCCAAGTGTGCCGCAAAAGAAGAGGCCACAGCTAGCGACCAGTTGCCCCTCTTGCCAGATCCCCCACCAGTCCCCGAGACCATCGGCAATCATGGCCTGATAGAGCGCCTGACGGGATCGAAGATAGGGGAGGTAACTCTGTTCCGAGTGCCCCTCATCCCGCTCATGGAGTTCGAAGTCGAGCCACTCAGGCCAATCAGCAGTGGTGAAGGTGCGTGCCTCAACCTTGTTCATGTCGTCGTGAGGAGGTGGGCAGCTCTGTTCATCCAGCGCCAGTACCACGCACTCCATATATTGGTAACCCGTTGCGACAAAACCTGCGATCCGGCTGTTTTGTCCGGCTGCGAGTGGCCATTGGAAGGTGCGGTGGCGCACCCGAGGATCCTGGCCGATCAACTGATCGAATGCGGCTTCCAGCCAGCCTTTGTCGCGGTCGCTGGGCGGGGTGGGGAGCAGCAGGTAGTTGCCGAAGTAATAGTCGGGAGCATCCGGCGTGCGAACCGCCCAGAACTGCTCATGCTGGGTTACCTCGCCCTGGTAGCGATCGAACAGCAAGTCGGTGGCAAAGCCGGGGTGGGTATCCATGATGGTGCTCCTGCAAAGACTCATTCTGTTATCGGCAGGAGTGGGAAATAGATGAAAAGGGGCCGGAGAAACCTCCGGCCAAACAATCACACGCAGATTCAGAACGTCCAGGACGATCTACCCCCATCATAACTCGACTGGGGCGATTTTGGGATGGGCACTTTTCGGTTACGTACCGTTAATTTTGTAAATATGAAGTTCGTCAGATCGGATGTGAGGTAAATCCCTGTTGACTTTGTGTCGTTTTGCTCATAAATATAAAGACGTTTAGACGTCCAAACATCCGTTTTGACGTAGGCAGATGGATTGCAGGACAGGGAGAAGAGCAGATGGGATTTCACAGTGCACGTCAGGTTGAGGCGCTCAACCAGAGCTTGGCAGATTTGAATGGCGATATATCGGTCAGTTTCGAGTTTTTTCCGCCCAACAGTGAAGGGATGGAGAATACCCTCTGGCAGTCCATCGAACGGCTGAAAGTGCTGGAACCCAAGTTCGTCTCCGTCACCTATGGCGCCAACTCTGGCACCCGTGATCGCACCCACAAGGTGATAAAGGACATCAAGGAACGGACAGGCCTGATTGCGGCGCCGCACCTGACCTGTATCGATGCCAGTCGCGACGAGCTGCGCACCATCGCCCGCGATTACTGGAACAGCGGCATTCGCCATATTGTGGCTCTGCGCGGTGACTTGCCGCAGGGGTTGGAGAAGCCGGATATGTATGCCACCGACCTGGTTGCCCTGCTCAAGTCAGAGGCGGACTTCGATATCTCGGTTGCTGCCTATCCGGAAGGGCACCCGGAGGCCAAGAGTGCGCAATCCGACCTGCTCAACCTCAAGCGCAAGATTGATGCCGGTGCCAACCGCGCCATCACCCAGTTCTTCTTCGATGTGGAGACCTATCTGCGATTTCGGGATCGCTGCGCTGCCATCGGTATCGATGCCGAAATCGTGCCGGGGATCCTGCCGGTCTCCAACTATCAGACCCTGGCCAAGTTTGCCGGTTTTACCAACGTGAAGATCCCGCGCTGGATGCATCAGCGTTTCGAGGGGCTGGATAACGATCAGATGACCCGCAATCTGGT
>NZ_JAAKRF010000025.1:0-50173 GCF_049173005.1 Aeromonas sp. 602658 | reverse complement strand
CCGATGCGGTACATAGGGGGTTCTGAGTAGAGAAATGCTAGTTGAAAATGTGTAAACCTATTTCAGGACTAGACAAATAGGTCCGTCATCACTCTTATCGGATCAGGCTCCCTGCTCCGGGCGGGCGTCCGGGATCAGCGGATCGGCTTTGCGGCGGCGCAGCAGGCGTACCAGCGGGGGCAGGGTGATTACTACGATAGCCAGCACCAGCAGGGTCTGGCTGATGCCGCTGCTCCACAGGATGGCGGTGTCGCCATTGCTGATGGAGAGGGCGCGGCGCAGGTTCTGCTCCAGCATTTCACCCAGCACGAAGCCCAGAATGAGCGGTGACATGGGGAAGTGCATCTTGCGCAGCAGGTAGCCAAAGACCCCGAGGGCCACCATCTGCAGCAGATCGAAGGTGGTGCTGTGCACCGCATAGACCCCCACCGCCGAGACGCTGGCGATGGCGGGCACCAGAAACCAGAGCGGGATGGAGAGCATGCGGGTGAAAATGCCCACCATGGGGATGTTCATCACCAGCAGCATGACGTTGGCCAGCAAGAGGGCGGCGATCAGTCCCCACACCACATCGGGCTGTTCGGTGAACATGGTGGGGCCCGGGGTGATGTTATAGAGGGTCAGCGCCCCCATCATCACTGCTGTGGTACCCGACCCCGGCACTCCCAGTGTCAGCATGGGGATAAAGGAGCCGCAGGCTGAGGCGTTGTTGGCCGCCTCCGGCGCGGCCACGCCGCGAATGTCCCCCTCGCCGAATTTGGCATTGGGCCCCGCCAGTCGCTTCTCGGTCATGTAGGTGATGGCACTGGCGATGGTGGCACCGGCGCCGGGTAGAATGCCGACGAAGAAGCCGATGGTGGATGAGCGCAACATGGTGCCGGTGCAATGGACCAGCTCCTTGAAGTTGAACAGCATCCGCCCGGTGGTGCGCACCAGCTTGCCGCCACCGCTGGTGTGCTCCAGCATCAGCAGGATCTCGCTCACCGAGAAGAGGCCGATCACCACCACGATAAACTGCACCCCGTCAGAGAGGTGAACGCTGTCGAAGGTGAAGCGATAGACGCCGGTGTTGGCATCCACCCCGACGGTGGCGAACCCCAGCCCAATCAGCGCCGCCATAAAGGATTTGAGCGGGTTCTGGCTCATCATGCTGCCAAGGCAGGCGATGGCGAACACCATCAGGGCGAAATATTCCGCCGGGCCGAAGGCGAGGGACCAGCGCGCCAGCGCCGGGGCGAACAGAATGATCCCGCCGATGGCGAGCATGGAGCCAACAAAGGAGCTGACCGCCGAGATAGAGAGGGCCACTCCCGCCTTGCCCTGCTGGGCCATGGGGTAGCCATCCAGCGCGGTCATGATGGCGGCGGCATCCCCCGGCACGTTGAGCAGGATCGAGGAGATCCGCCCGCCATACTCGCAACCGATATAGACGGTGGCGAGCAGAATGAGCGCCGATTCGGGGGGCAGTTTCAGGGCAAAAGCCAGCGGCAACAGGATGGCGACCCCGTTGATGGGGCCAAGGCCTGGCAGCAGGCCGACCACGGTGCCGACAAAGCAGCCGATCAGGGCAATCACCAGATTCTCCGGGGTGAGTGCCACCGCAAAGCCCTGGGATAGGTACATCCAGGTATCCATATTGACTCCTTAAGAGAACCAGACGCCGAGGGGCAGGGTGACATCCAGCAGCCGGTCGAAGGCGAGATAGAGCACCAGACCGCCGACGACGCCGGAGAGCAGGGCGGCTTTGGTCGAGGCGCCAAACAGGCGCCCCAGTACAAAGGTGAGCAGGGTGGTGGCCAGCGGAAAGCCCAGCCACTCGAAGCTGGCACTGTACCCGGCCAGCGCCACCACCATAATGGCGAGGTGGCGCAGGGTACGTAGCGGCGGCCAGCTGACGGTGTCCGGCTGGCGGCGCAGCAGCAACAGGGCGCAGAGCGCCATCAGACCGATGATGCCGAGCGGGAAGGGGCGCGGCCCCAGCGGCTCATAGCTGTATTCGCTCTGGATCTGCCAGGCGATGGCGGCGCCTGCCAGACAGAGCAGCAGCCAGATGGCGGCAAAGATGCGATCGCTCATGGCTGCGGCTCCTATTTGGCCAGACCGAAGGCTTTGGCCTGTTCGCGATATTGCGCCACCTGCTCCTTGACGTAGCTGTCGAGGGCCTCGCCGGTGAGGTCAAACTCGAACAGGCCGCGCAGATCCCGCTGCGCCTTGAAGGTGTCGGTCTTCACCAACTGATCGAAGGTCTGCTTCCACCACTGGTATTCGCTGTCGCTCACCTTGGGGCCGACATAGAAGCCGCGGATCACCGGCCACACCAGGTCATAACCCTGCTCCTTGGCGGTGGGGATGGTGGCCAGCTTGCCGGGTAGCCGCTCGGCAGAGAACACCGCCAGCACCCGCAGTTTGTCGCCGCCGATATAGGGCACCATCTCGCTCAGATCGCCGGAGACCGCCTGCACATGGTTGCCAAGCAGCGCGGTGACCGGCTCGCCACCCCCCTCAAAGGCGACGTAGCGCATCTTGTGGGGGTCAACCCCGGCCTGTTTGGCCAGCAGCGCCGTCTTCATCCAGTCCTGACTGCCGATGGAGGCACCCGCGCCGATCACCACGCTGTTGGGATCGCGTTCCATGGCGCTCACCAGCTCCTTGAGGTTCTGATAGGGGGCATCGTGGCGCACCGCGATCATGCCGTAATCGGTGCCCACCGCCGCCAGCCAGCGCACATCATCCACCCCGTAACGGCCAAATTTGCCCTGGGAAAGGTTGAGCAAGGAGCCGCCGGAGAAGGCGACCACAGTCCCCGCTTCGGCAGGGCGCTGGGCCACGATGGCGTTGTAGGCCACGGCGCCGACCCCGCCCGGCATGTAGGTGACCCGCATCGGCTTGTCGATGGTGCCGGTCTCCTGCAGGCTCACCTGCAGCAACTTGCAGGTGAGATCGAAGCCACCGCCCGGTTTGGCTGGTGCGATGCATTCGGTACGGCTCGGGGTCGTGGCACTTTCGGCCGCCTGCAGTGGCAGGGCGCCGAGCAGGGTCAGCAGGGCGAGGGCATGACGTGTGCGTTGCTTCATGGTTGTGTGCTCCATCTTGTCGTTGTTTTTCCTGGGTGTGACTCCGTCGATAGACGAAGTGATGCGAAATTGTTAAAACAACAACCTTTCATTCACCTTTCAATCGCTGACCAAGAGCCGGGAGTGTGACCTTGATCTCACCTTCTCCTGTACTGGCAGTGACGAAGGGATGCAGTTGAAGCAGTGCGGCTGAATGCCGTGGTTAGGAACAAGGGGAGAGGGATGCGCTTGCTGTTGGCGGAAGATAATCACGAACTGGCCCACTGGCTGTCGCGGGCACTCACCAGTGCCGGTTTCGCGGTGGATTGGGTGGCTGACGGGGCTCAGGCTGACCACCTGCTGCGCCACGAACAGTACTCGCTGGCGGTGCTCGATATCGAGATGCCCAAGCTCGACGGGCTGGCGGTACTCGGCCGGTTGCGCAGTAGGGGGCAGGGGGTGCCGGTGCTGCTGCTCACCGCCCGCGGCGCGGTGGAGGAGCGGATCTGCGGCCTCAATGCCGGAGCCGATGACTATCTGGCCAAGCCGTTCGATCTGGGGGAGCTGGATGCCCGGCTGCGAGCCCTGCTGCGGCGCAGCGAAAGTGGCGGTACCGAGTTGCGGCTGGGTCGGCTGACCCTGCATCCCGATGGCTATTTTCTGCTGGCCGATGCCCGCCTTGCCCTGACTCCGCGCGAACTGGCGCTGCTGACCGCGCTGATGTACCGCCACGGGCGGCCCGTCGCCAAGGGGCAGCTGTTCGAGCAGGTGTTCAACCTCGATGACGAGGTAGGGCTCGACAGCATCGATCTCTATATCCACCGGCTGCGCAAAAAGCTGGTAGGCAGCGGGGTGGTGATCACCACTTTGCGCGGGCTGGGCTATCTGCTGGAAGCTGCGCCGGAGGCCTCTCATTAGTCGCTCCCTGCTCCATCAACTGCTGCTGTTTCTGGGGGGCCCCCTGCTGATCCTTTGGGCTGCCTCGGCCTGGTACAGCTACTACGGCGCGCTGGCGGCGGCCACCTCGGCCTATGATCGCACCCTGCTCGCCTCGGCCCGCACCGTTGCCGAGCGGCTGACGGCAGCCGAAGGCAGCCTCAGGGTGGATGTGCCCTACGTGGTGCTCGACAGCTTCGAGCGCAACATGCGCGATCGCCTCTTCTATCAGGTGCGCGGCATCGACGATAGGGTCATCTCCGGCTTTGACGACTTGCCCCCCATGCCGGACGGTACGCCACTGACCGACCGCTATCCGGCGCTCGCCTACTTCTATGACGGGCTCTATCAGGAGGCGCCGATCCGCGCCGTGATGCTGCTGCAACCGGTGGGTGAGGGGGGCGTCAACGGCATGGCCCGCATCACGGTGGCGGAAACCCTGCTCGGCCGCCAGCAACTGGCGGAGCAATTGCTCTGGTCGGCCCTGCTGACCCAAGGGGCACTGGTGGTGCTCACCCTGCTGCTCGCTTATCTGTTGCTCAAGCGGCTGCTCACCCCGATGCGCCGCCTGTCGCGGGAGATCCTGCGCCGCGATGCCGCCAATCTTGCCGCCTTACCCGACCTGCTCCCCTGGCAGGAGACCCGGCCGCTGGTGCAGGCGTTCAACCGCCAGCTGGCCCGATTGCGTCAGCTGGTGGCCCGGCAGGAGCGTTTCAGTGCCGATGCCGCCCACCAGCTGCGCACGCCGCTCACCATTTTGAAAACCCAGGTTGAGGTGGCGCGCGGTAGCGGCGATCCGGCCCTGATGAGCGAAAGTCTCGATGCCATGGCCGTGCGGCTCGATCACACCATCGCCCTGACCGAACGGTTACTGCTGCTGGCCAGACTCAAATCAGACGAGTGCTCCGGGCTGCGCCAGCGGGAGCCCATCGAGTTGACGGCGCTGGTACAGCAGGCCTGTCTGTCACGGTTGGCGCAGGCCCGCAGCAAGGGGATCGATCTCGGGTACGAGGGGGAGGAGTCCGCCATCATGGTGGCGGGGGAGCCGCTGCTGCTGGGGGAGCTCTGTGCCAACCTGCTCGACAACGCCATCAAATACACCCCACCCCACGGCACCGTGACGGCGCGGGTGGTGCGAAGCAACGGGCAGATCTGGCTGGAGGTGGAGGATAGCGGCCCCGGCATAGCCCCCGAGCTGGCGGAGCGAGTCTGGCAGCCGTTCCAGCGCCTCGAGCAGGGGAGTGAACAGCCGGGAGCGGGGCTGGGTCTGGCGCTGGTACGCGATATCGCCCACTACCACCACGGCGAAGTGGTGTTGCTGCCAGCCACCCAGCTGGGGGGCTTGCTGGTGAGGCTGATCTTGCCGCTGGCAACATCGTGAGGGCGATAAAAAAGAGAGGGCACCTCGCGGTGCCCTGTTTATCTACACATAGATGGCGTTGGGGGTCAGCTGCGGATCTTGTTGAAGACAAACAGGACGATAAGGGCGCCCACGGTCGCCAGCGCGATGCTCGGGATATTGAAACCGGTCACCGAGCCCAGCCCCAGCAGGGTACCCACATAGCCGCCGACCATGGCGCCGACAATCCCCAACAGGGCGGTCATGAAGAAGCCACCGCCATCGCGGCCCGGCATGATCCACTTCGCCAGAATACCCACCAACAATCCCAATACGATCCAGCTGATAAAGCCCATGGATTAATCCTCTCTGTGTGTTTGAGCCCGCATTATAGGCAGGGATGCCGGGATGCGAAGGGCCGGATGGTGCTGGCTGGTCACAAGCTGTCGGACGGCGGCCAGTGCTGGTCGGGCTGCACAGTCCGCTTATGAGCGGCTGAATGGCGGTATGTGCGCCGCCAAACAGGCGGGGGATGGCTCACGTAAAGGCCAAGATGAGAAAAGCCCCGCGAGCGGGGCCGGGTTTGTGACGGGGTTGCACCCTCACTTCTTGAGGTATTTTCTGATCGCCTTGCCTGAGGTGCCTACTGCTTTGACCGCCCGTTTCAGCTGGACCTCGGTGCACTCGAACATTTTGATCCACTGCTTCATCTCATAGGGATCGTTGACATTGATCTTCTTGGCATCGAACGGGTGAGCGACCGCATTGCTGTCAGGCATACAAACCTCAACTTGTTGAAATACTGGCGAGAAAGACGCTTCTGCCTGAGCGCCATCATCCTCTCAATTGGCAAGGGGCAAGGTGACGAGGTTCACACAACCCGGGGACTGAGGGAGGAGTGCAGGTTTACTTTGCTGATCTGTGAGCGATCACCACTTATCCCACCCTCTTCACATCATCAACAACGGGGCCAGAGGCCGGATAAACAACAAGCGCCCTGCCGGGCGCTTGTTGTGGTTATCGTGATGACCGGATTCAGGGTGTTGGGCAGGCGCTTGGCGAGCCGCTGTTGCGGGGCCAGAGGGTGGATCCGTCGCTTTCGGAGAGCGGCAGGAATGTGACACCTTCGCTCATGTTGGCTGGGGGCAGGTCATCCTCCAGCACATACATCCCCATCGGCAGGCTGCCATAACGCTGGTTGGCCTGCACCTGAGCGACCGCGAGGCTGGAGTAACGCAGGCCAAGCAGATCGAAGTGATTGCGCCAGTCCCATCCGGTGAGCCGACTGAGTGCAACCAGCATAAAGTCATTGCCCGGTATGTCGCGCACCCGTTTGCCGCCATAGACCGCATGCCCCGAGTAGGGGAACAGGCTAAAGCCGAGCCTATCCTTGCTGGCATTCCACTGCGCTTCACTGTCGGCTGCCGCGCCGAAGATCCGTGAATGCTGATAGAGCAGGGTGAAGATAGTGAAGCCATCGTTCAGTCGGGTGCCATCAGTCAGGAGCATACGGTGGGCGCGTAATGCCATCTGGATATAAAACGCCATGCGATAGCCGTTGTGGACGGCGTAGGCATTGCTCTTCCAGGGGGCTTCGTAGCGACTCTCGCCGGTATCGAGCACCTTGCAGTTGGCCCCGAGCACGACGCGGTTGCCACTCCTGTCCCGTACCTGCGCCGCATCAGACATGAACACATAGAAGAGATCCTTGTGATTCATGTGCCCATCCTTGATGGGCGCCGTGTTGCCATCCCTCAGATAATGGGCGCGCCACTTCACCACATAAGGGAAGATGTTGTTGGAGTTTTCCCCCGCCCGGCTGCCATAGCCACTCCAGTTGTCGGCATCGCCTGCCGCAGCGTACTGCACGTTCAACCGGTTGGTCTGCAGGTTGTGGCCCAGTTCGTGATTGTCGAGCCAGCCGGTCGGGCTGATGCTGCCGGAAGAGTCCCACGGGTTGCCACTGCAACCGCTGCCGCAATGGGCATTCTGGTCATAGTTGGCATGCTGGATGATGGTGCGGGTATGAATCGACTCATCGAGACAACCCTCCCCCAGCAGTGCCACGCAGGCGTTTTTAACATCCGCAGGCAGCGACTCATCGAGCCCCTTGCCCTGAATTTTCAGGCCCGCTAGGGTGTAGACGCCATTGATGTGATCCCGGGCGATGCTGTCGAGCAGGGCATTGGTGTCGGGGATGACGCCACCCACCGCCTTGGTGAAGCGATCCCGGCGCAGATGCTGTTCGGCGCCATCGGCCCGCAGATCGATATGGGGCAGCTCGGTCTGTTCCAGCCGCTCGTTGAACTCGCGTATCTGCTGCTCATCACTGAAATCCATGATGGCCGGATGACGGGTGACGCCCGTGGCGCTCACCTGGACGGCCAGCGATGCTGCCCCCCCTTCCAGATAGAGGTAGATAGGGCCGCCATAAGGAGAAGTGAAGGTGACACTGCCCCCCTTGGCCAAGATCAGTCGTCCGGTGGTCAGCTCCAGCGGGGCTCGATAGATCTTCTGCTCATAGGCGCGATTGGTGTTGGGCCTGTGGTAGTTGAGTCGGACGGTAGCGGACACATCGGCGTTATCGGTGCGTCTCAGGGTGATGGTTTGTCCCGGCAGGGCATACCAACCGGTGGTAGTCCACTGCCCGCTGTAGGGAACCGAAATGCGCCGACTGTCGGTGAGCGTCGCGGGATAGGCGTAGTGAGCTGCTTGTCCCTTCACCACCTTGTTGCGATCGGTGACGTACTCCCCCAGATCGGGCTGGGCCGGGGTACGGGTGCGGGCATAGCTCACCAGCCAGTCGGCAAACATCGCCTGCTGCCAGGATTGATGTTCACCCCAGGCAATGGGGTAGTCGATGGCGGCACGGTATTTGTCGGCCAGCAGCAGGGTGGCGGGCAACAGTATCACGCCGTCACGGGCAAAGGGACTGCTCCCGGTCTTGTCGAGGGTGATGGCCGCGTTTCTCAGCCAGTCGGCCCCCAGCTTGAACTGCTGGTTGAAGCTCTCCGAGCCACCGCAATTGATAAAGTTGCCGCCGCAGCTATCGAGCCACTGGGTCGTGAAGTTGCGATCCAGAAGGTTGCCAAGCAGGGTATCGACCGCCATCAGCTGGGCGTCGGGTGCCATGATGGTGTTCACTGCAAGATCGCTGGCTCTGAGTTTTGACCAGTAGTTGCCCCAGGTAACCAGCCCCATATCGAGATAGAGGGGGCTTAGCTGCGGGCTGGCATCGCGCCGATAGTTGGAGAGCAGCAGCGGGATCCCGGCCGCTTTGGCCTTGGCGATCCCCTGTGCGATCCCCTGATACCCCAGCCCCTGGCGGTCGATATCGCTGATCACGATAAGCTCCGGCGCCATGGTGTCTATGCAGTCACTCAACGCCTGATAATCGCAGGCATTGGCCGGGTTGATGCTGTGCTTGTCGGGATAGATCGCCTTGAGCCAGTCACGCACGCCTTCGTTATGGGGAAAATACCAGCTATCGGTGCGGCTTGGCATCTGGGCGGTGAGGATGCGCAGGCCATCGCTATCCTTGCCCCGGGTCAGCCAGCCAATCAGCCCCTTGAGCAGCGCCTCGCTCTGCGCTGTGCGGTCAACGGAAAACAGGTTCGCCCCCATGGCGGCCTGACGGTAATCGGCTTGCTCGGAGACCATCACCAGCCCCCGGATCTCGCTCTCCCCCTTGCCATTAATGTTGGATGGGAGCAGGGTCACCGTGCTCTCCGGCTGGAAGCTGGAAAAGGTGATGGAGTCGTGGCTCGGGTTCCAGCTGATCTGTGCCATTCCCTGATAGAGGCTACGAACCAGCTCGGTGCGGTGCGCTTCACTGTCGGCAATCGTCGCACGGGCATGGGCGATCAGGGATTGCTCGCTGGCAAGGGTATGATCTTCCCGGGCAATCGCATTGGCGGCATCGCTGATAAAGCGGGCCGAGATCTGACAATCGGCGCGCATGGGGGCTGTGGTGTAGGTATTACCCGTCAGGGTGCCCTCACATCCTGCGATCTGTGTCAGTACGAAGCCACTCTCGGGCTGCACGGTGAAACGGCCCTGTTCACCGGCGTTCAGACGCAGGGCGTCGGGGCTGAGTGCGCCCCCCTGAGAAGCTTGGGTGGTGGCGTTGAAATAGACGGCGGCACTCTCCTGCGTGAAGCTGGCCGAGATCTGGCAATCGCTGCTCATGGGGCCAGTGGTATAGGTGAGGCCGTCCAGGGTGCCATCACATCCGCTTATCTCGGTCAGGAGGTAATCGCTGTCAGCCTGTACCGAGAAGCGCCCCTGTTCACCCGCCGCCAACCGCAGGCTGGTGGGGTTCAACTGTCCGCCCGCGCTGCTCTGGCTGGATGCCTCGAAATAGTTGGGGGTGACAGGGGGGCGGATAGGGGTCTCTTCCTGTTCGCCATCACCGCCGCCACAGCCTGTGATCAACAGCGCCAGTAAGGGGGTGAGAACCGTCTTTTTCATTGTTTGATACGTTCCTTGTGTTACGACGGGTGGGAGGAGTCGGTAGTCTAATGAGCGGTTTCGTTTATTTCAACGCTGATTGAATGGTTAATTATCTTTATTTTCAGCACCTTGCATGCTTTTTGGTCGATTGCTGCCCTTGCTGGCGCAGCAGAACCGGTACAGATGGGCCGAACAGCCCATAGGCATACCCGAACTCGCCGTTCTACGTCGGTTCACCGGGTTTACAGGGGGGGCGCCGGGCCGCAGGTTTTACCTGCAACCCGCGCAGGGGGGATGTCAGACGGATGGCTGAGCGGCGGGGTCGATCGTTGCCAGCGCCCGCATCTCCAGCCGCTGCTCGCCGGGGCGACAGACCAGCACCGAGCCTTGCTCGAACCAGTCCCCCAGCACGATGCGCCGCGCGGGCTGGCCATCGAGGATGAAGTCGTGGATGGCGGGTCTGTGGGTGTGGCCGTGGATCATCATCCGGCAGTCGTGGGCGCGCAGGGTGTCGTCCACCGCTGCGGGCGTCACATCCATGATGATCTGGCTCTTGTGGGCATTTTCCATCTGGCTTTGGCCACGCATCTTGCAGGCGATGGCCTGACGGCGGGCGAGCGGCAGCCGTAAAAAGAGCCAGCGCAGCCACTTGAGCTGGGTGATGCGGCGAAACTTCTGATACCCCTCATCCAGGGTGCAGAGCAGATCGCCGTGGCTTAGCACCACCCGCTCCCCATAGAGGTCGATAACGCAAGGGTCACCCAGCAGAGTCATCCCTGCGCGCTTGGCAAACTGTTGCCCCAGCAGAAAGTCACGGTTGCCGTGGATAAAGTAGATGGGCACGTTCTGCTGGCTCAGGGCCAAGAAGGCGTCGGCCATCTGTTGATGAAGCGGATTGGGGTCATCGTCGCCAATCCAGAATTCGAAGAGATCCCCCAGCACATAGAGGGCATCGGCGCCGGGGGCGTCGTGCTCGAGAAAGCGCACCAGTGCCGCGGTCATATCGGGCCGCTGGGCAGAGAGGTGAATGTCACTGATAAAAAGGGTGCTCATGATGTGGGGGTCGGGCTCTCGGTCGAAACAGGGCAAACGGGGGTGGCAGAGATAGTAGAAACAACTGGGGACGAATAGTGCGCTGCGGGCGCCATCTCGCCAGTTGAGGTATGGATATCGTCACGGGATGGCGGCTGCCATGACAGCTCGGCCAGATTGCATCCCTCCAGCGTCAGCAGCGCTTCATAAGGATCGCCCGCCAACCCCAGCAACCGGCACATGGCCGCTTCCCCTTTTAGTCCCTCTTCAAGGCGCAGACGCAGCACTTCGCGGTAAAAAGCATCGCCAAAGCGTTGTAGCAAAGCCGCCATCAGGGTGAGGTGGCGCCAGCCATTCTGCGTCTCGATGGGGGCGGCGGTGACATACAGCTCCAGCGGCCAGCTGGCGATGCAGTTATCGCAACCACTATCGGTACTGTGCTGGTCGAGGCAGGAAAAGGTGCGCTCCAGCAGCCAGACATTGTCGCCCTTGGGGCTCGCCTGCCAGCCTTGAGCTTCGAGCGTTGCGGCAAACGCCGCCGGATCAGGATGCTGGCAGAGAATATCGAGATCACTGCCGGGCCGATCCAGCCCGATGGCCAGCGTGCTCACCAGCGCCAGATCGGCGCACTGCGCAGCCAGCTCATCCCACAAACCGGCGGTGAGCAGGGCATGGGCCGAGCGCTGGCGTTCGTTGCCGTGGGCCAGATAGTCGAGGCGGCGCCAGTTTGGGCTGGCAGTGGGGGAGGCAGATGGAAAAACTGCGGCCGGGGCCGCAGTTTTGTCAGTGCCGAGTCGGCAGAGATCAGTCAGCAAGGGTCACCTTGGTGATCACTACGTCTTCTACCGGCACGTCCTGGTGGATGCGGCCGTAGTTACCGGTCTTGACGCCCTTGATCTTGTTGACCACGTCCATACCGGCAGTCACTTCACCGAATACGCAGTAGCCGAAGCCCTGGGTGGTGGCGGATTTGAAGTCGAGGAAGTCGTTGTTGTTCACGTTGATGAAGAACTGGGCGCTGGCAGAGTGCGGCTCCATGGTGCGGGCCATGGCGATGGTGCCGATCTTGTTGGAGAGACCATTGGCCGCTTCGTTCTTGATGGGAGCGCGGGTGTCTTTCTCTTCAAAGCCCGGGGCATAGCCGCCGCCCTGGATCATGAAGCCGTCGATGACGCGGTGGAAAATGGTGTTGTCGTAGTGACCGTCACGGCAGTATTGCAGGAAGTTGGCCACGGTTTCCGGGGCTTTTTCAGCGTTCAGGGTGAGGGTAATGTCGCCGTGATTGGTGTGCAGAGTGACCATGATATGTCCTTTCATTTGATGCGGACGACGAAGTGCCCGCAGGTGTATGGCATAAAGTGGTGGCAATTCTAGCCCATCAGGGGCTGGCGGCATAGTCTCTCAGGCGCCGTAACCGTGCTGGCAGGCGGGATTGGCCACGTTTTCTGCCTCGTTTTCTGCCCCTGAACGGGGTATTATGACCAACCATTTTACTCACAGGCAGTGGTTAGAAGATGCTGAAGATATACAACACACTCACTCGTCAAAAAGAAGAATTCAAACCTATCCACCCGGGCAAGGTGGGCATGTATGTGTGTGGTGTCACCATCTACGATCACTGTCATATCGGCCACGGCCGCACCTTCGTCGCCTTTGATGTGGTCGCTCGCTACCTGCGTTACGCCGGTTATGACCTCACCTACGTGCGCAACATCACCGACGTGGATGACAAGATCATCAAGCGCGCCGCTGAAACCCGCGTCACCTGCGACGAGCTGACCGAGCGTCTGATTGGCGACATGCACGCCGACTTCGACGCCCTCGGCATGGTGCGCCCGGATATCGAGCCGCGCGCCACCCAGCACATCGAAGAGATCATCGAGCTGGTGCAATCCCTGCTGGAAAAAGAGCACGCCTATGTGGCGGGCAACGGCGATGTGATGTTTATCGTCGAATCCTACGCCGACTACGGCAAGCTCTCCGGGCAGGATCTGGAGCAGCTGCAAGCCGGTGCCCGCGTTGACGTGGTCGATGCCAAGCGCAACCCGCTCGACTTCGTGCTGTGGAAGATGTCCAAACCGGGCGAACCGACCTGGGAAAGCCCCTGGGGCCCGGGCCGTCCTGGCTGGCACATCGAGTGCTCCGCCATGAACTCCAAGCACCTTGGCAACCACTTCGACATCCACGGCGGCGGCTCCGATCTGCAGTTCCCGCACCACGAGAACGAGATCGCCCAGTCCTGCTGCGCCCACGGTGGCGACTACGTCAACACCTGGATGCACAGCGGCATGGTGATGGTGGATAAAGAGAAGATGTCCAAATCCCTTGGCAACTTCTTCACCATCCGCGACGTGCTGGCCCACTACGACGCCGAAACCGTCCGTTACTTCCTGATGTCTGGCCACTACCGCAGCCAGCTCAACTACTCGGAAGATAACCTCAAGCAAGCCCGCGCCGCGCTGGAGCGGATGTACACCGCCCTGCGCGATCTGCCGGTAGCCGCGGCTGCCGGTGGCGACGAGCAGGTGGCTCGCTTCAAGGAGGCCATGGACGATGACTTCAACACCCCGGAAGCCTACTCCGCCCTGTTCGATCTGGTGCGCGAGATCAACCGCCAGAAGGGTGAAGACATGGCCGTTGCCGCCGCGCTGGGCGCCCGTCTGCGCGAGCTGGGCGCCGTGCTCGGCATCCTGCAGCAAGACCCCGAGGCTTTCTTGAAGGGTGATGAAGCGGACGAAGAAGTTGCCGAGATCGAGCGCCTGATCGCCGAGCGCAATCAGGCCCGCGCCGACAAGAACTGGGCTGCTGCCGATGCCGCCCGCAACCGTCTCACCGAGATGGGCATAGTGCTGGAAGATAGCGCTGGCAAGACCAGCTGGCGCCGGGCCTAAGGCCGGTTGGCCTTGTTGGCGTCTGGTGCCAACAGGTTGAGCCAATAAAAAAAACCGCAGCCCTTGGGCTGCGGTTTTTTTGTGGGCGTGAAGTAATGACACCAGTTCAGTATAAATTTATTATTGTTGATTCTCTATTTGAGAAAGTTTTTTATGTTGTGCCTCAAGGGCTTTGTCCACAACAGAGTATAAATTAACCATCATTGCCAGCGAGGATAAGTCACTCTCTGCGAGAACCTTGGAACACATGAATTTTGCATAATTTTCTTTCTTATTATCATCAACTTCGAACGGTTCGACTATACCTGCTGCATCTACGCTCCAAGATTTAAACCAGTTAGGATTCTCTTGGTTGCACTCTTTAATCCATTCATCTGGAAATATTCCCTCCATGGGGTAACCCATCCTAACTGACACGAAGTCTATGTTCGGTTGAAACTCTCCACGCCCACTGAAAAATCTTTGTAATTCCTTGCGTGCACGAACCCCAGCATCATCTCCATCAAATACTGTTACCGCAGCAACTTCTTTTCTAACATGATCATAAACGGCGCGTAAGAAGCCAACCAAACCACTTACCCCATCTTTTTCAATAAGAACGGCGTTAGAAAGATAGGGTAAGTTTATACCTGATAATGAGATAATGTGGTTTAAGGTTTCACGTATTACATATGCATCCCATTTACCCTCTAGCAATACATTGTTATCACCTAAGCTATAGTAATCACTGAATCTAAGGCCAAGAGATTTTTTGAGTGCATTGCAAGCCTCGTCGTACTTCACATGCCGTTTTATGCTTGTTGCTGAATCTTTTAATATGAAGCTATGTATGCCTGCTGGCTCGCGTGGTAAAAATTGCATTGAGTGCGTACTTATTACAGCCATGCTGTGATTTGCGAGCATTGCAAGCATGTATTTGCAATTTTTTTGCTAATTCTGGATGCATATAACTCTCAGGTTCTTCTATTAGCCAGAATGGTATTTTACCTTCATCTCTTATTCTCTCATCCACCCAGTTGAGACTAGCGTAAAATATTGCTGCCTGAAGACCTCTCCCTTTCTGTGTATAATTTGTCTTAACTGTATCTGTAACAGAAATGCTGAATTCACCTACGATATTTCTTAGATCGTCGCCAGGAACTTCAAGCTGCACAGTTGATTCAGATATGCCTGATTTTTTCAATGTTTGACTTATCGAGCTTCCAATATTCCTTAGTTCATCTTTTAGGTTTTCTATTGCTAAAGATAGTATGCTTGATGCTTTTTCACTAACTCTTGGAGCTAGCAGTTGACTGTACAAGTCAACGATGCTCTTTTCACTTGGTATATATATCACATTATGCTTATCGACTAACTCTGTGACTAGAGATCTTAGAACTCTAGAATAGTCATTCTTTCGATCATTTGGTCTTTTTATATTAGCAAAGAAGCTATAGACTGGAGTGTTCGTTGCTGTGAAATACAAGTAAAGTGTTACTATATTGCCATCTCGCTGTGTTCCATGCAGTTCATGTAAGCGATCAAATTTCTCCCAAAACCAGATTTCCTCTGGTTGGATCTCGAAAGTTCCAATAACAGATGTCTGCTTTGTTGGTCGATCTACCGGAAGGTCTCTTTCCCTGTCATATGAAAATTTGTTATCGTATCCGCTAAATAAAAGTGCAATTGCACGTAATGTATTTGTTTTTCCTGAATTATTTGGTCCAATTAAAGTGGTGGATGTGTCAAAAATAATATGTTGCTCATCCTTTATGCTTCGATAGTTAGATATGCGCACATCAAGTAATTTCATTAATTTCTTCTCTGTTTTTATTTTTAGTGGATTGGGTGACGTAGAGCCAAGAAAATTTCAGCTTCCTTTTATTCCAAGAGGAAGCTTTGGGCCGTAGGTTAGATTAGCGAAGCGTAATCTGACGTTCGGGGGGTTAAGGTGTTATCACAGTTTGATAGCTCACTATTGAGCATGCATTATAAGACGACTTACTGAAAGAACGGGGGCGTTAGCTGTCCTCGTGCCGTCGGACAAACGGGTGAGTCGAGGGAACTTGACGCAGGAGGGCGAACACGTGGCAGCGAAACACCATCAGCGATTTTCAACTGTCCAATACTCACCATTGTTATATGGTTCACCTTCTTTATCACATCGAGTAACTTTGTTTTTTCCATTGCCCATATCGAGCTCAAGCCAAGGTAATGTAAAGTTTTTAAACATAAAATAGGCTGGTTCTTCTATGTTTATCTTTTGTGGCTTTTTAGGACTGCAAATTATGAAGTGAGGCCTTACATTTGGCCATGTGTTTTCGTTACCAAAAATAGCCTTAAATCGTTTGTTTTTACTATCTAGCTGACCATTGCTAAAGTAGCTATCGCCTTTAGCTTCAATCATCACTATATGGGTTTTATTTTCGGGATCAATGAAGGCAAGGAGAAAGTCTACATCCTCTTGAGTGCCTGATATTTGCAAATCAACCTTTTTATTATTATCGATGAAGTTTCGTGGAAATATTTTTTCACCATGATCTTGGGTGAGAAACAAGCTGGCATAGATCCAGTCAAGGTGATAATCCATGGCCGCAAAGTATTCTCTGGGAATTTTGACTTCTATTAGCTTTGATATTTCATCAAGCTGTTTGTCATCCATGCGAAATTCTGGGTTTCCCAGCATTTGACCAATTAGGTAAAACCGCTCTTTTCGGTTAAAGGATTTCAAATTATCAATTAGGCTGTTGCTCATATCAATCTCGAAAATGTATCTTGTCTGATAGGAAATAATGCAATGGAAATCGGTGTATATCGTAGGGTGTAATGAACGAAGTGAATTACACTTCTATCTCAGATTGGCATGAATCCTGTGTCTGATATTTTCCTCGGGGCTACGGGTCGGGTGTTGCCCCCTGTTGTTCGCCGAGGTGAGGGCACAAGGTCAGGAGCGCCGTCATGGACGACGGCGCAGACGCAGGCGGTACAGGGATGTACCGTCTGCGTCGTTCCGCCAGACCTTTTGCCTGAACTGAGGGAACCCGATGCAGGAGGGCGAACAAGTGGGGGTGGCCTTTCTTTTGGTGACTTTTCTTTGGCCACGCAAAGAAAAGTCACTCGCCAAGCCGCGTAGCGGCGGCGAAATCCCATCGAGGACGGAGTCCTCGCGTTCTGCATGGCGAAGCCATGCCAAATACCTTGTTGCAGGGCAGAGACGTTACCTACCCCCTCACCCTAACCCTCTCCCACAAGGGGAGAGGGGACGGTTACCGAGATGGCGGACTGTTTTATGCACCTTTATTAAACTATTGAATTAATTCCTGAATGTATGCTTTATATACTTGTGCGGAATTATCAAAATCATCCATGTTGCTCTCATGCATATTAATAGTGCCGGAGTCACTACCGTAAGTTTTGTATCGTTTTACTGTGACAGTTAATTCGGATTCTATGTCTGGTTGTGTAAGGGTTATGGCTACACCATGATTTTCGATGTTTTTATATGACATGTAAACATCGATATAAAATTCACCTGATATCATTAACCCACCAGTTTTTACGCCATTCTTAAGCTGATTATTACTTAGATTGAATTCTTTGCATAAATCTTGGTATAGTTTGTCGAGTTTACTTTCTGCAAAAGATTCCTTGGCACCGAAAATTCTTTTTGCTGACTTTGGAAATCGAAGGCGAGTATTTTTCTCTATAGAGAAAATAAGAAGTGCTTTATCCTCTTCACTTATCTTGTTATTTGATATTGCGTTGTTGAATAAATTAATTAGTTCTTTCTCAGAGAAGACATTGTTTTCAATTTTTGTTATTAAGTTTGATATTTGCATGTTGTTATAAACCATAGTATTAAAAATATGAGAGTAATAGCTTTAAATGCACTCTACATTTTTATCTTTCATAAGTCCTCCCGGCTAGGGCATAACCTTCTCCTTCTGCATGACGAAGCCATGCCAATTAGACGGCGATATTTCGTCAAGCAATGACGTTACCGACCCCTCACCCTAGCCCTCTCCCGCAAGGGGAGAGGGGACGGTTACCGCGGACGATTACGCTTCGCTAATCGACCCTACGCTAAAGTGGCTACCGCCCCTGACTGTCGCTACCAGATTGCGCCGTTGACCATTGATCTCGGAAAAGGGGTCAACAGACGCCCGTCGCCATATTACGGAGCCAGAGTGGTCTTATCTATGGTTTTGATGAGCTAACTATCAGAAAAGAGTGATTTTTTGCGCTGGCACAAACTTTTATTAATTAGTGATTAGTTGATGATTGTCGGGGCTTGGCAGTGGCAGGGCTGTGGGGTGACGCCGCGAGAGGAGTGCAAACGGTAAAAAAAGAGTGAAGCGCAAACGGTAAAGAAGGAGAGCGAAAACGGTAAAAAGCGAAGGGGCCCGCGGTGGGCCCCTTGTTGTTGGCGCTCGACGCCGCTATTTGGTGGCGGGGGTAGGGAAGTATTTGCTGTGCAGCAGCGGGTATTCGCTGCTCGCCAGCACCTGGGTCAAGCCGGTCTGGAACTCCTTGACCAGCTCGTCGCTCACCGGATGGCTGAAGGCGAAGCAGAACTGCTCCGAGCTCAGCACCCACTGCTCCTTGAAGCGGGCGGGATCGAGTTTTTGTTCGACGATCAGCTGCTCCATGGTGGTCTTGTTGGTGGAGACCAGATCGACCCGGCCGGAGGTGAGCATCTTGAGCGCCTGTGCCAGCCGGTTGGCGGCCATCAGTTTGGTTTCGTCAAAGCCGTTGTTGAGCAGCAGTTGCTCCCCCACATCGGCTCGCACCGCCCCGATATTGAATGCCTTGGCATCGTCGAGCTTGGTGATGGTGATATTGCGATCGGCCAGCCCCACCAGCACGATCTCGGCATATCCGATGGGGCAGGCCCACTTGAACAGGGGATCCCGCGCCTGGGTGCGGGCGGTGGAGAAGAGCACCGCATTGGGTTTTTGGGTCAGCAGGTAGTAACCGCGCGCCCACGGCATGATGGTGATGGGCTGCGCCGGGGTATTGGTCTTTTTCCACACCAGTTGCAGCAGCTCGACTGCGAGGCCGGTGGGGGCACCGCTGGCATCGGCGTAGTTGTAGGGTTTGTACTCTTCGGTGATGTAGTGCAGTTTGCCGAGCTCAGGACTCGCCTGTGCGAGGGTGGCCAGCAGCGCCCCGGCCAATCCAATCCATGGTTTCATTTTTGCCATCCTGATCAAGGGAATATCTGCTCAAGTGTGACCAAGCTGGCCGATTTCGCCAAGGCGACGGAGCATGTTTGGCAAAAAAGCGCGAGGGGCGGCCGCCATCCCGCGCCCTATGTCGGCGGCGATCAGGGCGTTAGCGCAGCGGCAGGTACTTGGCTTGCAGGGCCGAGAAATCCGCCGAAGCGACGACCTGGGTCAGCGCCTGCTGAAAGAGGGCGACCTCGCTGTCGGGCACCTGACGGCTGAAGGCATAGCAGAGCGGTCTGGCATCCAGCACGAAGGCGACATGAAAGTCATCCGGCTTGAAGCCAAGCTGCTGCAGGGTTTGATAGCCCGCCAGCTTGTTGGTCGCAAAGAGATCGGCGCGACCTGAAGTGAGCATTTTGGCCGCTTGGGTGAGGCGGTTGGCCAGCATCAGCTGGCGTTCATTGATACCGCGTTCGAGCAGCAGCTGTTTGGAGACGGTGGAGCGCACCACGCCGACCTTGTAGCGGCTGATCTCGGCCTCCGAGCCTAGGGTAATGTTGTCCGCCTTGCGCCCCAGCAGCACAAACTCCGAGTGATCGATGGGGCAGGCCCACTTGAAGAGCGCTTCCCGCTGCGGGGTACGGGCGGTTGCAAACAGCACCACATTGGGTTTTTGTTGCAGCAGGTTGTAGCCTCGGGCCCAGGGCAGAATGCGGATTGGCTGGGGCGACACGCCGCGCGCTTTCCAGATAAGCTGCATCAGCTCTACCGACAATCCGGTTGGCATCCCTTGCTGGTCGCTGAAATTAAACGGGGGAGAGATTTCGCTCAGATACTCGAGCTTGCCCGGATCGGCCTGCGCGAAGGTGGCCCACAAGAGCAGTAGCAGATGAGGTAGGTGCCATGTCCGCACGGGAAAGATCCTTCACAATCAACTATGTAGCCCAGTTTGACTGCTTGCGGCGGGAATAGCTAGCCACCTCTATTGCATCTTTCATCAATAAAATGGGCAGCGAACTGCTGCCCAGCGGGTGAGTGAGTGCTCAGCGTACCGGCAGGTATTTGGCCTGCAATTTGCGAAACTCCTCCGAGGCGAGGGCGCGGGTCAGGCCCTGCTGAAAGAGGGTGATCTCGCTGTCGGGCACCTGACGGCTGAATGCGTAGCAGAGTTGCTCGGCGCTCAGCACCATGGCCACATTGAAGTCGTCGCTGCTCAGCTTCAGTTCGCGGATGGCGTCATATCCCGCCAGCTTGCTGGTGGCGAGCAGGTCTGCGCGGCCGGAGAGCAACATCTTCAACCCCTGCGACAGGCGATTGGCGGGGATGATGTTGTTGTCATCCATGCCGTTGTTGAGCAGCAGCTGTTCGGCGGCATCCGAGCGCACCGCGCTGATCTTGTACTGGCTCATCTGTTCGAAGGCGGTCAGGGTGATGTTCTGCGCTTTGCGGCCCAGCAGTATGTACTCCGAGTAGCCGATGGGGCAGACCCACTTGAAGAGATCCTCCCGCGCCTGGGTGCGGGCGGTAGAGAAGAGCACCACGTTGGGCTTCTGGGTTAGCAAGTAATAACCTCGCGCCCAGGGCAGGATGCGCACCGGCTGGGGTGTCACGCCGCTGTGTTGCCAGATCATCTGCAACAGATCGACCGCAAGGCCGGTGGGCTGGCCTTGCGGATCGCTGTAGTTGTAGGGGGGGTACTCTTCGGTGAGGTACTCGAGCTTGCCCAGATCAGCCCGGGCCGTCGAGGCCCAGCAGAGCAGCAACAGATGACAGATCAGCCATATCCTCATTGGGAACATCCTTAGCGATCAACCTTCCCTTGAGTGTGACCATGAACAGAGTAAATAGCCACTCACTGCCGTTACCAGCGGGCGCGGATCTGCCCTATGGGTTGGTAGGCCTCGTCCCGCAGTCCCACCAGCAGGGTCTTGCCATCGGCTTGCAACCGGAACTCGCCGTAGCGGGCCGTTTCGTACTGCTCCCCCGTGCCCTCTTCAAAGAAGTAGGCATCGGGGCCGATCTGCCACTGCCGCTCGTTCTGGTGCACCTGCAATAGCCGCTCATCGCTGGCGAGCCGATCCGGTTTGCCATCGGCCACCAGACTGGCCACCTGATGGGCATCGAGGCGGATCACCAGGGTATCGCTGCCCTTGTCTTGATTAGCACGGGTGTCGCGGCTGGTCAGCTCGCGGGTAATTTCATAGTTGAGCCGCATGTAATCCCCCTGCATCAGGGAACGGGGATCGACCGGAGCGAGCCGCAGCAGCACCACTTCGCCGCTGCTCATGGCGTGCTCATAGCGCCAGACGGTGGCATTGATGCCCGCCAGGATGGCGAGGCCGCTCAGCAACAGGGCGAGTTGTCGGGTGACAGGTTTCATGAGTCGCTCCTTGCCGCGAAGGTGGTGAGCAGCTGGCGGGCCCCCAGCAGCAGGATGCCGGAGCCCAGCAGCAGCCAGGATTTGGTCATCAGGGTGAGCCCCAGATCGTAGTAATAGAGCGAGCCATAACCGAGCAGCAGCAGGGCCGAGAGGGTCATCAGCCCCAGACTGCCGGCATAGAAGCCGAGGAGCAGCACCAGTGCGCCTGCCCCCATGCCGGGGATGATGGCGCTGATCAGCACCAGCGGCAGGCCAAACAGCAGGGGGAGCTTGAGTTTCACCATCACCGCCAGCAGCAGGGCGGCGCAGATCAGCGGATTGAGCCAGAGCGGCAGGCGGGACAGCCCCAGCTCGTCCAGCACGCTGCTGCCGCCATCCCAGAGCGGATGGTGCAGGCGGCCCAGCACCAGCAGGGAGAGGGCCAGCCCCAGCGTGATGGAGTGGTAGAGTTGGTGACGGGCGGGATCCCTATCTGCCCGCAGCCAGCAGAAGGTGATGGCCGCCATCACCAGCGGCAGCGCCAGCAGTTGCAGCCCGAGGCAAGCGAGGCCAAGGGTGAGCAGCAGGGCCGCCGCCACGCTGTGAAACAGCCGCACCAGCCAGTGATCGAACAGCACGGCGATGGCAAGGGAGAGCAGGCACAGACCGAACCAGAGCAGGGCGTGATGGAGATCCAGCTGATCGAGCAGGCCATAGAGCAGCCAGGCATCGGCCGCCAGGGTGAGGGCCAGCACGAACTGATCCCAGAGATCGCCGCTTTGGCTGCGATTGAGGGCGTAGGCCCCCGCCAGCAGCACGGCCCCCAGCAGCAGGGCGCTGTTGGCCTCGCGGGTCAGTTGCTCGAAGGTGAGAAACAGGAAAAAGAGCAGGAACAGGGCGGCAATCCAGCCCACCAGCCCGAGCAGAAAGCGGCTCGACCAGTGGGGTTGGGTATCACGGGGCTGATCCCCTTCCACCAGATTGGCCTGTTGCAGTGCTTGCCAAAGGGTCAGATCACTCATAAGACCTCCGTTGTTGTTGCAGCCAGCGGGCGGCTGTGACCGAAAGGCCGATGGCAATCAGGCTCAGCAGCAAGAAGCCGTTGATGTCGGGCTCCATCCACTTGCCCAGCGCCGCGAGGATGACGGCAATCAGGCTGAGGCACCCCATGGCGAGTCCGGCGATAAATCTGTGATGCCAGAGAGCATAGGCCGCAGCGAGCCAGCCAAGCCAGAGCGGCCACACCAGCGGGGAGGCGGCATCAAACAGCGCCAGCAGGGTGAGCAGGGTAGCCCCCAGACCTGCGGCCAGACCCGCCAGCCAGCTTGGCATCAGGCGCCAGCTGGCAGGTGCCAGCAGAAGCAGACCCCAGAGGGCGGCGTTGAGCAGGGTCAGGCACCAGCCCAATCCCTCTTCATCGAAGGTAAAGAAGAACGTGAACAGGCCGAGCCGCCAGTAGAGCACCAGCGCCAGCTGGCCGAGCAGCCAGCTCAAGGTCCAGAGCAGCGGGCTTTGGCCAAATGCCGCCAGTGGCACCAGCATCAGCGCCCAGGTGGCGAACAGCTGCCAGGGATCGGCACCGGTCTGGTAGGTCTGACCCACCAGCGCCAGCAGGGCGCCGATATTGAGGGCGATGGCGAGCAGCAGCGCCTGACGGGGGGGATCCCCCAGCGGTTTGCGCCACAGCAGAAGCAGCATGGCGAGCAGCGGCACCTCCAGCAGGGCGAGGCGGGAGACCCGGCCCAGCTCTTGCCAGTTGAAGGCGACGAAGAAAATAAGGCCAGCCCCGATGCAGAGGGCACCGAGCCAGAGCAACAGCCGGTCAAACAGCCACTGCCAGCGCGCCGGATGGGGGGGAAGATCGGCGAGGGTCAGGGCGTCCACCAGCTTCTCTGGCGCCAGCCGTCCCTGTTTGACCCATTCGAGAAGCGTCTCTCTTGATACGTTGTGCATGGGGGACTCCGCGAGGTTTGCCCCATTATGGCATGAGGCACCCGCAACCGTGCACTGTCCCTTGGCTCTGCGGATGGTGGTTGCGACAGCGGGTTACGCAATAGACACAGCAGTAAACAAAAAGCCCTCCACAGGGGAGGGCTTGAGCAGCGGAAAGGCGATCAGGCAAAGATCAGTGTGCTCACCCCAAGGCCGACGAAGAGGATGGCGCAGGCGATGCGGATCCCCTTGAGCGGCAACTTGTCCGCCCCCAGCTTGCCGATCAGCACCACAGGCACGTTGGCCAGCATCATGCCGAGGGTGGTTCCGGTAATAACCTGCACCAGCGAGTCATACTTGGCGGCCAGCAGCACGGTGGCGATCTGGGTCTTGTCACCGATCTCGGCAATAAAGAAGAGCACGAAGGTGGCCATAAAGGGGCCGTATTTATCCAGCGGGCTCTCCTCGTCATCCATCTTGTCCGGCACCAAAATCCAGATAGCCATGGCGATAAAGGCGATGGCGACCAGCCAGGTCATTATCTTGGGATCGAGCCAGCGGCTGATGAACTCACCAATCCAGGCGGCGCCCGCATGGTTGAGCAGGGTAGCCGCCAGCATGCCGGCGATGATGGGCCAGGGCTTGCGAAAACGGCAGATGAGCAGCAACGCCAACAGCTGGGTTTTATCGCCGATTTCGGCAATGGCGACGCTGAGGGTTGAGGTTAACAAGGCTTCCATAAAAATGACCGGGGGACGGAATTGTTATAAACCAAAGACAAGCCTGCGCCATCCGTCCCCGGTATTGGCACTGGCCCGTCAAAGGTCTTGTCAAATCCATGGCTGGCATGGATCACCCTGACCATGGTGATTTGGCACCAAGTATGTTGATCAGGGTCGCAAACCGGTATTCATGCAATGGATGGCACCGGCGTGCGAGACTACTCCCCCTCGATGGGAGCGGGCATTCTAGGGAAAAACCGCATGAGTGACAAGGGGATCAGCCACCCACCAGCTTGACGCTGAAACCGGCTTTCTCCAGCTCGGTTTTGATCAGGTCCCGTTTATCCCCCTGGATCTCGATCACTCCCTCCTTGATACCGCCTCCGGTGCCGCACTTTTTCTTGAGCAGGGTGGCCAGGGATTTTTGCTGATCGGCGGGTACGCCATGAATGGTGATCACCCCGGCGCCCTTGCGCCCTTTGGTCTCGCGGCGAATGCGCACGGTGCCGTCAGTGGGGAAGGGGGAGGCGGATTGGGGAGCGCTCTGCTCCTTGATCATGCCGCCATCTGTGCTGTAAACGAGGCGGCTGTTGTTGTCGTGATTCATGGCATTACTTTATGGGTTAGCTAAGCGGAGTTTGATTTTACTCAAATAAAAGTTGAAGACACAGCTTATAATGCCCAAGTAAAAGAGAATTATTATTGTTTAACTTCAGGAGTCAGTCATGGTACTCACGCAGTTGTCACCGGGACAGAGTGCTCGCATCAAGAATATGAATCAGCTCGCCCGGCCGCTGCGCCGCAAACTGATGGTGATGGGCCTGTTGCCCCAGACTGAAGTCATTTATCTGCGCTCCGCCCCCCTGGGGGACCCGCTCCAGATCCAGTGCCAGGGGATCTGTCTCTCCATGCAAAAGAGTCTGGCCCAGCAAATAGAAGTCGAGCCGGTATAACCCCCTGTTCGGCTACCGCTTCGGTCAAGAAAGTCACCGGGAGCGGTTCAGAGACAAGAAGTCGAACCTGCAAAGCAGCTTGCCACTCGCACGCGGTGGGTTCAGAAGAAAATAGAGGTAGAGCTGGTATGAATTATTCCCTGGTAACGGTAGGTAACCCCAATAGCGGTAAGACCTCCCTGTTCAACGCCCTGACCGGCGCCCGCCAGCAGGTAGGCAACTGGAGTGGCGTCACCGTAGACAAGAAGATGGGTGAGTTCAGCGCGGGTGAGCATCACTTCAAGCTGATGGATCTGCCCGGCATCTATAGCCTGGCGGGTCAGGATGGCAGTCTGGACGAGCAGATCGCCAGCCGCTTTGCCCAGGGCCAACAACCCGACCTGCTGCTCAACGTCATCGACGCCGCCAATCTGGAGCGCTCCCTCTACCTCACGCTGCAACTGCGCGAACTGGGCCTGCCCATGGTGGTGGTGCTCAACAAGCTGGATATCCTGCAAAAGCGCCGCATCGTCATCGACGATAGCAAGCTCGGCAAATCCCTCGGTTGCCCTGTAGTGGCCCTCTCTGCCCACAACAGCAAGCAGGTTGCCGCCTTCAAGCAGCAGATCCGGCAGTTTATCGGTCAGCCGCAAGCAGCCTTGCAACTCGATTACGGCCAAGAGCTTGAAACCGATCTGGCGGAGCTGGAGACCCTGCTCGCCCCGCATCACCTCACTACCCGTGGCCGCGCCCTGCGCCTGCTGGAAGAGGATGCGGTGATGCAGGAGACCCTGCTGCCCGGTCAGCAGGCGGCCGCCGCCAATGTGGTAGCTCGCGCTCATCAAGGGCAGGATATCGACCTGCAACTGGCAGATATCCGCTACGGCCATATCCACCAGTGGGTACAACAGGCTCGCCAGCAGAAGGGCAAGCTCACCGAGGCCCAGAGTGAGTGGCTGGATCGGGTGCTGCTCAATCGCTGGATTGGCATCCCCTTCTTCCTGTTTGTCATGTACCTGATGTTCATGTTCGCCATCAAGGTGGGCAGTGCCTTTATCGACTTCTTCGACATCATGGGCGGCGCCCTGTTTGTCGATGGGGTGCACCACCTGCTGGGGCTGATCAATGCCCCCGAATGGTTGGGCGCCATTCTGGCTGACGGCTTCGGGGTTGGTTTGCAGACCGTGGCCACCTTTATTCCGGTGATTGGTTGCCTCTATCTGTTCCTCGCGGTACTGGAGAGCTCCGGCTATCTGGCCCGCGCCGCCTTCGTGGTGGATGCCCTGATGCGCCGCCTCGGCCTGCCGGGCAAGGCGTTCGTGCCGATGCTGATGGGCTTTGGCTGTACCGTCCCCTCGGTGATGGCGACCCGTACCCTCAACTCCGAGCGGGAGCGGCTGATGACCTCCGCCATGGCCCCCTTCATGTCGTGCGGTGCCCGTCTGCCGGTTTACGCCCTGTTTGCGGTGGCCTTCTTCCCTGAATCAGGCCAGAACCTGGTGTTCGGTCTCTACCTCATCGGTATTCTGGTGGCGGTGCTCACTGGCCTGCTGCTGCGCAATACCCTGCTGCCGGGCAAGAGCGACTCCATGGTGATGGAGATGCCGGATTACGAGTGGCCGCGTCCTGTCAACGTTGCCATCAAGACCTGGCAGAAGCTCAAATCCTTCGTCTTTGGCGCCGGTAAAACCATCGTGCTGGTGGTTGCCGTGCTGAGCGTGCTTAACTCCCTGGGTACCGATGGCAGCTTTGGCCATCAGGAGCAGGAGAGCTCGGTCCTGAGCAAGATCAGCCAGGCGGTGACCCCGGTGCTGCACCCCATAGGTGTACGCGATGACAACTGGCAGGCTACGGTCGGTATCGTCACCGGTATCTTCGCCAAAGAGGCGGTGGTCGGTACCCTCAACAGCCTCTACGCCGGTGGTGGCGCAGATGAAGAGGAGGCGAGCGAGTTCTCGCTGGTGGCCAGCTTCCATGAGGCGATCGATGCCGTGGCAGCCAATCTGGCGGAGATCAACCCGAGCGACCCTATGGGGCTTGATGTTGGCAACCTCGACGACCAGAAAGCTGCCGCCGAGGCGCAGGAAGTGGATGTCTCCACCTACGGCAACATGCAGACCCACTTCGATGGGGCGGCTGGTGCCTTTGCCTACCTCTTGTTCGTGCTGCTCTACATGCCTTGCGCCGCCGCCATGGGTGCCCTGGTGCGGGAAACCGGTCGCCAGTGGGCCCTCTTTACCGCGGCCTGGTGCAACTATATGGCCTTTATGTGCGCGACCCTCTTCTATCAGGTCGCCACCTTCGCCGCTCATCCGGAGCAGAGCCTGTTCTGGATCGTCAGCTATGGCCTCTCTCTGGTACTGCTCTGGTGGGCCGGTCGCCGTCACGGTGACATCGTCGCCCGCAAGGTGGTGACCTTATGATCCTGCGCGAGCTGGGGGATTACCTCGCCGCGCAGCAGAAGGTGAGCCGGCGTGATCTGGCTCGCCACTTCCACACCTCGGAAGATGCGGTGGAGGCCATGCTCGGCGTCTGGATGCGCAAGGGGCGGGTCATCAAGCGCGAGAGTCGGGTCTGTGGTGGCAGTTGCTGCGGCAAGAGCGAGGAGGTGATGTTCGAGTGGTGTGACGCGGGCCAGATTGGCATCAAGATCCGCTAAACGACTACCAGACCTCATCACCAAACATCGAACAATAAAAAACGGCAGGCCCTGCTTTAAATGAGGGTCTGCCGTTTTTATTGCTGAAAACAGGCGAGATCAGGCGCTCTGGCGAGCCTCGCTCAGCAGTGCCAGCGCCGGTTGGGCGTTGTCCGGCATCAGCCGGTAGGCCTTGTGGTGTTTGACCAGGGTGGCTTTCTTGTTGCCCTGGCTCAGCAGCAGGCCGTGCTTGAAGGCCGCCTCGGCCAGCACCTTCTCGTCACCGCGAACATAGAGGGTGAGGGGTTTGACAAGCTCACCGTCCTCGATATGGCCTTCATATTCGCTATGGCTTACCACCAGACTCGCCTGACCGCCCGATTGCAGGCGCAGCTTGGCGTCCACCTCGCTCTCGGTCAGCACCAGCCAGCCTGCCGCTGAGAGCTCCTCCAGCAGGGCAGCCAGCTTGGCCCCCAGTTGTTGCGGGTTGGTCATGGCGCACTGGTATTGGAAGGCGATGCGCGCAAGCAATCCCTTGAGATCGGCACCCGCGCCCAGGGTGCGGCCAAGCTGCACCCAAGCTTTCAAATCTTCCATCACCAGACGGGAGAAGCGCTTCTCCTTGAGGGAGTCGGCCATCCAGGTGCAGAGAAAGTGGCTCTCTTGGGCTGGAGTGCGCTTGCCCGCCTTTTGTTCGGCGGTGCGGGCCAGTTCGGCCAGGCTCTGGGTGGCCATCTCGAGCAGGGCCTGATTGTAGGTCGGAGAGGTCATAAGCAATCCTTCAGTTGACCACCAGGGGTCAACACCGATGACAGAGATGGCAAAGGCGCCAGTGGCGCCTTTGCGGTTCAATAGAGCAACTGCCCGCCTTATTTCGGCTGACGGGGCTTCTTGGCGGCGGCCAGACGCTTGAGGCGCTGACCCTGCAGCTTGGCTTCGGCCATCACCTGGGCTACGGCGTTATCTTCACGCTGCGGCCGCTTGCCGAAGCGGCGACGCTCCTGCAAATGCTTGATCAACTCGTCACGGCTGCTCACCTCATAGCCCGGCACCATGATGCGGCGGATCTTCTGGCCGATCAGGGCCTCGATCTCCAGCAGGGTACGCTCCTCTTCACGGCTGACGAAGGAGATGGCCATGCCGCGCTTGCCGGCACGACCGGTACGGCCGATACGGTGCACGTAATCTTCCGCCAGGAACGGCAGATCATAGTTGACCACATATTCCAGGCTCGGAATGTCCAGACCACGGGCGGCCACTTCGGTGGCCACCAGTACCCGTACCTTGCCTTCCATGAATTCGCGCAGGGCGCGGCGACGGTTGCCCTGGGCCTTCTCGCCATGGACCACGGCGGACTTGATGCCGTCGAGGTTCAGCTCCTCGACCAGCACATCACAGCTTTCGCGGGTACTGGCGAACACCAGCACCTGCTGCCAGTTCTGTTTGCCAATCAGCTCTGAGAGCAGCTCGCGCTTGCGCTTCTGCTCGACCGGATAGACGGTGTGGCTGACGGTGTCGGCGGTGGAGTTCTGCTTGTTGACGCTGACGATCTGCGGGCGATCCAGCATCAGGTTGGCCAGCTTCTTCACCGCGTCGGAGAAGGTGGCGGAGAAGAGCAGGTTCTGACGGGTCTTGTTGACCGCTTGCAGGATCTTTTGCACATCGGCACTGAAGCCCATGTCGAGGATGCGATCCGCTTCATCCATCACCAGACACTCGACGCCGGAGAGGCTGAGGTTGCAGGCGGTGAGGTGCTCCAGCAGACGGCCCGGGGTGGCCACAATGATGTGTGCGCCCGCTTTGAGCTTCTTGGCCTGCACGTCCTGCTTGCCACCACCGACGATGGTGATGGTGGTGATATCGAGATACTTGGCGAAGTCATTGATGTTGCTCGCCACCTGAGCCGCCAGCTCGCGGGTCGGGGTCAGGATCAGCACACGGGCGTTGGAAGGCTGGACCGGAGCCGGATTGTCTACCAGACGTTGCAAGATGGGCAGGGCGAAGGCGGCGGTCTTGCCGGTACCGGTCTGGGCGCTGGCCAGCACATCGCGGCCACGGCGAATGGCCGGGATCGCCTGTTGCTGCACAGGGGTCATCTCCTGATAACCGCAATCTGAGACAGCACGCAAAATCTCGGGGGCAAAATCGAACGATTCAAATCTCATAATGGGTTCCTGTGTTCCAGCTGGGCTGTGTTTGGCTTGGTTAGCTCGGCATGAGCGAGACGGAGGTTGTAACCACCGACGGCTGCGCCTGACATCAAGTCAGAGAGTGAGCCGGAAAATGGCGGGCGCGAAGTGTAACAGATAGACGTCACAAATTCTGCCTCAAATGGTTGTCCTTTTCTCATCCTTTGTGGTGTGAGTGGCGGTTGAAAGCAATCATTTGACTCCCAAATGCCAAGCTTGGAGGTGTGGGCTAACGGTTTTGGGCAAGGACGAAAGGGATATCGATGGAACTGGAACAGTTAAAACGCCAGCTGGAGCAGCTTGGCGAGCGCAATGACAGCATGCAGCAGGCTCGACACCGCAAGCTGCTCAATATCACCCGCGACACGGGGGAGTTGCTGTCAGTATTGGTGCAGACCCGTGGGGCGCAGGCGGTGCTGGAGATTGGCACCTCCAATGGTTACTCCACACTCTGGCTGGCAGAAGCGGTGCGTCGGCTGGAGGGGCACGTGACCACCATTGAGCTGGATGAGGATAAGCGCGTGCTGGCCCATGACAACTTTCAGAGGGCAGGGCTGGCCCCCTGGGTAACCTTGCTGGCAGGGGATGCAGGCGAGCTGTTACCGACCTTGCCGCAAGGCGGCTATCAGCTCATCTTCCTCGATTCGGATCGTCAGCACTACCGGGCATGGTGGCCGCAGATCCGCCGCCTGCTGGCACCCCGTGGCCTGCTGGTGGTCGATAACGCCATCTCCCATCGCAGCGAGATGGTGGAGTGGATGAACGAGGTCGGGCAGGATCCGGCCTTTGCCACCTCGCTGGTGCCGGTCGGCAAGGGGGAGTGGCTGGTGGTGCGTTTGTAACAAGGTGATGGCCTGGATTTGGTATCGGGCTGGCAGTGTATGTTTATTCATCATGAATAAACAGTGTGTCCCGCAATCAGTAGCGAATGGCGGGACTGCTTTTTCGTTATTCATTATTTCACTTAACATCTTCATATTTCATGGTTTGGTAACGGGAACCTTCGCGTTATTTTTTGCTGGTGCCGCCAAGTGCAATCGTTTATTGACTGTCATCGTATATGTGGCGTGAGCCGATTAAATGGTGCTGGTAGCAGTAGGATTCAAAATAATAATTGCATGGTAATCCGGATTATCGTTGGCAAGCGTGCTGGATGTTTACAAATATAACGAGGTGAATAATGAAAAAACTGCACTCCCTGTTTTTGCTGGCAGCCCTTCCACTGGCTTTGATGACATCGGCGCAAGCCGAGTCCAGCCTCGCCGCTATCCAGAGTGCCGGTGCGATCAAAATCGGCACTGAAGGCGCCTATCCTCCGTTCACCTATCACGACAAGAGCGGCAAGCTGGTCGGCTTTGATGTGGAGATTGGCGAGCTGATTGCAAAAGGCCTTGGGGTGAAGCCGGAGTTTGTCGAAGGCAAGTGGGATGGTCTCATCGCCGGGGTGGATGCCAAGCGCTACGATCTGGTGCTCAACGAAGTGGCCATCACCCCGGAGCGGCTGAAAAAGTATGATTTTTCAGATCCCTACATCACCTCCAAAGCGGTGATCGTGGTGCACAGCGATAATCACAGCATCAACAGCTTTGCGGATCTGAAGGGTAAGAAATCATCCCAGTCCCTGACTAGCAACTTTGCTCAGCTGGCGAAATCCTCGGGCGCCGAGGTGGTCGCCACCGAGGGCTTCAACCAGTCACTACAGCTGGTACTGACCGGGCGAGTGGATGCCACCATCAATGACAGCCTCTCGTTCCTCGACTTCAAGAAACAGAAACCGGATGCCAAATTGAGGGTGGCGGCGAACGAGGCGAAGGGGGATCAATCGGCAGTGTTGCTCGCCAAGGGACAGCCGGAATTGCTGGCCGCTATCAATCAGGCACTGCGCACTGCCAAACAGGATGGTAGCTACCAGAAAATATCTCTTAAGTATTTTGGTACTGATGTCTCGCAATAATATTGCCGGAAAATAATAACTAGCGAGGTAATTAACGTGCCAGCCTGGTTGCAGTTAATGATCGACTCTTTTTGGCCCCTGCTTAGAGCGGGGCTTATTTTTACCGTGCCACTGACCCTGATCACCTTTGTCTTGGGAATATTGCTCAGCTTGCTGGTGGCGCTGGCCAGATTATATGGCCCGACACCATTGGTGGCACTGGTTCGTTTTTATGTCTGGCTTATTCGTGGTACGCCGCTGCTGGTGCAGCTCTTTCTGATTTTCTATGGCTTGCCGAGTGCTGGCATTGTGCTGGATGCCTTCACCGCCGCGGTGATCGGGTTCACCCTCAACATCGGCGCCTACAGCTCTGAGATCATCCGCGCTACTCTCGCGGCGATCCCGAAAGGGCAGTGGGATGCAGCCTATTCGATTGGCATGAACTGGCCCCAGGTGATGTGGCGGGTGATCCTGCCGCAGGCGGCGCGCATTGCGGTGCCACCGCTTTCCAACACCTTTATTTCGCTGGTGAAGGACACCTCGTTGGCGGCGGCAGTGACCGTGCCTGAGCTGTTTCAGGCGGCCCAGCGGCTCGCCTCTGTCACCTATGAGCCGCTGATCCTTTACATAGAGACGGCCATCATCTACCTGCTGTTTAGCTCGGTGCTCTCCACCTTGCAAGACCGGCTGGAGCGCAAGTTGACCCACAAAGAGACCCGGGAGGTCGCCCTATGATCCGGTTGCGTGGTATCGAGAAGCAGTTTGGCGGGCAGCGGGTGCTCAAGGGGATCGATCTTGCCATGGTGGCGGGCAGTGTGACCGCCCTGATTGGCCCCTCCGGCAGTGGCAAGAGCACCCTGTTGCGCTGTGTCAATGTGCTGGAGCGGCCGGATGCGGGGCACCTGGTGCTGGGGGGGAGCGAACTCGATTTTTCTCACCATCTGCCTCGCCAGAGCGTGCAGGCATTGCGCCAGCAGACCGGCATGGTGTTCCAGAATTTCCAGCTGTTCCCGCATATGACGGTGCTGGAAAACGTTATTGAGGGATTGGTGACCGTGTTGAAGTGGCCAAGAGCGAAAGCGGAGGTGCGAGGCTTGCAACTGCTCGACAAGGTGGGGCTCAGGCACAAGGCCGAGGCGGTGCCTGCCACCCTCTCCGGTGGCCAGCAGCAGCGGGTTGCCATTGCGAGGGCGCTGGCGCCATCGCCCAAGGTACTGCTCTGTGATGAACCCACCTCGGCGCTGGATCCCGAGCTTGCCCAGGAGGTGGTGACCGTGCTGCGCCAGCTGGCCCGCGAGGGAACCACCATGCTGATTGCTACCCACGATCTGCGGCTGGCAGCCCAGATAGCGCAGCAGGTGATCTTTCTGGAGGCGGGTGAGGTGGTGGAAGCAGGCAGCGCACGCCAGATGTTCACCACTCCCAAGCGGGCGCGTACCTTCGAGTACATCTCCACCCTCACCGAGCGGTTGCCGGAGAGCTGGAGCATCTAGCCGCTCCCCGGACGGGAGTGATAGGTGACAAGTCGCCAGCGAGAACTCCGAGCCTTAAATTCCGAGCCTTAAATTCCTAGCCTCAAAAGAAGAGCCCCGCACTGGCGGGGCTCTGTTTGGGTTGACTGCGGAAGTGCAGGTTAGACCGCCAGATAGTCCATGATCCCTTCGGCGGCTTTGCGCCCTTCGTAGATGGCGGTCACCACCAGATCGGAGCCACGCACGGCGTCGCCACCGGCGAACACCTTGGGATTGCTGGTCTGGAAGGCATACTCCGCCTGTTCGCGGGCCTTGATGCGATCCCGGTTGTCGAGCTCGATGCCAAACTCCGCCATCCAGGGTTGGGGGTTGGGTTGGAAGCCAAACGCCATCACCACCGCATCGGCAGCCAGCACTTGCTCGGAGCCCTCGATGACCACCGGGTTGCGGCGGCCATTGGCATCAGGTTCACCCAGCTCGGTGCTCACTACCTTGATGCCGACGGTGCGACCGCTGGCATCCAGCTCGACCGCCACCGGTTGCAGGTTGAACATGAACTCAACCCCCTCCTCGCGGGCGTTTTTCACCTCCCGCTTGGAGCCCGGCATGTTCTCCTCGTCGCGGCGATAGGCACAGATCACCTTGGCGGCGCCCTGACGGATAGCGGTACGCACGCAGTCCATGGCGGTATCACCACCGCCCAGTACCACCACCTGCTTGCCGGCGAAGTCGATGTAGTCGGCTTGTGCCTTCTCGAAGCCCAGCAAGCGGTTGGCGTTGGCGATGAGGTAGGGCAGGGCATCATAGACTCCCGGCGCCTCTTCGTTGGCAAAGCCACCCTTCATGTACTTGTAGGTGCCGACCCCGAGGAAGACCGCATCGAACTCGCCGAGCAGGTCGGCGAAGGTGATGTCCTTGCCCACTTCGGTCTCGAGACGAAACTCCACGCCCATCCCCTGGAATATCTCGCGGCGACGCTGCATCACCTCTTTTTCCAGCTTGAAGGAGGGGATGCCGAAGGTGAGCAGGCCGCCGATCTCCGGATATTTGTCAAACACCACCGGGGTGACGCCATTGCGTGCCAGCACGTCGGCACAGGCGAGACCCGCCGGGCCGGCGCCAATAACGGCGACCCGCTTGCCGGTCTTGACCACGTTCGAGAGATCGGGCTTCCAGCCCATCTCGAACGCCTTGTCGGTGATGTACTTTTCGATGTTGCCGATGGTCACCGCGCCGAAGCGATCGTTGAGGGTGCAGGAGCCCTCGCACAAGCGATCCTGCGGGCAGACCCGACCGCACACTTCCGGCAGGCTGTTGGTCTGGTGGGAGAGCTCCACCGCCTCAAGAATGCGCCCCTCTTTGGCCAGTTTCAGCCAGTTGGGGATGTAGTTGTGGACCGGACACTTCCACTCGCAATAGGGGTTGCCGCACTCGAGGCAGCGATCCGCCTGCATCTGTACCTGCGGCTGATTGAAGGACTCGTAGATCTCCACAAACTGGATTTTGCGGATCTTGAGCGGCTTCTTGGGCGGGTCGACCCGCTGCACATCGATAAACTGAAATACGTTCTGGCTCATAGGGTTCCCTCCTTATTGCGCCTGGATTCTGAGTTCTGCACTGGAACGGCTGGTGTGACCCAGCAGCGATTTCACGTCGCTGGACTTGGGTTTGATCAGCCTGAACTTGGGCACATAGGAGTCGAAGTTGGCCAGGATCTCCTCGGCGCGCGAGCTGCCGGTCTCATTGAGGTGCGCCGTGATGATGCCGCGCAGGTGCTCCTGATGGATGGCGAGATCCGCCACGTCCAGCAGTTCCACCAGCTCGGGGTTGGTGCGCTTGGCGAAGTTGCCGCACTCGTCGAGCACGTAGGCAAAGCCGCCGGTCATGCCCGCCGCGAAGTTGACACCGGTCTGACCGAGCACGGTGACGATGCCGCCGGTCATGTATTCACAACCGTTGTCGCCAATTCCCTCGACCACCGCCAGGGCGCCGGAGTTGCGCACCGCGAAACGCTCGCCGGCAGTGCCTGCGGCGTAGAGTTTGCCGCCGGTGGCGCCGTAGAGGCAGGTGTTGCCGATGATGGCCGCTTCATGGGATTTGAACGCCACGCCGACATGGGGCTTGATCACCAGCTTGCCGCCGGTCATCCCCTTGCCCACATAGTCGTTGGCGTCCCCGGTGAGGATCATCTCGAGGCCACCTGCGTTCCAGACGCCGAAGCTCTGGCCTGCGGTGCCGTTGAAGTGCACCTTGACCGGATCCGCCGCCATTCCCTGATTGCCGTGACGTTTGACGATCTCGCCCGAGAGACGCGCCCCCACCGAGCGGTCGGTGTTGCGAATGTCGTAGCGGAACTCGCCGCCGCTTGAGGTTTCCACCGCTTCCAGCAGATCTTCCACCATTTTCAGGTTGAGCGGCCCCTTGTCGAAGGTGGGATTGTGCTGCTGGCTGAACAGGCTGGAGCCTGCCGGCGCAACCGGACGGGCCAGAATGCCAGAGAGATTCAGCTTGGCCTGACGGGCGGTGAGGCCGGGCAGGGCTTCCAGCAGATCGGTACGGCCAATCAGGTCGGTCAACTGGGTGACGCCGAGCTGAGCCATCAGTTCGCGGGTCTCCTCGGCGATGAACTTGAAGTAGTTCATCACCATCTCCGGCAGGCCGGTGAAGTGCTCGCGACGCAGCTTCTCATCCTGAGTGGCAACGCCGGTGGCGCAGTTGTTCAGGTGGCAAATACGCAGGTATTTGCAACCGAGCGCCACCATGGGGCCGGTGCCAAAGCCGAAGCTCTCGGCGCCGAGGATGGCCGCCTTGATGATGTCGAGGCCGGTTTTGAGACCACCATCCACCTGCAGCCGCACCTTATGGCGCAGACCGTTGGCGACCAGCGCCTGTTGGGTCTCGGCCAGACCCAGCTCCCACGGGGAGCCGGCATATTTGACCGAGGTGAGGGGGCTCGCGCCAGTGCCACCGTCATAACCGGAGATGGTGATGAAGTCGGCATAGGCCTTGGCCACGCCGCAGGCAATGGTGCCAACGCCGGGTTCGGAGACCAGTTTCACCGACACCAGACAGCTCGGGTTGATCTGCTTGATATCGAAGATGAGCTGGGCCAGATCCTCGATGGAGTAAATGTCGTGATGCGGCGGCGGTGAAATCAGGGTCACGCCGGGCACGGAATAACGCAGCTGGGCGATCTGGGCGGTGACCTTGTCACCGGGCAGCTGGCCACCTTCGCCGGGCTTGGCACCCTGAGCCACCTTGATTTGCACCACATCGGCGTTCATCAGGTAGTGGGGGGTGACACCGAATCGGCCGGAAGCCACCTGCTTGATGCGGGAGTTCTTCTCGGTACCGAAACGCTTGGGATCTTCGCCACCTTCGCCGGAGTTGCTCTGACCGCCGAGGCGGTTCATGGCGACAGCCAGTGCCTCGTGGGCCTCAGGACCGAGGGCGCCGATGGACATGGCGGCGGAGTCGAAGCGGGGGAACAGCTTGTCGGCCGGCTCAACCTGATCCAGCGCGACCGGATTGTCGACTTTCTTCAGCGCCAGCAGATCGCGCAGGGTGGCAACCGGGCGCTCGTTCACCAGACGGGCGTACTCTTTGTAATCGGCATAGTTGCCGGAGCGCACCGCGGTTTGCAGGGTCTGCACCACATCCGGGTTGTAGGTGTGGTACTCGCCGCCGTGGACGAACTTGAGCAGGCCGCCGTGGGGGAGGGGCTTGCGCACCAGCCATGCTTGACGGGCCAGATTGTGCTGATCCTGCTGGATGTCGGCAAAATCGGCACCCTGAATACGGCTCGATACGCCGCGGAAGCAGGTATCGACCACCGACTTGGCCAGGCCCACCGCTTCGAACAGCTGGGAGCAGCGGTAGCTGGCGACCGTGCTGATGCCCATCTTGGACATCACCTTGTAGAGCCCCTTGTTGATGCCGTTGCGATAGTTGACCATCGCCTGGCGCAGGGACATGGTGAGCACGCCCTCTTCAACCTGTTTGGCCAGGGTTTCGTAGGCGAGATAGGGGTAGATGGCGGTCGCGCCAAAGCCCAGCAGCACCGAGAAGTGGTGCGGGTCACGGCAGCTTGCAGTTTCCACCAGAATGTTGGCGTCGCAGCGCAGGTTGTTGTCCACCAGGGTGCGCTGCACTGCACCCACCGCCATGGCGGCCGGGATCGGCAGGGTGTCGGCGCTGATATCGCGATCCGACAGCACCAGCAGCACGGTGCCACTCTTGGCTGCGGCTTTGGCCTCATCGCAGATGCGCACGATGGCTGCTTCCAGCCCCTCTTCTGGCTTGAAGTTGAGGCTGATCACCTGATGACGGTAGTACTCACCTTCCAGTGCCAGCAGCTGGTGGAAGTCGGAGTAGAGCAGGATCGGTGACTGGAACAGCACCCGGTGGGCGTGGCCGAAGGTCTCGTTGAAGACGTTCTGCTCGCGACCGATACAGGTGGCCAGCGACATGACGTGGTTCTCACGCAGCGGATCGATGGGCGGGTTGGTCACCTGGGCAAACATCTGGCGGAAGTAGTCATAAAGGGTGCGCGGACCGGAGGAGAGCACCGCCATCGGGGTGTCATCCCCCATGGAGCCGACCGCTTCCTGACCGTTCTCACCCAGTACCCGGATGATCTGATCCAGCTCCTCGAAGGAGTAGCCAAACAGCTTCTGATAGGTTTTCAGCTGGTCGTCGGAGAACTCGCGGCTACCGGTCTGGCTGTCGTCCATCTGCTCGAAGGGGACCAGTCGGCGGCAATGTTTATCCATCCATTGTTTGTAGGTGTGGCGGTTTTTGAGATCGTCATCGATCTCGAAGCTGGTCCACACCTTGCCGTTGCTGGTATCCACCACGAACAGCTCGCCCGGGCCGACCCGGCCCTTCTCCAGCACTTCGTCCGGGGTGTAGTCCCAGGTGCCGACCTCGGAGGCGAGGGTGATGAACTTGTCCTTGGTGATGACGTAGCGGGCCGGACGCAGACCGTTGCGATCAAGTGCGCAGGTGGCGTAGCGACCGTCGGTCATAACGATACCGGCCGGGCCGTCCCACGGCTCCATGTGCATGGAGTTGAAGTCGTAGAAGGCGCGCAGGTCGTCATCCATGTTCGGGTGCTTTTGCCATGCAGGCGGGATCAACAGGCGCATGGCGCGGAACAGGTCCATGCCACCGGCGAGGAAGAGATCCAGCATGTTGTCGAGACTGGAGGAATCCGACCCCGTGGTGTTGACGAAGGGGGCCGCTTCCTGCAAATCGGGAATGAGCGGCGTCGCAAACTTGTAACTGCGTGCCTTGGCCCACTGGCGGTTGCCGGCGATGGTGTTGATCTCGCCGTTGTGGGCCAGATAGCGGAACGGCTGGGCCAGCGGCCAGCGCGGGCTGGTATTGGTGGAGAAGCGCTGGTGGAAGACGCAAATGGCCGCCTGCATGCGGATGTCGGCGAGATCCTGATAGAAGCGCGGCAAGTCCACCGGCATGCACAGTCCTTTATAGACGGTGACCAGGTTGGACAGGCTGACCACATAGAAGTAGTCATCGTTGACACGCTTTTCGATGCGGCGACGCACGATATAGAGGCGGCGCTCGAGATCCTTGTCGACCCAGCCGGGCGGGGCGTTGACAAAGACCTGTTCAATGCTGGGCAGGGAGGCTTTGGCAATGGAACCGAGCACGTTGGTATCGACAGGCACCTTACGCCAGCCGACCAGACTCAGGGTCTCTTTTTCCAGCTCTTCGTCGATGATGTCGCGGGTCTGCTGGGCCAATACGGGGTCAGGGTTGAGAAACAGCATGCCGACCGCATAGTTGCGGCCAAGGTGCCATCCCTTCTCCTCGGCGACAGCTCTGAAGAAGCTGTCCGGTTTTTGCAGCAGCAGACCGCAACCATCGCCGGTCTTGCCATCGGCGGAGATCCCGCCGCGGTGCTGCATGCGAGCCAATGCTGACATCGCGAGACGGACAAGCTTGTGGCTGGCTTCCCCTTCCATGTGGGCCAACAGGCCGAAGCCACAGTTATCCCTCTCCAGCTTTGGATCATATAGTGACATTGCATTTCTCCCTTGCTCGGCCTTGTATCGCACAGTCATCACCTGACTGCATAAATTGCGATTGGCTCTTGTGGTTCCGTCTGCCTGACGTGGCGAATCTCCAAACTAATGGGATTTTCTGGCGAGGTCAATCGCAGGTCAGGTTTGTCTTCATGGTTACATTCGCATAACAAAATGTCGGGTTAGGGGGATTGGCTCGCAGTTATGGAGTGTTTATTCTGTGTAGTTTGATTTTGTTGGTTAAATATATCGCCATTGACGGGCTCAATGGTGCGCTCGGCGATGATGGGCGAATGTAGTAATTTTACCAACCCGATGTGGCCGACAGCGGAAGGGATCACATTTTCAATATCCCATGCTTGCAATTGTGTGCTGTCGGGTCTCTTTGAATTTTTCATTGTTCAACAGTGGGTTATCAGGTCTCATTTTCATATGGATGTTTACTGTTTGAATCATCAAAGAACTGTAAAAATCCTTTTTTTGCGCTTTTTCTCTATATTTATTCAAAATTGGTCGGGTATTTATATGTTTTACCCCCTCCGCTAGCTTGATCCAGCTCAGCCCCTGTTTTGCGCAAGCTCGTACAATGGCGCTCCTTTAGCGGAGGTGTCATGCAGTTACACGAACTCGTCAATACATTCGGTCAGGATCTCAAGCAGCGTCACGGTCAGAAGATCCACAAACTCTCCATCCACGGGGCCTTCACCTGCCCGAACCGTGACGGCACCCTGGGCCGTGGTGGCTGCACCTTCTGCAACGTTTCCTCTTTTGCCGACGAGTCGGCCCAACAACTCTCAGTGGTGCAACAACTGCTGGCTCGCCGGGACGAAGTCACCCGTGCCAAGCGCTATCTTGCCTATTTTCAGGCCTATACCAGCACCTATGCCGAGGTCGAATATCTGCAGCGGATGTATGAAGAGGCGCTGTCGGTGAGCGATATGGTGGGGCTCTGTGTGGGCACTCGCCCCGATTGCGTGCCGGATGCGGTGCTGGATCTGCTGGCGGGCTATCAGGCTCGGGGTTACGAGGTGTGGCTGGAGCTCGGGCTGCAAAGTGCCAATGACAAGACCCTGCAACGGATCAACCGCGGCCACGGTTATGCCGCCTATGAGGATGCGGTAAGACGTGCCCATCAGCGCGGCATCAAGGTATGTGCTCATCTGATCGTCGGCCTGCCGGGCGAAGTGCCGATGGACAGCCTCGATACCCTGCATCGTATCGTTGAGACCGGTGTTGAGGGGATCAAGTTGCATCCGCTTCATGTGGTAGAGGGCAGTACTCTTGGCAAAGCGTGGCAGGCGGGGCGCCTTGAGGTATTGACGCTGGAGCAGTATGTGGAAGCCGCTGTCGCCATGATCCAGCACACACCACCCGAGGTGGTGTATCACCGGATTTCGGCATCGGCGCGCCGCCCAACCCTGCTTGCTCCCGCCTGGTGCGAGAATCGCTGGACTGCGATGGCGGACATTGCACGAGCACTCTCCTTGAGTGGCCCTCAGGGTCATGCACTGGGAAGACCCTTCATACTTCCTGACCTATAATTGAGTTCGTAATTATTATTTTCACGTAAAACATAGGGTTATATAAAAAGTTCATACCATAAACTATAGTTTTGGTACCTGCAGGTTGATATAGTGATGCGCCACAATAAATGCCATTATCAATTAACACCTCCATTTACCTGAGGGAGGCGTCGGCATGATGCTCACAGGCTGGTTTTACCAATCATCATGCAAGGAAAATTGGTGGTGAGTGTCACGATGTATCCGGATAGGTTTATTCCCTGATCAGGCTCATCTGTGGGAGGGGGCTCGTTTTTAGAGTCGCTATAGCAGGAAAATATGAGTGATACCCCTCTCGTATCGACCTTATTAATGCAGTGACGGGATGCTATGCAAGCAGAAACAAGTCGTATCGATGAGTTATTGGAGTGTCTGGTCTTCTTGACCCGCTTTTATGGTGTGCCCAACAGCCAGGATGCCCTGACGACCGGGTTGCCACTGGTCTCCGGACGACTGACGACAGCACTCTTTTGTCGTGCTGCCGAGCGGGGCGGGCTATCTGCCCGTGAAGTGATCCAGCCGCTTGATCAGATCTCTCCCTTGCTGCTGCCCTGCGTATTGCAGATGCGTAACGGTGGCGCCTGTATTTTGCTGGAGTGGAACGAAGATCGCAGCCAGGGGAAAGTGATTTTCCCGCAGGCAGGTGATGCCGCCCAATGGCTGACTGCTGCCCAGCTGGGTGATGAGTATTTGGGGCGTCTCTTTTACGTTAAGAAGCAGTTCAAATTTGACGAGCGCTCTCCCAAGGTGCTGGAGACCCGTGATGGCCACTGGTTCTGGAGCACTTTGTTTGAATCTCGCGGAATCTATCGCGATGTGCTGATCGCCTCCATTCTGATCAACCTGTTTGCCATCGCCAGCCCCCTCTTTACCATGAACGTCTATGACAAGATTGTGCCCAATCTGGCATTTGATTCGCTCTGGGTGCTGGCGGTCGGGGCCATGGTGGTCTTTACCTTCGATTTTGTGATGCGGCAGTTGCGCAGTTACTTTATCGATATCGCTGGCAAAAAGTCTGATGTGCTGCTGTCCGCCAAGATTTTCGCCAAGGTGATGGGCATGCGGATGGAGTCTCGTCCCGCTTCCACCGGCGCTTTCGCCAAACATCTGCAGGAATTTGAATCGGTGCGGGAGTTTTTCACTTCCGCGACGGTTTCTACTCTTATCGATCTGCCTTTTGCCGTCTTCTTCCTTTTTATTATCTGGATGTTTGCCGGTGTGATGGTGGTGGTCCCCATCGTCGCCATGCTGATCCTGATCGCCTACAGCTTCTATATTCAAGAGCCGCTCAAAAAGTCCATCGAAGAGGGTTCCCGGCTGGCCTCTCAGAAAAATGCCAACCTGATCGAAAGTATTTCCGGGCTGGAAACGGTCAAAATTTTTGGCGCCGAGAGTCTGTTCCAGCACCGTTGGGAGCAGGCTGTTTCCCATATTTCCACCTGGGGTGTACAAACACGGCGAATTACCAACTCCATGTCGTCACTGGCCAGTTATATCCAGCAGGTGGTGACGGTCGGTCTGGTGATTGTCGGTGTTTACCAGATCTCCGAAGGCTTAGTCACCATGGGGGGGATGATTGCTGCCGTGATGCTCTCCAGCCGTGCCATTGCGCCCATGGTGCAACTCTCAGTGTTGTCGACCCGTTATAACCAGGCCAAGTCTGCACTGGATATTCTGGAAAAAATCATGCAAACCCCGGGTGAGCAGGAGGAGGGCAAGCAATATATCCATCATCCGGTGATTGCCGGTCGAATTGAATTCGAAAATGTTTCGTTCAAATATCCAGGAATGGAAACCAGCACCCTGCACCATATCAATTTGCGTATTCAGCCGGGTGAAAAGGTGGCAATTATCGGCCGGATTGGGGCGGGTAAAACGACCCTCGAGAAGTTGTTGATGGGGCTGTATCGGCCGACTGACGGTTCGGTCCGGATCGATGGTTTCGAAATAGACCAGTTGCCTCCCTCGGTGATTCGTCGCAATATCGGTTGTGTTCCCCAAGATGTCATTCTCTTTTTTGGTTCGGTGCGAGACAACATCATGCTGGGTAATCCGCTGGTGGATGACGTGAGAGTCTTGCGTGCTGCCAAGCGGGCGGGCGTCACCAATTTTACCAACCGTGATCCCAACGGATTGGATCGGCAGATAGGTGAGGGTGGCCGTCAGCTTTCCGGTGGCCAGCGTCAGTCGATCCTGCTGGCACGCGCCCTGCTCAATGATCCCCCCATTCTGGTGATGGATGAGCCTACCTCCAACATGGACAACCAGTCCGAGATGCAGGTCAAACAGGAGCTCGCCAGACTGGGCCCGGAAACCACCTTGATCCTCATCACCCACAAGACCTCAATGCTGGATGTGGCCTCGCGAGTTATCGTCATCGAGCAGGGACAGATTGTGGCAGATGGTCCCAAAGAGGTGGTGTTGCAGCAGTTGAAGGAAGGCAAGGTGCGCGTGCAGGAGGTGTCCCATGGTTAAGGGGCTCATGAACTGGTTAAAACGCAGCAAAAATGCGCCTTCCGGTGATGTATTGCCGGCACCCGAGCATCTGGAGTTTGTCGATGACGGCGCGGCAGCTGTGTTGCTTACTACCCCAACCGGTGCCCGCATCCTGTTATGGTGCTGTTTCCTCTTTTTCATGAGTGCCATCGTCTGGGCTGCCTGGGCCGAGCTGGATGAAGTCACCGTGGGTCAGGGCAAGGTGATCCCATCCCGCCAACTACAGGTGATCCAGAATCTGGAAGGGGGGATAGTCAAAGAGATCTTCGTCAAAGAGGGGGATATCGTCGAGAAGGGACAGCCGCTGCTGCGCATCGATGACACCCGTTTCCGCTCCGATTTTCGAGAGCGTGAGCAGGAGCTGGTCACTCTGAAAGGAGATATTGCACGGTTACGGGCCGAAATGGCCAGTGTTGAGGTTAAAAATGATCCCGCACTGGGGTGGCGTGAACAGGTAGTGGTGGGAGAAGCGCCAATTCAGTTCCCGGATGGCTATGAAACCGTCTTTCCCGAATATGCCAACCGTGAACGCTCGGTACAACGGGATCGCCTTAATAACCTGAAGAACCAGCTCTATATTCTTGGTCAACAGATCGAGCAGAAAGAGCAGGAACTGATTGAACTGAATGCCAAAATTCGCACAGTAAATCGCAGTGTGGATCTGGCCAGACAAGAGCTCAATATTAGCCGTCCACTGGCAAAAGAGGGTATAGTGCCTCAAGTGGAGCTAATTAAGCTGGAGCGGCAGGTCAACGAGATGCAGGGGGAGCTGGAGAGCAACCGTCTGCTGATACCAAAACTCAATTCGGTGTTGCGTGAGACTATTTCCAAGCGCAATGACATAGCGCTGAAATTCCGTGCTGACTCCCAGACGGAACTGAATGAGAAGCAGGGGCGACTTGGCCAGTTGTCAGAAGGGCAGGTTGGCTTGCGAGATAGGGTTGATCGGACCAGCGTGATTGCTCCGCTCAAGGGCACCATCAAGAAACTCAAGATCAACACTCTGGGCGGCGTGGTGCAGCCCGGCATGGATTTGATGGAGATAGTGCCGCTGGAGGACACCTTGTTGGTTGAAGCCAAGGTGTCGCCGAAAGATATCGCCTTCCTGCGACCGGGGCTGGATGCCATCGTCAAGATCACTGCCTACGACTTTACAATCTATGGAGGATTGCATGGCAAGGTTGAACAGATAAGTGCGGACTCGATCCAGGATGAGGAGGGGAACTCCTTTTATCTGGTTCGGGTGCGTACCGAGAAGAGTTACTTGGGCGATGAGCTTAACGCACTTCCCATCATCCCCGGTATGTTAGCCAGTGCTGATATCATTACTGGTAAAAAAAGTGTCCTAGACTATTTACTTAAGCCGATTTTACGGGCTAAGCAGTCGGCACTGAGAGAACGATAAGCCAACAATCTAAAAACAAAACATGACTGGAGATAACATGAAAAAAACGATTGTTGCCATGCTGGTCAGTGGCATCACCCTGATCCCTAGTTTGGGTCAGGCCCAGACTCTGGAAGAGTCGGTGGCACAGACACTCGCTACGCATCCCAAGATCAAGGAAGCGTTTGATCTCTACCAGGCACGCCTCTATCAGCATGATGGCGCCAAGGGTGGCTATTATCCAACGATCGATCTGCGTGGCGGCGTAGGCTATGAAAAGACTGACAGCCCTTCTACCCGGGCTGCTGGTTCAAACAGCAATATTGATGACTCCATGACTCGCAAAGAGGCTGGGCTCAGTTTGCGGCAGATGTTGTTTGATGGCTTTGATGTCAGCAACAACGTCTCCCGAACTGAAGCTGAAGCCAACGCCCAGCGTCTGGCGATGATCTCCGAAGCAGAGAATACCGCGCTGCGAGTGGCTGAGGTCTACCTCAATATGCTGCGCCAGCAGGAGATCCTGGAACTCTCCAAACAGAACCTGGAAACCCACGAACAGATCCGTAGCGACATTCAGAAACGGACTGATTCAGGGCTTGGTTCTACTGCTGATCAGACCCAGATTGATGGTCGTGTTGCCAGGGCCTACGCCAACCAAGCCGCCGCTGAAAACAACTACCGTGATGCGGAAAGCGAGTTTATTCGGGTGGTTAACGAGGTACCAAAAGATCTCGTTCAACCGGTACCTAATGCCGAGTTGGTCCCGGCTAGTCTCGATACTGCCCTGAAAACGGCGACAGAAGTTCACCCGACCCTGCTCTCATCCCTGCAAGATATTGAAGCGGCCAAGTATCAGCATGAAGGTGCCAAATCCGGTTTCTACCCTAACGTCACTTTTGAAGTGGACCAAAACTGGAATGAGGATATTGATGCCGTTAAAGGTCGCAATGACGATCTGACAGCTATGGTGCGGATGCGTTACAACCTGTTCCGAGGTGGTTCTGACGTAGCCGAGAGCAATGCAACTTCGGCACTGTACTCTCAGGCGAAAGACATTCATCTGAATGCATTTCGTCAGGTAGAAGAGGGAACCCGTTTGGCATGGAATGCGAAAGAGTCGCTGGCCAAACAGAAAACCTTCCTTAAAGAGCATGTGGATGCAAGCTACGATACCGTTCAGGCATACAAGAAGCAGTTTGGCTTGGGTCAGCGAACCTTGCTGGACGTATTGAACACCGAAAACGAATTGTTCGAAGCGCGTCGCAGTTATATCACTGCTGAGTATGATGCATTGCTGGCGGACTATCGCATCCTCAATGCGACTGGAAGTCTGCTCAACGCATTTAGCGTCAAGCAACCCGCTGAATGGCAGCCCAGGCAATAACCGTTTGCCAATGATCCCGCCGGGATGATGATGAACGCCAACATGGTGACTGCAGCTGGCAGTCACCATGTTTGGCTAAAGCAGGTGGTTGCGCGGTTTTTGAGGAGTGCAGAAGCAATCATGCAGCAGGCATATGACGTGACACTCCAGCGTGGTACCGGAGGCAGATGGTATGATCTCCTCAATAAATGGAGATACCGATCTCTACGTACTCTGCGCCACTCCTTATGGATCCTGCTGTTACCCTTCTCACTTTTGCTCTGTGCCAGCCAGCCTCTGCCACAGGAAGACCTCAACTTGATCAAGCGGGCGGAGCAGACCTATGGCGCCAGAGCTGGCAAGCGTGTAACCAGTTGGCGCATGCTGGTGATGGAAACGAAGGGAAAGGCACTGAGCGAGACGAAAAAGCTCGAAAGAGTGAACAACTTTTTTAATCAAATGCGCTTTGTTGATGACATCAAGTTGTGGCGCAAGAAAGATTACTGGGCAACCCCGCTCGAGTTTCTGGGAGCTGCCGGAGGAGATTGCGAAGATTTCAGTATTGCCAAATATTCCACACTACTGGAATTGGGGATCCCGGATGAAAAAATGCGGATGGTTTATGTCAAGGCCCTTGATTACAACCAGTTCCACATGGTGGTGGCATATTATGAGACACCCTCTTCGGTTCCGGTTATTTTGGATAATTTGATAGGCTCTATTCGACCCGCTACCCAACGGCGAGATTTGGTACCTATCTATAGTTTTAACGGTAGTCACTTGTGGTTGATGAAGGCGCGAGGCCAAGGGGAGCTGGCTGGCCAATCATCTCGCTTGGGATTATGGAATGATTTACGCAATCGCATGACATCGGGGCGATTGGCTAGGCCTGTGGTGAATTTGGATGATTAACCTATGACGCTTTATAGACAGTTATTGGCCACCATGTTGCTGTTGTTTGGACTATTGTTTGCAGCTACTTATTGGGTGCAATTCAATTCGACACGAACTTATCTGGCACAACAGCAGGAAACAACGGTAATCAACACCGCTACGTCACTGGGACTGGCATTAACCCCTTATCTTGAAAATGGCGACAAGGTGGGAGCTGAGTCGGTGATTAAGGCCATATTTGATGGTGGTTATTACCGTATGGTTCGTCTTGACCTGCTTGCGTCGAAAGATGTGATTGAAGAAGAAAACAGCAGCCGTATTCAAGGTGTACCTGACTGGTTTATTGAACTTGGCTTGTTTCCGGAAGTATCCAATGAGTCAATTCTGACGTCTGGCTGGCTGCAACTTGGCAAGCTCAAGGTGGTGGGCCACCCAGGACAAGCCTATCACGAACTGTGGGCAGGGATGAGCGAACTGGCGACCTGGTTTGTGATTGGATTTTTGGTAACCACGATCTTGCTTATGCGTGCACTTAATTTCCTGTTAAAACCGCTCAAGCAGATTTGTGAGCAGGCCGTCGAGATTGAATTGCATCATTTTGGGCATACCATTCCAGAGCCCAAGACCTATGAATTGAAGCAGGTTGTACAAGCGATCAACATCTTATCCGGAAAGTTGGCGGTGCAATTCAAAGAGCAGGCCGACGAGGCGGAGAAACTGCGTGAACGAGTTTATGTGGATGCCGTTTCTGGCTTGGGTAATCGAGCCTATTTTGTTGGTCAGGTTAATGCCTGGATTGCAGAATCTGGCCAAGGGGGCATCATGTTGGTTGCGGTAGATATGCTCGATGATATCTACCGTGATGAAGGTTTTGCTGCCCGTGATAATATGGTCAAATCTATAGCACAAATCTTACGCGAACAGCTTAAGGGATGGGATGGTGCAGCTGTGGCGCGGATATCAGCGACCGAATATGCTCTGCTCTGCCCGACAGATGATTTGGGTCAGCTTAAGGAGTTGGCAGAAATTATCAATTCTCGTATTGCTGATCTGGTCGTGAACCCAATGGCGGAGGGTAATCCTCTCTCCGTCATTGGTATTGCAGGCCGTGATGATAATGATGATCTCTCAGTCCTGTTGACTAAAGCGGATAATGCACTCGGCAAGGCGCGTAATGAACGCCGTGGTGCTGTTGTCATGGAAGGGGGAGCCGAGCAGGGGTTGATGGGGCGCTTGGCATGGCGTGATTTGGTTCAGGATGCTATTTCGCATCACCTCTGGCGATTCAAGGCTCAGCCAGCTTGCCGATTTGATAACGGGGCCAGGTTGCATGCCGAGTTGTTTGCATCTATCTCTCGCGATGGCACGGACTATTTTGCCGGTCAGTTTTTGCCTGCCATCGAACAGTTCAAATTGGGGGGCGAGTTTGATCAGGCAATACTTGATGCATGTGTTCCCTTACTGCACAAACAAGCGGATCTAGTGCTGGCAATTAATATAACGGCAGGTTCGCTTTGTTCGGATGAGTTTTTGACCTGGCTGACGCACTATCTGGTCGAACATGGCGAATTGAAAGAACGTCTGTTATTCGAGATACCCGAGGCAGCCATTATGAAGCACAAAGATCATGTGGCCGCTTTGGTAGGCGCATTGCAGGTCCATGGTTTCCAGTGGGGGGTTGACCACTACGGCCGTCACTTCCAGTCACTGGGCTATCTGGAGGAGTTAGCGCCTGCCTATGTCAAGGTGGATCACGGTTATACCAGTCAGGTCATGGAGCCGGGGGCTGACACCTCATTCCTGGCTGCAGTGTGCCGAGCCGCACACAATGCCGGTGTGACCACCATTGCAACCCGCGTCGAAGATCAACATCAAGTGGAACTGCTTTCCAAGTTGCATATCGATGGTTATCAGGGATTTGTGCATCCTGCTTTCCCCTTGTCTTGATTGATATGTGCAGTGTAGAAATGGCCCCGAATGGGGTCATTTTTTATATCAATACAATATATTTTTTGATTTTTTTATTATCAAATTAATATGGGTGTCATTTGGATTCATTTTTATCATTTTGATTTTAATGAAGAAAAACTAACCTTTCGATTTTATTCTCTGTATCGGTTTGAGGGCAGTCAAACCTATAGATTATTGCAACGGAAAAGCACGTTATCTCCCTCTACGGTGTAGACATCAAGATCTGTCACGTTGGAGCAATGGATATGCGTACCCAAATCATCGACAAGTCCGTGGTTGTCTCAGCTATCGAAGGGAATGTGGAGATTGTGCTGGCTGATGGCAGCAGTCGCCCCCTGCAAAAGGGGGAAATACTCCAGCCCGGTGCCAAAGTGACCATAGCGGATGATGCCAAGCTTGTTCTTTCCCCCTATGACGATACACCAGCGCAGAATGTACCCACCGGTTCCGAATTAGCAGAACCGGGACAACCGCAAGGTGGTGCCAGCACGGAGGGCACTCCTTCTGACATTGCTGCATTGCAAGAGTCAATTTTGCAAGGCGTTGACCCGACGCAAAACTTTGAGGCTTCAGCAGCAGGTGGTGCACCTGCTGCCGGTGGTGGCGGTGGTATTGGCGGGGTAGCAGGAGCAAGCGGCAATGGTGGCTTTGTCACCATTGATAGAACCGGTGATGCGACCATTGCCGAGGCCGGTTTTGATACCAATTATCAGGCTGAACCCATTATCAACACTGAGCAAGCGGCTGAACCACTGTTGGAACCGGAGCCACTAACTAATCTCTTGTTGGATGAGAGTGAAGTATTTTCGATGGATGAAGATAACCCTGTCAGTGGTGATCTTTTGGCCAACAGCTCCAACCCGGATGGTCCCTTGGCTCAATCCATCATCAGCTATAGCTGGGGTAGTAATATTGATGTTCCCGCAGGTGTTACATCGACCCTTACTGGCATTGGTACGCTGATCATCAACAGTGATGGCTCTTTCACCTTTACCCCCGCTCCTGACTATTCTGGTGCAGTTCCTACAGTGAGTTATCTGGTCACCGATAGTTCTGATGTTGTTACTTCGACCTTGACACTGATAGTGACGCCACAAGGTGACATCGACTTCAACGTCGAGGCGCTGAATGCGGGTGCGACCGAAACGGATGGCACGGTACAGGTGCTGCTGACCAACACGGTGAGTATCAGCGATGGTGACGGGTCAGAGACCTGGACCAGCCTGGTGTATACCTTCAACAATTTGCCTGCGAATACCACTGCAGTGGGTGGCACCCTGGTGGGTAATGTCCTGACAGTGAACGTGGTGGCGGGGGCATTGCCGCCGGCGTTCGGGCTGGTGTTCCCGGCGGACTATTCGACGGCCGGGGTGTCGGGCAGTGCGAACAACACCGGTGCGCCCATCAGTTACACCGTGGTGGCGACCAC
>NZ_JAAKRF010000024.1:0-51402 GCF_049173005.1 Aeromonas sp. 602658 | reverse complement strand
CTGGATTGGGCGGTTAAGGAGCTGGAAGGCTGGCCTGAGACCAAAAGGGTGCGCTGGAGTCTGGATATCGACCCCACCGAGCTGAGTTGATGGTGGCACCGGCGCCGGTCGCTGGCAGTTATCGTCAGCGACCGATGGGTGATTTCATTTCAAGGCTCAGACCCGCAGATCGATCTGCTGCACCCAGCCTCCTTTACCCTGTTCGGTGAGATAGAGGCCGGATTGGCGCAGCACCCCCTGATTGCCGCTCTCCCCCAGATGGTTGAAGGGGGTGTCGAGGGGGCGCAGCAGGATGGCGCCGATCCCCAGTTCGACCAGAGCTATAGGTGCGTGCTCCGGATGCCAGAACTGCAGGGCTGAAAACTGGCTATCCCCTTCATCCAGCACCCCGTTGCCATCCTCATCCAGGGTTGCCAACTCGTCGAAGCCATTGCCGGAGCGTGCACCAAACAGCTCGCCCCCATCGTCTATGGTGCCGTTGCCATTGCGATCCAGCGCCACAAAGCCGCTCCCTTCCCGCAGACCCGGCAGGCTATCCTCCTTGCCATCCTGATCGATATCGAAAGTGACCCGTGCCTCGGTCAGATCGGCAATCTTGCCATCCAGACTCAGCACCAGCGGATCTTTGAGGGCATTGAGGGTGGTGCGCCGCTGGCTCACCTCCAGCTGGCGCCAGTCGAGCATAAAGCCGAGATCGAGCTGAATAGTCTGACCATCCCGAGTCGCTACGCTGGCCGATGCCACCACGTTGAGTTGCTCCTGTTGCAGCAGGGTGTCAGTCACCTCCACCAGTTGATCCGGCTCGGCGGCTTGAGCCGCGGCGTCTCCTTGGGTCACTCCATCGCCTCCCTCTTCGGTGGGCTTGATCGGCTTGGGCAGTTCGATCTCGTGGCCCAGCATCGCCTCAATCATCAGCTTGATCAGTCGCTGGCGGTTATCCAGCCCATCATCGGGAATACCATCCTGCTCTTTGCCGACGTCCGCTGCAGGCGGGGTGGGAGGTGTTGTCGCTTGCTGGTTGGCGGCGGATTGCCTCGGGGTTTGCAGCGTCAGGGCGCTGGTGAGGGTCAGGGTGCTGCTGCGTTCGCCGGCCGCTGCCGTGTTGTTGCCCTCCGGTGGATTGACGGCGGGTGGCACTGGCCCGAGGTTGCGCACCTTGCGGCTCTGGGCCTGTTGTTGCCGGTATTGCACCTCCCCCTGGAGGTCGTAGTGATCGATGCGCATACATTCGCCCTCGGCGCTATACATCTGGTCAGTTATCGACCGCTTAATGCTCAGGGCTTAACACCAAATCGTACTAATCAGCGAGGTGGTTAGTACTAGGTTGCAAGGTGGTGGCGTGGCAGGATGGCAAGAGACTGGATGGTGGCGCTCTAGTTGAACATTTTCAGGTAGCGCGGTGCACTTTAGCTGACAAGCGGCATCGGTGAGGATAGGGAGAATTACATGAGAAATTGTCTGGTGATGGACGTGGCGGGCTATGGTGGATTCCTGTCTGGCGCCCCTTGCATCAATGATGCTGAGGGCTTCACTCATGCGTAACTGTCTGGTGATGGGAGCGGCAGGTTATATCGGTTCCTATCTGGTGCCTCACCTGCAAACCCTGGGCTACAGGGTGATTGCCGGGGCGCGCCGTCCCTGCCGCTTGCCTGAGGGGGTCGAGTATCGCCTCGCCGACAGCCTCAAACCCATCACTTTGCTGCCTGCGCTGGCGGACATAGATACCGTCTTCTATCTGGTACATGCCATGGGGGCGGGGGCCGATTTTCACCGGCTGGAGCAGCAGGGGGTAAAGAACTTCGCTGCCGCCGCTCGTGCTGCCGGGGTGCGTCGCATCATCTATCTCGGGGCGATCCAGCCTGAGCAGTGCAACAGCCGCCATCTCAACTCCCGCCGCCACTGTGGCGAGCTGTTTCGCGAATCCGGTGTGCCTACGGTGGAGCTGCGTGCCGGCATCATCATCGGGCCCGGTTCGGCGGCGTTCGAGGTGATGCGGGATCTGGTATTCAACCTGCCGATGATGGTGACGCCAAAGTGGGTGCGCTCGCGCACGCCGCCGATTGCGCTGTCCAACCTGCTGCACTATCTGGGCGGGCTGGTAGAGGCAGACGAGGTGGATGGCCGCATCTTCAACGCGGTCGGCCCCGAGCTGCTCAGCTATCAACAGCAGTTGCAGAAGTTCGCCGCCCATATCGGCAAGCGCTGCCCCATCATTCCCATTCCGTTTCTGAGTCCGCGCCTTTCTGCCTGGTGGCTGCAGTTTGTTACCTCGGTACCGCAGCCGGTGGCCAAGGCGCTGGTGGGTGGCCTCAAGCACGATATTCCGGCCGACGATGGCCCGCTGCGGGCCCTGCTGCCGCAGACCCTGCTCAGCTTCGACGAGGCGTTGGCGGAGAGTTTGGCGCTGGAGCAGAAGCTGGGTGCCGAGCAGCAGGGGCAGGAGACCCCCCTCGGCCTGCGCTGGCGCCATCCCGAATATGGCTTCTACGATCGCACCGCCAGCGGCGAGGCCATCTGCCTCGCCTCTCCCGAGGTGGTGTGGCAGGTGTTGCAGCAACTGGGGGGTGAGCAGCGCTACTTCTACATGAACGAGTTGTGGGTGGTGCGCGAATGGATGGATCACCTGATTGGCGGCCCAGCCCGCACCCGTGGCCGCACCAATCCGGATCGTTTCGTGAAGGGGGATATGCTCGACTCCTGGCAGATCCTCGGGGTGGATGAGGGGCGCAGGCTCGATCTCTTGTTCAATATGAAGGCCCCGGGCGTCGGGCGGCTGGAGTTCAACATCCTGCCGGAGGAGTCCGGGTTGACCCGCATCCGGGTCACCGCTCACTGGCACCCGCAGGGCGCCTGGGGGTTGGCCTACTGGCTCGCCATGCTGCCGTTCCACCTTTTCATTTTTCAGGGGATGACCGAGGCCATCGCCCGTCAGGCCGAAGCGAGGGCAGGTATCCCGGTGATGGATTAACCCTCTTCACACCATTCCCGCTGATAGAGTGCCCCGTTCGGGGCACTTTTTTATGCGGCAGCCATGCCCGGTTATGGCAGATAGTGGTAGGCGTCTCATGGCAAAGGCTGGCATCATGCCGCGGTCTTGTTTACCGCGGATAGATAATCAGTCAGAAAAAGAAGGGATTATGAAGAAAAAACCGTCAATTTTGGGGGGCGCCTGCATCATTGCCAGCGTCTGCGTGGGAGCCGGCATGCTCGGTCTGCCGAGTTCGGGGGCGGGGGCCTGGACCCTCTGGTCGGTGCTGGCGCTGACCGTCACTATGGTGATGATGACTCTCTCCGGCTGGATGTTGCTGGAATCCTTCCAGCACCACGACATGCGGGTCTCCTTCAATACCGTGACTCGCGAGCTGCTGGGGGAGAAGCTCAATCTCCTCAACAATCTCTCGGTCTACTTTGTTGGCGGCATTCTGCTCTACGCCTATATCACCTCCTCCGGTGCCATCCTGCAGGGGATTCTGGGGATCGACAGCAAGCTCGCGTCCGTGTTGTTCGTGGCGCTCTTCTCTGCGGTGGTGTGGCACTCGACCCGCGCCGTTGACCGTATTTCGGTGGTACTGATCGCCTTCATGATCCTCAGCTTCGCCCTCGGTGTGGCCGGTCTGCTCGGCAGTATCAAGCTGCCGACCCTGCTCGATCTGGCGGGCAGCGAGAGCCGCTATGCTCCCTATGCCATGGCGATGCTGCCGGTGGCGCTCACCTCGTTCGGCTATCACCACTCGGTGGCCTCCCTGCGTGCCTACTACCAGAACGAGCAGCAGGCCAGATGGGCCATTCTGGGGGGAACCCTGATCGCGCTGGCGCTCTACGTGCTCTGGCTGTTGGGGATCTTCGGCAACCTTCCCCGTCAGGATTTTGCTCCCGTGATTGCCAAGGGAGGGGACGTGAGCGTGCTGCTCTCCGCCCTCTCCGGGGTCATTGAATCGGAGAAGGTGGCCAGCGCCATCAACGGTTTCTCCATGGCGGCCATCCTCTCCTCCTTTATCGGGGTAGGGCTCGGTGTGTTCGACTATCTGGCTGATCTGTTCAAGTTCGATAACAGCCGCGCCGGTCGCTGCAAGACCTGGGCGGTCACCTTCCTGCCGCCGCTGCTGCTCTCCCTGCTCTTCCCGTTCGGCTTCCTGCTGGCCATCGGCTATGCCGGTGCCGCCGCCACCATCTGGACCTGCATCATCCCGGCACTGCTGGTGCTGCGCACCCGGGCGCGGGCCGAGCGGGGCGAGGTGATTCCCCACTTCGTCACCCCCGGCGGCAAGCTGATGGCCTGGCTGCTGATCCTGTTCGGATTGGCGACCGCGCTGTTCCACTTCCTGTCGATGGCAAATCTGTTGCCGGTCTATCTGGGCAACTGAGTCAGGTCTACAGCACTGACAGAAAGGGCGGCAAGGCCAACTTGCCGCCCTTTTTTCTCCATTTTTACCCCACACAGCAGGATCTATAACTAAAGTGGTAGGTGTGAGTGGGGTAAGGTGCTGAAATAACTGGTCTGATCTGGCTGACGGCAGCATGATCTGCTGGGCATGCCCACCGCTTTCTTTTATGATCCCCGCCCTTCTGCGTGCCCCCTGTCGGCACCTCATTTGCACCAACCACATCGGGGTCCCCCATGTCCGATCTGCGTCAAGAAGCACTCGATTACCACGCCCAGCCCGTACCGGGCAAAATTGCCATCGCCCTGACCAAACCCGCCGAAACCGCCCGCGATCTGGCGCTGGCCTACAGCCCGGGTGTTGCCGAGCCGGTGCGCGAGATCGCCGCCAACCCGGCCGATGCCTACCGCTATACCGGCAAGGGCAACCTGGTGGCAGTCATCTCCAACGGCACCGCCATTCTGGGGCTGGGTAATCTGGGGCCGCTGGCCTCCAAGCCGGTGATGGAGGGCAAGGCACTGCTGTTCAAGCGCTTCGCCGGTATCGACGCCATCGACATCGAGGTGAAGCACGAGACCAGCCAGCAGTTCATCGACACGGTAGCGGCTATCGCCGATACCTTCGGCGGCATCAATCTGGAAGATATCAAGGCGCCGGAGTGTTTCGAGATTGAAGAGGCGCTGATCGCGCGCTGCGACATACCGGTGTTCCACGATGATCAGCATGGTACCGCCATCGTCACCGCCGCCGGTCTGCTCAACGCGCTGGAGATTCAGGGCAAGCAGATCAGTGACAGCCGCATCGTCTGCATGGGGGCGGGGGCTGCCGCCACCGCCTGCATGGATCTGCTGATCAAGTGTGGCGCCAGAGCGCACAACATCTTCATGCTGGATCGTCAGGGGGTGATTCACACCGGCCGCAGCGATCTCAACAAGTACAAGCATCGCTTCGCCAACGAGACCCCGCTGCGCACCCTGATGGATGTCATCGAAGGGGCGGATGTGTTTGTCGGTGTTTCCGGCCCCGATGTGTTGCCCGCCGAAGCGGTCGCACTGATGGCACCCAATCCGGTGATCTTCGCCTGCTCCAACCCGGATCCGGAGATCAAGCCTGCGCTGGCCCACGGGGTACGTAGCGACCTCATCATGGGTACCGGCCGCTCCGACTACCCGAACCAGATCAACAACGTGCTCTGTTTCCCCTTCATCTTCCGCGGCGCCCTCGACGCCCGTGCCAGCCGCATCAACGATGCCATGAAGATTGCCGCGGTCGAGGCGATCCGTGCGCTGGCCAAGGAGCCGGTGCCGGCCGAGGTGCTGACCGCCGCCGGGGTGAGCGAGCTCGCCTTCGGCAAGGATTACGTCATTCCCAAGCCGATGGATGCCCGCTTGCTGCCACGGGTTGCCCGCGCCGTAGCGCTGGCGGCGGTGGCCTCCGGCGTCGCACGCATCGAGCTGTCCGCGGACTACATGCTGTAATCCGGTGTTGCAAACGGCCCCATAGCGGGGCCGTTTTTATTTCTGCTTCTGGCGACAGCCAGAGACGCCATCCGGGTTACAGGTTGGGGCAGATGGAGGCAAATCGGGTTCAAAGGTGGTCAAACAGCGCTCTCCTCTGACACAATATTGCCACTATGACGCTAACGAGAATCAAGATGCAGCAGCCTGTCAGCGGCCGTTTGGCCCACGCCCTCTCCTTCTTGCGCCATGATGGTCGCCACTTTGCCCAGTTTGTCTGGGGCCGTTTCCAGCAGGACAGATTGACGGTTACCGCCGGTTATCTGGCCTATGTCACCCTGCTTTCGCTGGTGCCGATGATCGCCGTGGTCTTTGGCATGATGTCCGCCTTCCCGGTGTTCCAGAGCCTCAAGCAGGCGATGGAGCAGTTCGTCTACCACAACTTCGTGCCGACCGCGGGCGATATGCTCAAGGAGTACATCGACGGCTTCGTCGCCAATGCCACCAACACCACGGCAGTGGGGATTGGGGCGCTGGTGGTGGTGGCGTTGATGCTGATCTCCGCCATCGACAAGAACCTCAACTACATCTGGCGTTCGACCCAGGGCCGCCCGCTGGCGCAGGCGTTTGCCATGTACTGGATGATCCTGACCCTGGGGCCCGTGCTTATCGGGGCCAGCATCGCCATCTCCTCCTACATCTTCTCGCTGCGGCTGTTTGGCGCCGAGAGCCTGTTCGGTATCGGCTATCTGCTGCTGCGGGGTTTGCCATTCCTCTTCTCGGTGCTTACCTTCCTGCTGGTCTATACCGTGGTGCCGAACTGCAAGGTGCGGCTGATCCACGCCTTTATCGGCGCGCTGGTAGCGGCGACCCTGTTCGAGCTGGCCAAGCGCGGCTTTGCCATCTACATCACCAACTTCCCCTCCTATCAGGCCATCTACGGCGCGCTGGCCACCATCCCGATCCTGTTTGTCTGGGTCTATTTGAGTTGGCTGGTGGTGCTGCTTGGTGCGGAGACTACTGCCTGCCTCGGCGAGTACGAGAAGCCGGCGAGCGAGGAGCTGGGCTAAGCCATCGCCTTGGCCACCGGTTTATTGGTAGCATCGACGACCGCCCCTGCAATCGAGCCGGGGCGGTCGTTCTGTTTTGAGAGGAGAGGGATGTGATTGCACTGATTCAGCGGGTCAGCGAGGCCAGCGTGACTGTCGAGGGGGAGGTGACCGGCGCCATCGGTCAGGGACTGCTGGTGCTGCTCGGGGTGGAGCAGGGGGATGATGAGGCCAAGGCCGACAAACTGCTGCACAAGGTGAGCGGCTATCGGGTATTCAGTGACGAGAATGGCAAGATGAACCTCAATGTCAGCCAGATCGGTGGCAGCCTGCTGGTGGTCTCCCAGTTTACCCTGGCGGCCGACACCAAGAGCGGGATGCGCCCGAGCTTCTCCAGCGGTGCCCACCCGAGCGAGGCCGAACGCCTCTATGACTACTTCGTGGCGAAGGCTGCTGCCAGCGGCATCCCGACCGCAACCGGGCGTTTTGCCGCCGACATGAAGGTGGCGCTGGTCAACGACGGCCCGGTTACCTTCTGGCTACAGGTCTGAGGATGCCTGATCCCGCGGTATGACGTGGACAATCACGTTGATGAGCCCTGCGACCGGATAGGGGGTAGCCGGGCCAATCCACTGTTCTATCAGCGTCAGGGCGTGGGTTAGCTCCAGTTCGGTGCGCGGCAACAGGTTGATGACTAGAGTGCCGCAGAGGCGGGGAGCCAGCGCCCGGTAGAGCCGCTCCTGAAACAGCAGCAGCGGGTTGCCATCCTGACTGAAGAGATCGAGCAGGATGAGATCGTACTGCTGTTCGCTCTGCTCCAAAAAGGCGAGGGCATCGGCCTGATGGAGTGCCGGAGCAGCGTGTTCATCGCTCTCCTGATGCTGGAAAAACTGCTGATAAACGGTCAGCACCTCTTCGTCGAGGTCGACGCACTCGTGGCGAGCCGAGGGCCAGCGCTGACTCAGATGGCGGGTGAGATCGCCGCCACCCAGACCCAGTTCTAGGATCCGGGTGGCCTGCTCCGGCAGCAGGCAGGCGATGACCCGTTGATGGGGCAGACAGAGGGTCGCGGGGTCGGCGAGCGACATGGCGGATTGCACCACGCCGTCTATCTCCAGCCAGCGGTGCTGGTCATTTTCCTGTACCGTGAGGCGGCGCTGGGGTTTGACGCTGAGGTGCAACAAGTGATCGGCTTGGTACGCTTGCAGATTGAAGTCCATGAATTTGCACGGCAAGATGGTTTCCGACCAGTGTAACTCAAGGATGAAACTATGTACCGGGTAGTCACCCCTCAGACAGTCGCCGAGCTGGATGCCTACTACCAGTTGCGCTGGGAACTTCTGCGTAAGCCCTTCAATCTGCCCGTCGGTTCCGAGCGGGACGAATACGACACCGTCGCCATTCACCGGCTGATGTTGGCACCTGATGGCACTCCCATCGCGGTGGGCCGCCTCTTTATCGGCGGTGACGAGGCGCAGATCCGCTTTATGGCGCTGCGCCCCGAATATCGCGGGCAGGGGCTGGGCGCCAAAATGGTGGAGGATCTCGAGCAACTGGCCCGCAGCGAGAAGGTGAAACGGTTGGTGATGAACGCCCGTCAGGAAGCGGTGGAGTTCTATCGCAAGTGCGGCTTTCTCGAAGTGGGGGGCGGCCCCGTCTCCTTTGGTCGGATTCCCCATCGCCAGATGATCAAATCCCTGAGCCCGTTGCAGACTATCCAGTACCGGCCAGAGTGGTGTCAGGATCTCACCACCCGCTGGTCGCGCGGGGTGCCCATCAGCGAGAAGATGGGGATGCACATCAGCCACTACGATGGCCAGACCTTCCATCTCAAGGCCAATCTGGCGGCCAATTTCAACGTGCATGGCAGCATGTTCGCCGGCAGTGTCTACAGCCAGTGCGTGCTGGCGGGCTGGGGGCTGATCTGGCTGCAGCTTAAAGAGGAGGGGCTGGTGGGCGAGCCGGTGCTTGCCGAGAGCACCATCAAATATCATGGCCCGGTCGATGAGGAGCCGGAGGCGCGAGTGGCCCGCGAGGGGATGCCCGCCGTGCTGCAGCCACTCAAACGGGGCGAGCCTGCCACCTTCAGCCTCAAGATCCAGCTGTTCAGCGGCAGCAAGCTGGCGGCGGAGTTCCTCGGTCACTACGTGGTGCAGCCGCCCCGCCGTCCGGGCCAGTAACCGCATCGTTTCCCCATCAAACAACAAGGCCTCATCATGAGGCCTTGTCTGTTTTTACCCTCGCTGGCTGTCGCTTGTCTGCCCGGCTTGGGTCTGCACTTGGGCCTGGTTTTGGGCTTTCGGTGCGGGAGCCGGTCGCCAGAGCGGGGCGCTGTTGCCTTGCGGCGGATAGCGTACTCCCACTTCCCAGCCGCAGGCGTCCTGCTTCTGCGGGAAGCTCCAGGCCAGCGTGGGTTCCGTCAGCGGCCCGCGCCACTGGCCGAGCAGCTCGGCGCAGCGGTTGCCATTGAGGATCCCCAGATCGAGCTGCCACTGCTCGTTGACCAGATCGATCCCCCCTTGCAGCGCCAGCAGATGAGTGATGGTGGAGGCGCCAGCTTGCTCGACTTGTAGTTGCCCCTTATCGATCTTGCCCTGCAGCTTGATGCGGTAGAAGGGGGTGTCACCCTCCTGCATCGCCTGCCACAGCTGATCCGGCGTCAGGACGGGCGGGGTCGCCCCTTTGAACCACTCATCCAGCAGCGGATCTATCTTCACCTTGTCCCAGAAGGGTTCGTTGGCGTCGAGGGCAAAGCTGCCCTGCAGGCTCTGGCGCCACTCGCCCGCCGTTTTGCCGTGTTCGGCTTGCAGGTCGGCGCTCACGTCCGCCTTGCCAGCGAACGAGACAGGGGAGTGGAATATCTTGCCCCATTGCTGCAGATCCAGCTTGGTCGCCTGCAGTCGCAGGCGGCTGCTCTGGCCAGGTTCGCGGCCCCACTGGCCGCTCATGCTGAGGCTGCCCTCATCCGGCAGCGAGCTGGTGAGTTTGCCCAGTTGCCAGGAGCTGGGGGTCAGCTCCCCATCCAGCTCGCCGTTGCGGGCGCTGAGGCCATCCCACACCAGCTCGAACCACTTGCTCTCGATACGGGCTCGGCCGAGCAGCGGGCCGGGCTGGTTATCGCGCAGGGCGAGATCGCTCAGATAGAGCTGCCAGCCGGTCAGCGACAGGGGCAGGGTATCGTCGAAGGAGAGCACCTTGAGCTTGTCGAACGCCAGCTTGCGGATATCGACCTGCTGCGGGCGCCAGCTCTGCCAATCCTGCCACCATCCCTGCGGCAGGCTGATATCCATGCCGCTCAGCGCCACGTCTTTCAGGGTCAGCTTCTGCTGCTGGGTATCGAGGGAGAGCTCGACATTGAACTCCCCTTCATAGGCCTTGCCCTGCAGTTCGCCGTCGATCTGTTGGGACGAGAAGGCGAGCTTGCCCTTGATCTCCTCCAGCTGGAACAGGCCACGGCCCATGTCCCCCAGGGTGCCGCTCAGATAGCCGGTGGGCTGGCTGCCCGCCTGCCAGTTGAAGGCGGTGAGCTGGCCGCTGAAGTTGTTGAAGGAGAGCTCCTGATTGATGTCGTTGAGGCTGACGCCGTCCAGTTGACCGCGATCCAGAGACACGCTTTGCAACGGGAAGCGCTGCGGGAAGCCTTGTTGTGTCAGATCCCCCAGCTCGACCCGCATGCCGCGCGCCTTGAGGTCATGTAGTTGCAGGGTGCGGGCGGGCCAGTCCAGCACCATGCCGGTCTCCAGCAGGCCGTCAAACAGGTTGGTCACCAGCTTGTCGGTGCGCAGCACTTCCCCCTCCAGCCGTCCTTGCAGGTTGAGACGGGCGAAGGTGAATTGTGGGGTCTCCAGCTGGCCGATATTGAGGCTCAGGTTGGCCTGTGGTTGCCGTTTCGGGTCGATCAGCTCCCAGTCGCTCAGGGTGGCGTTGAGACCGCGCAGGGTCAGCTCGGGGCTCTCCAGACTGAGCCGGTCTATGGTGCTGTCGCTGATGGTGAGGGAGTGCACCGGCAGGCTAGGTAGCTGGTTGGGCAGCGGCAGCTTGATGGCGGGGCGAATGAGATCGAGATGGGCGATCCGCACGTCTCGGCTCAGCCAGTCGATGCTCTCGATCTCCAGATAGATCTTGTCGAGGGAGACTGCATCGCCGTAGCGCACCTGCTCTGCCAGCAGGGTGTAGGGGTGCAGCGGGTTGAACACCAGTCGCCCTATGGTGACCGGCACACCGGTCTGCTGGCTGATCCAGCTGGCGATGGGGCCTTTGGCGCGCTCGGCGTCGAACAGGCCGAGGGCAACCCAGACAAATAGCAGCAGGAAGGCGAAGGTGTAGAGCAGGCCGCGTAGCCAGGAATTCATGGGTGCTTTCCTCCTGTTTTGGGATTGGTTGTCAGGCGTTTGAGTAGTGGTCTCGCAGACCGAGCCAGCGCCGTATCAAGGGTTCGACATGACTCGGATGCCTATCCATAAGGACATGTGCCCATCTTCTGCATCTACCTCGATCAGGCATTGGAATAGTGATCCCGTAAGCCGAGCCAACGGCGAATCAAGGGTTCGACATGGCTTGGGTGCCTATCCATCAGGAAGCGCGCCATCTTTTGCACCTGTGGAATAAGCGGCTGATCCCGCACCAGATCGGCGATCTTGAGATCGGCCAGACCGGTCTGGCGGGTGCCGAGCAGTTCCCCCGGGCCGCGCAGTTCCAGATCGCGCTGGGCGATGAGAAAGCCATCGTTGGTCTCCCGCAGCACCCCGAGTCGGCTCTGGGCCGTCTTGGACAAGGGGGCATGATAGAGCAGCACGCAGTGAGAGGCCACCGCACCCCGGCCAACCCGGCCGCGCAGCTGGTGCAGCTGCGCCAGCCCGAGACGTTCCGGGTTCTCGATGATCATCAGGCTGGCGTTGGGCACATCCACCCCCACCTCGATGACGGTGGTGGCGACCAGCAGTTGCAGTATGCCTGCCTTGAACTCCTCCATCACCCGCTGTTTCTCCACCGGCCGCATCCGGCCGTGTACCAGCCCGATATGCAGACCGGGCAACAGGTTCTGCAGCTCGGCAGCGGTATCCTCGGCGGCCTGACACTCCAGCACCTCCGACTCCTCGATCAGGGTGCAGACCCAGTAGGCCTGCTTGCCTTCGGTGCAGGCGAGTTTGACCCGCTCGATCACGTCGCCGCGACGGCTGTCGGGCAGCGCCACCGTGGTGATGGGGGTTCGGCCCGGTGGCAGTTCGTCGATGACCGAGGTGTCGAGGTCGGCATAGGCGGTCATCGCCAGGGTGCGGGGGATGGGGGTGGCGGTCATGATGAGCTGATGGGGATGTACCCCTTCACGCTCCCCTTTCTCACGCAGGGCGAGGCGCTGATGCACCCCGAATCTGTGCTGTTCATCGATGATGACCAAGGCGAGGCGCTGGAACACCACCTGCTCCTGAAAGATGGCGTGGGTGCCCACCACCATCTTGACGCTGCCATCTTTGATCGCGGCCAGTGCCTCCTCCCGCGCCTTGCCTTTCTGTTTGCCCGCCAGCCAGCCGACTCCGATGCCGAGCGGCTCCAGCCACTTGGCGAAGTTGATGGCGTGTTGTTCGGCCAGCAGCTCGGTCGGCGCCATCAAGCCCACCTGACAGCCGTTGCCGATAGCCTGCAGGGCAGCCAGCGCCGCGACCAGGGTCTTGCCGGAGCCCACGTCACCCTGCACCAGCCGCATCATGGGGTGGCTCTGTTGCAGATCCTTGCTTATCTCGGCCACCACCCGGCTCTGGGCACCGGTGGGCTTGAACGGCAGGGCGCCGAGCAGCTGTTCGACCAGCGCGGGCGCCGGTTTGAGGGCGCGGGCCAGCTGGGTTTGTGCCTGAGCACGCACCTTCAAGACCGAGAGGTTGTGAGCCAGCAGCTCCTCCAGTACCAGTCGCTGCTGGGCCGGATGTTGGCCGCTTTCCAGCAGCGGCAGCGCCACCGAGGGAGGCGGGCGATGCAGCAGCTTCAGGGCGGCGGCCAGTTCAATCTGATGGGGATAGAGTCCGGCGGGCAGCAGCTCCTCCACGCCGTAGAGGTCGAGCTGGGCCAGCGCCTGATCGGTGAGGTTGCGCAGGGTGAGCTGGCGCAGTCCTTCGGTAGTCGGGTAGACGGGGGTGAGCGCCTCTTCGGTCTGACCGGCCTGCTCCTCGCCGAGCAGCTTGTACTCGGGATGGGCCATCTCCAGCCCGTATTTGCCGGGGCGCACCTCGCCAAAGCAGCGGATCAGGCGGCCCGCCGCCAGACTATTTTTCTGGGCGGCGGTGAAGTTGAAAAAGCGCAAGGTGAGGGTGCCGGTACCGTCGCTGATGCGACAGACCATCATGCGGCGGCGCCCCATCACCAGCTGAGTGTCCTGGATTTCGCCCTCGACGGCGCCGTGCAGGCCGGGCGGCAGATCGCCGATGGGCCACACCTGGGTGCGGTCCTCGTAGCGCAGGGGAAGGTGGAACAGCAGATCCTGTACCGTGGCCAGCCCCAGCCGCTCGAGCTTCTCCAGCATCTTGCTGCCGACACCCTTGAGGCTATCGAGAGGAATTTTATCCAATTTCATCAATTAGATGCCCGAAAACACTGTAAATATGTCCAGATGATAGGGGTTGTTGAGGGGCCGATGCAAGCCGAGTTGCTGCTGGCTGGGCCGCCAAGGCGGGGGAAACGGCGGATAGAACAAAGGCCTGCCGAAAACGGGAGGCCTTTGTGCGGCTGCCAACAGGCAAGGTGCGGGCGCATGGCGCCCAAGGTCAGATGATCCGCTTGAGCAGCAGGTGGGCCTTGACCCTGTGGATCCGTCCCAGCAGCTTGCGCACCTGTTCCGGGTAGTCCTGGATCTGTTCCACCTGATCGAAGTGGCTGATCCGCTTGGTGTTGGTCAGGATGTTCTCCCGCTCCGCGTTGAACTGGGGACGCAGCAGGTGGCGACGATCGTGTACCAGCAGGCCGTTCTCCAGATCCAGCGCCCAGGCGCGGGGGTTGAGGTTGTTGCCGGTGAGCAGGGCCCACTCGTCATCCACGAAGATCCCCTTGAGATGGTAGGAGTTGCGCTCGCAACACCAGAGCATCAGGTTGAGGCGACCGTCGTCGATGTGACGCTGGTTGCGCTCGGCAAACTTGCGCAGGTTGGTCTCGTAGAGATAGGGCAGGCCACCGATGGTGGAGAACTTCTCTTCCGGCGGAATGAAGAAGTCGTTGGCGGTCTTGTCGCCCACTACGATGGTCACCTTGCAACCGCGCTGCAGCAGATCCTCGATATCCTTGCTCAACTCCTTGGGGGGGTTGAAGTAAGGGGTGCAGATGAAGATCTCCCGCTCGGTGGCGCGCACCAGATTGCGGATCATCAGGTTGAGCTGATTGTTGCGCTTGCCCAGACCCACCATGGGGGTGATGGCCACCTCCTGGGTGTTGACCGGCATGGTGCTGAAACGGTACTGGCTCTGGCGCAGGCTCTGCTTGAAGCGGCGGATCGGCCCTTTCAGCTGTTTGGCGCTGGGGATATCGCTGTGATCCAGTCGCTGCACCGCGTCGCTCTTCACGAACAGGTCATCCACATAGTTGACCATGCTGCGGGCCAGCTCCGGGCTGGTGATCTGGTGATAGCGATCGAAGCGGTAGCGATCCTGCTGATGCAGGTAGATGTCGTTGAGGCTGGCACCGGAGTAGAGCACCACATCATCAAAGATGAAGCCCTTGAGGTGGAGCACGCCGAGCAGTTCGCGCCCTTTGACCGGCACGCCGTAGATTTCGATCTGGTGCTCGTGTTCGGCAGCCATGGCCTGATACATCAGGTGGTTGCCGCCCTGCTTGCCTTTGCCGATCAGGCCGCGCTGGGCACGGTGGAAGTCGACGAACAGCTTGATGTCGAGGGCCGGATTGCGCTGCTTGGCGGCGTAGAGGGCGGAGAGGATCTCCCGGCCTGCTTCGTCATCTTGCAGATAGAGCGCGACCAGATAGATGCGCCGGGTGGCACTGGCGATAAGCGCAAGAATGCGGCGTTTGAAATCCTGGGCGCTATAGAGCACTTCAAACTGATCCGCTGCGACGGCGATCTGGGGCAGGCGCGCCAGCAGTTGTCGATAATGGGCCGATGAATGCATAGATAAACCTGAAATCACGGGGTTAAGCGTTCCACTCGGAGCGATGAATAGGCGATTCTAGCAATCTCGCCCTCTCAGCCAAAGAAAGAATCATCAGAAAGATGAAAAAGGCCTCACGAGTGAGGCCTTTTTGTCAGCATTTCCCCCTTGTCAGAGGAAGCTGTAGATGATCATCGCCATCACGCCGCCGGTGGTGCCGATGATGGTTTCCATCACGGTCCAGGTCTGCAGGGTCTGCTTCTCGGTCAGGCCGAGGTAGCGGTTCGCCAGCCAGAAACCGGAGTCGTTGACGTGGGAGAGCACGATGGCACCGCCGCCAATGGCGATGGTGACGGCCGCCAGCTGGGCGCCGTTCAGGCCGAGCGGCTCCAGCATCGGCAGCACCAGACCGCAGGCGGTCAGCATGGCGACGGTGGCAGAGCCCTGAATCACCCGTACCGCAGCGGCCAGAATGAAGGCCAGTGCGACGATAGGCAGACCGGAGTCGGCCAGCATGTTGCCCAGCGCGGCGCCCACACCGGAATCAACCAGCACCTGCTTGAAGACGCCACCGGCACCGGTCACCAGGATGATGACACCGGCGGGCTGGATGGCGCTGTTGCAGACGCTCATCACCTCGTCACGGGACATGCCGCGGCGAATACCCAGCAGGTAGAAAGCGGCCAGACAGGCGACCATGATGGCGGTGAAGGGGTGACCGATGAACTCCAGCCAGTTGTGCAGGGTGGAGCCTGCCTCGACGAAGCGACCGACGATGGTCTTGAGGCCGATCAGCAGCAGCGGCAGACCGATGAGGCCCATGGCAAGCCCGAAGGAGGGCAGGGATTTGCTGTCATCGTGGACACTGTTCTGGGCATCGGCGGGTAGCGGCACATCGACGATCTTGCTGATGAAGTCACCGAACAGCGGGCCTGCCAGGATCAGCGCCGGCACGGCGGCGATCAGGCCGAACAGGATCATGTAGCCGAAGTCGGCACCCAGCTGGGATGCCACCAGGATCGGGCCCGGCGCCGGAATAAGGAAGGCCTGGCAAGTGGCGATACCGGCCAGCAGGGCGATACCAATCTTAACCACGCTGCCGCCGCCACGACGGACGATGGCGAAGGCGACGCCGATCAGCAGCACCACGGCCACGTCAAAGAAGAGCGGCAGGGCGCAGACAAAGCCGGTCAGGGCCATGGCCCAGTTGGCGCGCTTGACGCCGAACTTGCCGAGCAGGGTGTGAGCCACCCGGTCGAGGGCACCGGTCACTTCCATCACCTTGCCGAACATGGCGCCCAGCGCCACCACCACCGCGACGAAACCGAGGGTGCCACCCATCCCTTTCTGGATGGTGTTGGCGATATCGGCCGGGTTCATGCCAGCGGCGAGACCCGCCACCATGGAGACCAGGATCAGGGCTACCACGGCGTGGAGCCGGGCCTTCATCACCAGGAAGAGCAGCAGCACAATCGAGCCGGCGGCTGTCATGATCAGGGAGAGGTCAGACATTGTTATGCGTTCCTTTTTCCAAGTTCAGTCGTGACACCTTGCCGATCCGTCGGCAAACCATATCTTTATGATTTATTTAGATTTATGGCAAGGGCTCAACATCATATGCCCAGGTGACTATGGGTTTGCTCAGTCTGTGGCAGACTTCACATTTTCAATCGTTACCGGTAACATGTTACCGGTAACGTGTTAGATTAGAACCCATCAACAGCTGGTTTTTTGAAAAGTGGGACAGAGGTCAAATTATGGCGGGTAAGTGCATTATCGTGATGGGTGTGTGTGGTAGCGGCAAATCCAGCGTGGGTCTGAAAGTAGCCGAAGCGCTGGGCGCCAAGTTCATCGATGGTGATGACCTGCACCCCAAGGCCAACATCCAGAAGATGGCTGGCGGCAACCCCCTCAACGATGAGGATCGTGCCCCCTGGCTGGAGCGGATCCGCGACGCCGCCTACAGTCTCGAGCAGAAGAACGAGACCGGCATCATTGTCTGTTCCGCCCTCAAAAAGAAGTACCGCGACCAGATCCGCGAAGGCAACGAGTCGGTCAGCTTCATCTTCCTCGATGGCAGCCAGCCGCTGATCCTCGAGCGGATGCGTGCCCGCAAGGGCCACTTCATGCGTGAAAGCATGGTACAAAGTCAGTTCGATACCCTGGAGCGCCCGGATGGCGAAGCCGGTGTATTCCACATTGATATAGACGGCACCTTCGAACAGGTGGTTGACCGCGCCGTCACAGCATTGGAGCAAGCCCAATGATTCATCAGGTAATTTCCGACGTCACCGCCCGCATCCGCGAGCGCAGTGTCGCCCGTCGTCAGGCATTTCTGGCCCGCATCCAGCGCCAGGCAGATCAGGGCAAGACCCGCGCCGCGCTGGCCTGCGGCAACCTGGCCCACGCCGTGGCCGCCTGCAGCAGTGACGAGAAGGGTCGCATTCTCGATATGACCCGCGCCAACGTCGGCATCGTCACCGCCTACAACGACATGCTGAGCGCCCATCAGCCCTATCAGGGCTATCCGGATCAGATCAAGGCGGTACTGGCCGAGCTGGGCCACAGCGCCCAGGTCGCTGGCGGTGTGCCCGCCATGTGCGACGGCGTGACTCAGGGGCAGCCGGGGATGGACATGTCCCTCTTCTCCCGCGACCTGATCGCCCAGGCGACCGCGCTGTCGCTCTCTCACAACACCTTTGATGCCACCCTGCTGCTCGGTATCTGCGACAAGATAGCTCCGGGCCAGATCATGGGGGCCCTCTCCCACGCTCACCTGCCGACTGCATTTGTTCCTGCTGGCCCGATGGCGAGCGGCATCAGCAACGACGAGAAGGTGAAGGTGCGTCAGAAGTACGCCGCCGGTGAAGTGGGTCGTGATGCTCTGCTGGAGATGGAGTGCGGCGCCTACCACGCGGCAGGCACCTGCACCTTCTACGGCACCGCCAACACCAACCAGCTGGTGTTCGAGGCCATGGGCCTGATGCTGCCGGGCTCCGCCTTTGTGCATCCCCATAGCGAGCTGCGCCGAGCCCTGACCGCCGAGGCGGCTCGCCGTATCAGCGCCATGATCCCGGGATCTCCGGCCTATCGCCCCCTGAGCGAGGTGCTGGATGAGCGCTCGCTGGTCAACGGTCTGGTGGCCCTGCTCGCCTCCGGCGGCAGCACCAACCACAGCATCCACATGGTGGCGCTGGCCCGCGCCGCCGGTCTGGTACTGACCTGGGATGACATCAGCGATCTCTCCGACGTGGTGCCGCTGCTGGTTCGCATGTACCCGAACGGCCCGGCCGACGTCAATGCCTTCGAACAGGCAGGCGGCGTGCCCGGCCTGATGCGCCGTCTGGCCGAAGAGGGGCTGATCCATATGGATGCCACTCCGGTCTTTGGCGAGATGCAGGATTACCTCAGTCGTCCGGCACTGGTCGATGGCCAGCTGGTATGGCAGCCGGTGGGCGAGAGCGGCGATGCGAGCGTGCTTTCACCTTCCGGCAGCGTATTCCAGGTCACCGGCGGTACCAAGCTGCTGGCGGGCAATCTGGGCCGCGCCGTGGTCAAGGTCTCCGCCGTGGCTCCCGAGTATCGGGTGATTGAAGCCCCGGCGCGGGTCTTCTCCTCCCAACATGCGGTGGAAGCGGCCTACAAGGCGGGCGATCTCAATCAGGACGCCGTGATCGTGGTGCGCCACAATGGCCCGGCCGCCAACGGCATGCCGGAGCTGCACAAGCTGATGCCGGTGCTCGGCAACCTGCAGAAGGCGGGTTACAAGGTGGCGCTGGTCACCGATGGCCGCCTCTCCGGTGCCTCCGGCAAGATCCCGGCCGCCATCCACGTCACCCCGGAAGCGCTGCACGGCGGGGCCATTGGCCTGCTGGCCGACGGCGATCTGCTGCGGGTTGATGCGGTAAACGGCAGCCTCGACTGCCTGACCGATTTGAGTGGCCGTACCCAGGCCGAGATTGACCTCACTCTGGAACAAGAGGGGTGGGGCCGTGAACTGTTCAGCGTGATGCGTCGCGCGGTATCGAGCGCCGAGTGTGGCGCCACCATCTTTGACTAAGGAAGAGCTATGCAGAACTGGAAAGTGACCCCGGCCGAGGTGTTTGCCGCCTCCCCGCTGGTACCCGTGATGGTTATCAACGAGCTGGATCAGGCCCTGCCGATGGCCAAGGCGCTGCTCGACGGCGGCATCTCTGTCTTCGAAATCACCCTGCGCACCCCGGTGGCGCTTGATGCCATCGCCCTCATTGCCAAGGCGATGCCGGATGCCATGGTCGGTGCTGGTACCGTGCTCAACTGCGAGCAGTTTGACGCAGCCGTTGCCGCCGGTGCCCGCTTCGTCATCTCCCCGGGGATGACGCCGGCCCTGCTGGCTCACGCGGCCAAGAGCACCGCGCCGCTGATCCCGGGTGTGGCAACTCCGTCTGAAGTGATGCAGGCGCTGGAAGCGGGCTACGACCACCTGAAGTTCTTCCCGGCCGAAGCGAACGGCGGCACCAAGGCGCTCTCCGCGATTGCCGCGCCGCTGCCCCAGGTGAAGTTCTGCCCGACCGGCGGTATCGGCCCGAAAAACGTGGCCGACTATCTGGCACTCAAGTGCGTCGCCACCGTCGGCGGTTCCTGGATGCTGCCGGCCGATGCGGTCAAGAGCGGCAACTGGGAAGAGGTGACCCGCCTCTCCCGCGAAGCGGTTGAGTTGGTAAAACGCTAAGCCTCAGTTGTGCAGAAAACCAAACAGGCCACCCTCGGGTGGCCTGTTTGCTATCAGCGTGACTTAAGTGGGTGAGGGAAGGGATTACCCCAGACTCTCCCCGACATAGAGGGAGAAGCCGATATCTTTGCGGGTATCGGGTTGGGATTGGCCGTTGAGACGCGCCAGCAGCATGGTGGCCGCCTCCCGACCGATCGCTTCCCGCGGGGTGACGATACTGGCCAGTTTGGGGGTCATGGCGTGGCCGATGTCGAGGGCGTTGCAACCGGCGATGGCGATCTGCTGGGGCACCGGGATCCACTTGGCTTGACACTGCAGCAGGGCGCCCACCGCCAGGTCATCGTTGGTGCAGAACAGGCCGTCGAGGTCGGGATAGCGTACCAGCGCCTGATCCAGCAGCTCGCCCCCCAGAGTGAAGCTGGAGGATTGTTCGGTCAGCAGATGCTGGCCGGTGAGGCCGAAGTCGGTCATCGCCTGATAGTAACCCTCCATCCGCAGCTGGGTGCGCACGTCGAGCCGCGCCCCCAGATAGACCACCTTGCGTCGGCCCCGGCGCAGCATCTCTGTTACCATGGCCCGGGCTGCGGCTCTATGATCCATGCCGACCACCATGTCGATGGGGGTTTGCGGCAGGTCCATGGTCTCCACCACCGGAATGCCGGCGGTGGCGATCATCTTGCGGGTGCGTTCGGTGTGCTGGCTGTCGGAGAGGATCAGCCCATCCACGTGATAGGAGAGCAGGGACGCGACTTGCTCCTCCTCCCGCTCCGGACTGTAGCCGTAGTGGGCCAGCAGGGTCTGGTAACCGGCCGGTCGGGTCACCGACTCGATGCCATGGATCACCGCCGAGAAGACCTGGTTGGAGAGGGAGGGGATCAGGATGCCGATCGCCTTGCTGGTCGCGTTGGAGAGAATGTCCGGCGCCCGGTTGGGGATATAGCCCAGCTCTTCCACCACAGCCGCGATCCGCTCGCGGGTCCCCTCCGCTACGGTCTGCGGGTCGCGCAGATAGCGGCTGACAGTCATCTTGGTCACGCCGGTCTGGTCGGCGATATCTTGCAGGGTGGGGCGGCGCTTGCGGGTGGGGCTCATAGGGGTGTCCAGCGTGGATGTTACTTGTAACATTACCGTTTTTGGCGGATAAAGTCAGCATATGAAGCCGTTTTTGCAGGAGTTTTCCGATGATCAGAGGCAAGCAGTTCGTGGATGTCCGGTTCGAGCAACAGGATGTGGAGGGGGAGCAGTTCTCGGAGTGCCGCTTTATCGGCTGCAACTTCTCCTGGCTGGATTTGAGCGATAGCCGCTTCATCGACTGCAGCTTCTACGATCGGGAGAGTGAACGGGGCTGCCTGTTGCAGGGTTGCGATCTGCGCGAGGCCAGCTTCCTGCGCTGCGATCTCACCATGGCCGATGGCAGCCGCAGCCAGTGTCTGGGGCTGGAGATGCGCGACTGTCAGGCGGTCGGTATCAACTTCGGCCATGCCAGCTTCGCCAACCAGATCACCGCCAAAAGCTACTTCTGCGAGGCCCATCTGACCGGCAACAACTTCAGCTATGCCAGCTTCGAGGGTTGTCTGCTGGAGAAGTGCGAGCTGACCGGCAACCGCTGGCAGGGAGCCAACCTGTTTGGTGCCTCGCTGGCGGGTTCCGATCTCAGCGGCTCCGAGTTTGGCCAGATCGACTGGACCAGCTTCAAATTGCAGGGCTGCGATCTGCGCCAGTGCGATCTGCCGGGGCTGGATCTGCGCCGGGTCGATCTGCAAGGGGTGCAGATCAACGAGGATCAGCAGCAGACCTTGCTTGAGCAGATCGGTCTGGTTGTTTTTCCCTGAGCCGAGCGAAAAATTAGGTAATTTTTCATCAAATGCGGGTGACAGCGGGTTGCTGTACTCCTGAAACGACAAAAGCCTGCGTGAGGCAGGCTGTTGTTGTGAGCGTGTGATGCGTTTGTCGGCCGGGTTGACTCAACCCTTGGCCAGCCATTTGGTCGGGTTGATCGCCTCGCCCTGATAGCGAATTTCGAAGTAGAGGCCCGGTCTGTCCTGACCGCCACTGTCACCGACCAGCGCCACCGGTTCACCCTGTTCCACATTCTGGCCAACCTGACGCAGCAGCGACTGATTGTGACCGTAGAGGCTCATATAGCCCTTACCGTGATCGATTACCAGCAGCATACCGAAGCCGTCGAGCCAGTCGGCGTAAACCACTTGTCCCGGTGCGACCGCCTTTACCTGGGTTCCTTCGCTGGCGCCGATCAGGGTGCCTTTCCACTTGAGCTGGGCGGTGCGCGGCGAGCCGTAGGCGATGAGGATCGGCCCCTGTACCGGCCAGCGCAGGCTGCCATTGGTCTTGAGCCCGCTGTAGTAACCTGCGGTCCCAATCCCAGAGCCTCGCTCCGGTTTGGTACTGGACATCTCTTCGACCGGTTCTGCCGGTTTGACGGTTTTGTTCTGCTGGGCGGCAAGTCGTTGTTGCTCGGCGCGGCGCTGCTCGGCCAGCTTGCGCTGACGCTCCTGTTCCGCTTTCAGCTTGGCCAGCCGCTCCCGTTCGGCCCGTTCGCGCCGTTCCTGCTCTTCCCGCTGGCGGCGCAGCTCCTCCAGCCGCGCTTTCAGCGCCTTCTCCGCCTTGACCAGCTTGGAGAGCTTCTGCTCGTCATCCTGTACCGACTGCTGCAACTGGTTGCGCACCTTGGCCCGGCTCTGCTGGCTTGCCAGCAGAGCCTGGTGATGCTCCTGCTGTTCGGCAAGCAGGGCTTGCAGCTTGCTTTCGGTCTCTTTGGTGGCCTGCTGGTTTTTCGCCAGCTTGTCACGGGTGGCTCGCAGGGCGTCGATGGCCTCGATGCGGGCCTTGTTGAGGTAGTCGTAGTAGTCGAGGGAGCGGCTCAGTTTGGCCGGATCCTGCTGATTGAGCAGCAGTTTCAGGTAGTCGTGGTTGCCCGCCTGAAAGGCGCTCTCCGCCTGTTTGGCCAGCAACTGCTTTTGATGTTTGGCTTGAACTTCCAGCGCCAGCTTGTCTTTTTGCAGGGTCGCCAGCTTCTGCTGGTTCTGCTTCAACTGCTGTCTGGTCTGGTTGAGTTTGGCGGCGGCGGCCGAGATGGCCTGCTCGTCAGCCTTGAGCTGGGTATTGAGCTTGGCAAGCTCCTGCTTGCTGAGCTTGATGGTCTTCTGTTGCTCTTTGATCTGGGACTGCATGGTGCCCAGCTGCTGATTGGCGGCCAAAGCCGGTTTGCTGGCGCCAATCGACAGGCAAAAAAACAGCGCGCCGGCCAACAGGCCGACGCGACTGGTTTTCTGTGAAATAACTTCGCATCCCCGCATGGGGAAGGATTATTTCAGAATCATCAGGGGCTTGCCAGTCATTTCCGGCGGCACAGGCAGACCCATCAGAGTCAGCATGGTGGGGGCCAGATCGGACAGTTTGCCACCTTCAACTACCTCGGCTTTGCGACCGAAATAGATGAGCGGAACCGGCAGATTGGTGTGGGCGGTGTGGGCCTGACCAGTCTCTTCGTCCAGCATCTTCTCGGCGTTGCCGTGGTCGGCAGTGATCAGGCACTCGCCACCCACTTCGGCCAGGGCGTCGGTGACACGACCGATGCAGTGGTCAACGGCTTCACACGCTTTGACGGCGGCATCGAATACACCGGTGTGACCAACCATGTCGCCATTCGGGTAGTTACAGATGATGACGTCGTACTTGCCGCTCTTGATGGCCGCAACCAGCTTGTCGGTCAGCTCTTCGGAGCTCATCTCCGGCTGCAGGTCATAAGTTGCAACTTTCGGACTGGCAACGATCTCGCGATCTTCGCCGGTGAAGCAGGACTCTTCGCCACCGTTGAAGAAGAAGGTGACGTGAGCATACTTCTCGGTTTCGGAGATGCGCAGCTGGGTCTTGCCCTGCTTGGCCAGCCACTCGCCCAGGGTGTTGACCAGAGCGGTCGGCGGGTAGGCACAGGCGGTTTTGATGTCGGCCGCGTATTCGGTCAGCATCACGAAGTTCAGCTTCGGCTCGACTGCACGAGCGAAGCCGGTGAAGTCGGTGTCAACGAAGGCGCGGGTGATTTCACGGGCACGGTCGGCACGGAAGTTCATGAAAATCAGCGCATCGCCATCTTCCATCGGGGCAGCTTCACCGATGCGGGTTGCTTTGACGAACTCGTCGTTCTCGTCGCGGGCATAGGCGGCAGCTAGCGCTTCGGTGGCGCTCTCGGCGGTGAACTCGCCCTTGCCCTGGGTCATCAGGTCATAGGCTTGCTGCACGCGATCCCAGCGGTTGTCACGGTCCATGGCGAAGTAACGGCCGATCATGGAAGCGAAACGACCCTTGCCCAGCTTGGCGAACAGGGCATCGAACAGCTCGATGGAGGACTGGGCGGAGCGCGGCGGAACGTCGCGGCCATCCAGGAAGGCGTGCAGATAGATCTTCTCGGCGCCACGCTTGGCAGCCATTTCGATCATGCCCATGATGTGCTCTTCGTGGCTGTGTACGCCACCCGGGGACATCAGGCCCATGATGTGAACGGCTTTGCCGTTGGTCACGGCAGCGTCAACAGCCTTGGCCAGCTCGACGTTCTGGAAGAATTCGCCGTCCTGGATGTCTTTGGAGATGCGGGTCAGCTCCTGATAGACGATGCGACCGGCACCGATGTTGACGTGGCCCACTTCGGAGTTGCCCATCTGGCCATCCGGCAGACCGACGTCCAGACCGGAGCCGGAGATCAGGGTGCTGGTGTAGTCACGGGCCAGGCGATCGAGGTTGGGAGTCTTGGCGGCAGCGACGGCGTTGTGCTCTTGCTTGGTGCTGTAGCCCCAACCGTCCATGATGACCAGAACCAAAGGTTTCTTAGCTGTTGACATAAGACTATGTCCTCTCGGATTGGAAAAAATGCGGGAAATGAAACTAGCGTAATATTACTACATCTGCCGAAATAGTCACCTGATAGCCAAGGGGCGCTCCCGCGGCCCCACAAGCCATGCCCTTCCTGCCATGCTCGCTGCCCAATGATGATGGGAGCCTGCTCGCGCTTTGCCGCCAAGATGGCTGATCTTATCAATACCCCCATGTATACTCGGGCCCTTGTCTTGGTCCCTGGATAGTAGAAGATGCAAGAGTATTTGGATTTTGCGGCCCGTAACCCGCTGCTGACCGCAGCCTGGTTGGGTCTGGCTGGCACTCTGGTTTACACCACTGTGCGTGCCCGTTTGTCCCCGGTAAAAACCGTCAACAATCACACCGCGACCCTGCTGATCAACCGCGAGAATGCCACCGTGGTGGATATTCGCAGTCAGGAAGAGTACGCCAAGGGCCATCTGGCCGGTGCCCAGCACCTGCCGCTGACCCAGATCCAGAGCAATAATCTGGGCCCGGTTGAAAAGCATAAAGATGCCCCCATCATAGTGGTGTGCGAGTCGGGAATGACTGCGGGCGGCGCGGGCCGTCAGCTGAGCAAAGCTGGCTTCAAGCAGGTTTACGTGCTCGGCGGTGGCATGGCCCAATGGCGTGCAGAAAATCTGCCGGTAACCAAGAAACGCTGATTTAAGCAGGGCCTGAGCCCACTTATCCATATAACAAGGAATCAAACGAAATGGCTGACGAGATCAACAACCAGGAAGTACAACCGGAATTCCACATCCAGCGTGTTTACACCAAGGATGTCTCTTTCGAAGCGCCGAACACCCCGCACATCTTCCAGAAAGAGTGGCAGCCGGACGTCAAGCTGGATATGGATACCAAGACCAACATCCTGGCTGAGAACGTCTACGAGGTTGTCCTGACCCTGACCGTGACTTGCAAACTGGAAACCGAAACTGCCTTCCTGTGCGAAGTACAGCAAGCCGGTATCTTCACCATCGGTAACCTGCCGGAGCCGCAACTGGCTCACTGCCTGGCTGCCTTCTGCCCGAACATCCTGTTCCCGTATGCCCGCGAAGCCGTGGCCAACATGGTGAGCAAGGGTTCCTTCCCGCAGCTGAACCTGGCACCGGTCAACTTCGATGCCCTGTTTGCCCAGCACATGGCGCAAGCACAGGCCCAGCAGGCGACTGCGGAAGCCTGATAATGGCTGACCAGATCGCTATCTCGGTCTTGGGGGCGGGGTCTTATGGCTCCGCCCTTGCCATTTCTCTGGCGCGCAATGGTCATCCGACCCTGCTGTGGGGTCACGACCCCGCTCATGTCGCCGAGCTGGAACAAGACCGCTGCAACAAGGCATTTTTGCCTGATGTCCCTTTTCCCGCCGATCTGCTGCTGACTGCGGATCTGCAACGTGCGGTACAAGCTGCCCCCGTGCTGCTGCTGGTCGTGCCGAGCCATGTATTTGGCGATGTGCTGACCCGGATCAAACCCTTCCTGCGCCCCGATACCCGTATCGCTTGGGCCACCAAGGGTCTGGAGCCGGACAGTGGCCGTCTGCTGCAGGATGTGGCCCGTGAAGTGCTGGGTGACGAGATACCGCTGGCGGTGATCTCCGGTCCCACCTTCGCCAAGGAGCTGGCTGCCGGTCTGCCGACCGCCATCTCGGTCGCCTCGACCCACGACGAGTTCGCCGACGATCTCTCCCACCTGCTGCACTGTGGCCGCTCGTTCCGGGTCTATACCAATCCGGACTTCGTCGGTCTGCAGCTGGGTGGGGCGGTGAAGAACGTCATCGCCATCGGTGCCGGTCTCTCCGACGGGCTAGGGTTTGGCGCCAATGCCAGAACTGCGCTCATCACCCGGGGTCTGGTGGAGATGCAGCGTCTGGGTGCGGCGCTGGGTGCCGATGCCAAAACCTTTATGGGGATGGCGGGGCTCGGGGATCTGGTGCTCACCTGTACCGACAACCAGTCGCGCAACCGTCGCTTCGGGCTGGCCCTCGGGGCTGGCAAGGATGTGAACACCGCCATGACCGAGATCGGTCAGGTGGTGGAGGGGTATCGCAACACCAAAGAGGTGCATCTGCTGGCGGCCCGCTGCGGCGTCGAGATGCCCATCTGCGAGCAGATCTTCAAGGTGCTCTACGAGGGTAAGAACCCGAAAGAGGCGGCCATCGCCCTGCTGTCGCGAGACAAGAAGGACGAGTAATCTGCCGATTGCCCATGCAAAAGGCCCCGCCATCTGGCGGGGCCTTTTCTTTGCTGCAAGGGCTGCAAATCAGTAGTAAGAGTGGTCGCCGCGCTGGTGCTCGGTGGCGTCTTTCACACCGTTGAGCTCACCCGGGAACTTCTCCAGCAGCTGCTTCTCGATCCCCTCTTTCAGGGTGTAATCGACCATGGAGCAACCGTTGCAACCACCGCCAAACTGCAGGATGGCCAGTTTATCTTCAGTCAGCTCTACCAGGGTGACCTTGCCACCGTGACCGGCCAGCATGGGGTTCACTTCGGACATCAACACGTACTCGATGCGCTCGATTAGCGGCGCGTCGTCGGCCACTTTACGCATCTTGGCGTTCGGTGCTTTCAGGGTGAGCTGGGAGCCCATCTGATCGGTGACGAAGTCGATGGTGGCATCCACCAGGAAGGGGGCGCTCAGGGGATCGACCATGCAGTCGAAGCCGCTGAAGGGCAGGTGTTGATCTTCCGGGTCCACGGCATCGGGCGGGCAATACGATACGCCACACTCGGCATTCTGGGTTCCCGGATTGACCACAAACACCCGGATATTGGTGCCATCAGGCTGTTTTTCCAGCAGTTTACGGAAATGGGCCTGGGCGGCGTCGGAAATGCTGATCATCACTATCCTCATAAACCTGAGTGTACGACTAGGGTATTCATGATAACGCGGTTATTAATGCTTGGGTAGCATGCCGATGGCTACTTGCTGTGCCGCAGGGTACGACAGATTGCCCACACTTCTACCTTTGTGATGCCGCTCTCATGGAGCAAACGGCTGAGCTGCCCAGCGGTGGCGCCTGTGGTCACGACGTCATCGAGCAGGGCGACATGGCGATAGTGGTGAGGGCGGATCCGGAATGCCCCGCGCAGATTGCGCCGCCGCTGCCCGGCGCTCAGGGTTGTTTGCTGCGGTGTTGCCTTGATGCGCTGCAACAGGGTGTTGTCGCAGGGAATACCGGTGAACTCGCCAAGGGCTTGTGCGATCTCCTCCGCCTGGTTGAACCCACGCCGCCACTGCCGCCACCAGTGCAGGGGAACCGGAATGATCGCCTCCGGCGGCTCGCGGCTATCCAGATGATCGGCCAAGAGGCGTGCCAGTAGCGGCGCCAGCAGGATCTGGCCGGAATATTTGAGCCGGGGGATCAGCATGGGGTAGGGAGCCTGGTAGTCGCCAATCACCTGCAACCGCTTCCAGGGGGGAGGTCTGCGCTGGCAGCGACCGCAGACCGGTATGCTCTCTTCTATATAGTCAGCCAGCGGTGCTGCGCAGAGGCGGCATCTCGGCTGTGGCTGGTGCAGCGCCTGCCGACACCAGCTGCAGAGCAGGGGCTCGTTGTCGCAAGGCTGATGGCAGAGCAGGCAACTCCCTTGCCAGTCACCGTGGCTGCCGAGCAGCGGGCTTGCTTTAGCGAGCAGTCGCTTTAACATGCTGACCCCAAGAGCATGAACAGGGATCTTGAGTCTAGATGAGCATATCGGTAGAGCAGTTTGGCCAGGGGCCCGATCTGGTGCTGTTGCACGGGTGGGGGATGAACGGTGCGGTCTGGCATGGTGTTGCCCAACAGTTGGCGTCCCACTATCGGGTTCATCTGGTGGATTTGCCCGGCTTTGGCAACAGCCCGCTGGCAGACGAGGTGGATTACAGCCTGCCCTGGCTTGCCGAGCAGGTGGCCGCCATCTTGCCGCAGAAGTGCCATCTGCTTGGCTGGTCGCTCGGCGGTCTGGTGGCAAGCCAGTTGGCGCTGACTCATCCCGATCGGTTGCACTCCCTGATCACGGTAGCCAGCTCTCCCTGCTTTATGGCGCGGGACGAGTGGCCCGGAATTGCCCCCAAGGTACTGACCGGCTTCAACCAGATGCTGGCGGGGGATTTTCGCCAGACCATAGAGCGCTTTCTGGCGATCCAGGCCATGGGCAGCGAACATGCCAGAGACGATATCCGTCAGTTGCGCCAATGGCTGGCCGAGCGGCCGGTGCCCGAGTTTGCCGCACTCGAGGCTGGACTGACGCTGTTGGCCGAGATTGATCTGCGCGAACCGCTGCAGGAGCTCGATCTGCCCTGGTTGCGGATCTATGGCCGACTGGATTCATTGGTGCCCAAGGCGGCCATTCCCCTGCTGGATGATCTCTACCCTGCCAGCTGCAGCGTGACTCTCAATAAGGCCTCACACGCACCTTTTATCTCCCACCCTGACGAATTCATTGAAATCGTTCGAGATTTTGTTGGCTAAAAAACAGCCTGTAAGCTTCATTAATCCTCTGGTCTGGCGGATAATTAAGCTGTGACCAGAGGAGTAACACCATGCGTATTGATTCTGCTTTCAACAGCGGGGTTCAGGGATTTCAGCGAGCCGAGCAGATTGCCGACAAGGCATCCAATCAGATCGCCCGCCTCAACACCCCCAGCGGGGATCAGGTGCAAGTGACCGATGAGCTTGTCAATCTCAAGGTGGCCGAGCAACAGGCTGGCGCTTCCGCCAAGGTAGTGCAGACTGCCAGCGAGATGATGGGAACCCTGATCGACATCCGGGTGTGAGATGAACATCAATGTCAGTCTGCCTCCCCTTATCCCGACACAGCTGCAACCCCAGGTGGAAGCAGCGAGGACGGATAATCGCCGGGCAGAACTGATCCCGCAGGCCCGAGCGGGCCAAGCCTCCGTTGCCGAATCTGAAGTCGGCTCCCAGAAAGAGAAATCCAAAGCTGGTCAGGCCTCCAGCAATCAGAGCTCCCAGAACAGCCGTGAAACCGGACAATTAGCACCGACGACACTGCCAGACAATCGCTTTGTCGAGGCCACCGGTGAGGATGGGCAGCGCAAGCAGCAAGATCCCAAACAGCAGGAGCAGCAACAGCAGCAACAGCGGCAAGAGCAGCAGGTTCAGGATCTTGTCGAGCGTGACAAGGAGGTGCGTACTCACGAGCAGGCTCACCAGTCTGCGGGTGGAGAGTACGCCAGCTCGCCCACCTATCAGTTTACGCAAGGGCCGGATGGCAAGCGTTATGCTACGGGTGGCGAAGTCCAGATCGATACCAGTGTCGTACCCGGTGACCCTGCGGCTACCATCGCCAAGATGCAGCAGATCCGCTCTGCAGCGCTGGCGCCTGCCGAGCCTTCCGCGCAGGATTTGGCCGTTGCACGCAGCGCCGCCGCGAGTGAAGCCAAGGCGCGCAAAGAGCTGATGGCCGAGCAGAGCGCGAAATCGGGCAGTGTGCTGAGTGCCTATATGGACAAGCGCAACAGCGTCATCGCGGGCCACTATCAACAGGCTGTCAGCCCGGCTTCTACCCAGTCCCTCAGTCTGCATATCTGAATCACCCTCGCCAAACTTTCAGCTGCTTTGCCTGTTTTGCAACTAACCTGAAGATCAGGCCCATTCCAATTTCACAGGAGCTGTCATGCATTTCGATGAAGTCAAAGCGGAAGATTTCACCACCTTCTCCCGTGTACCGCCCCCCCACCTGCAGATGGAGCAGTTTCTGATGCAGCTCGGAGGAGGAGGAACTGAAGGAACCAGTTTCAAGAAGAAAGTGATGCTGGCGGCTGGCTGGAGCCACACCGGCGTCGTCTCTTACGGCAAGTATCCGCAAGAGGCCTGCAAGGCATTCAACCGGCTGCGGGAGGTGCTGGCCCAGCATGGAGAGCCCGAGAGCATTCTTGCTGCCCTGGCGCAGTGATCCTGAGCTTCGCGTGTAAAAAAGCCCCTAGCGGGGCTTTTTGCATTCAGAGGCGTTCCGGACGGTGTCGTTACTTTTTCGCTTTGGAGAGCGCCGCCGCGAAGGCGTTGCCCATGGCACCACCCATTGGGGCGTTTTGGCGCTGCTCATTTCTTGGTTTGGCGTTGCCTGCGCTACTGTTGCGCGCTTCAGCTGGTTTGCGGGCGGGCTGCCCTGCCTTTTCGTCGAGGCGCATGGTCAGGCTGATCCGCTTGCGCGGGGCGTCCACTTCCAGCACCTTGACCCGCACAATGTCGCCCGCCTTGACCACCTCACGGGGATCCTTGACGAAACGGTCGGTCAGGGAGGAGATGTGCACCAGCCCGTCCTGATGAACACCGATATCGACGAAGGCACCGAAGTTGGTGACGTTGGTGACCACCCCTTCCAGCACCATCTCGGGCACCAGGTCGCTGATCTGCTCCACCCCTTCCTTGAAGGTCGCGGTTTTGAACTCGGGGCGCGGGTCGCGGCCCGGCTTGTCCAGCTCGCCGATGATGTCGGTGACGGTAGGTACGCCGAATTGCTCATCGGTATAGTCGGCCGGTTTCAGGCTGCGCAGCAGGCTGCTGTTGCCGAGCAGGCTCTCCACGGTCTGCTCCAGCTTGGCGAGGATCCGCTCCACGACCGGATAGGACTCCGGGTGCACCGCTGAGCTGTCGAGGGGATTGCTGCCGCCGCGAATGCGCAGGAAGCCGGCGCACTGTTCGAAGGCTTTGGGGCCGAGTCGGCTCACTTTCAGCAACTGCTGACGGCTCTTGAAGGCGCCGTGCTCATCCCGATAGGCGACGATGTTCTGGGCCAACGTCTGGGAGAGGCCGGAAACCCGGTTGAGCAGGGCGACCGAGGCGGTGTTCACATCGACCCCGACCGCGTTCACGCAATCCTCAACCACGGCATCCAGTCGGCGGGCCAGCTGGCTCTGGCCGACGTCGTGCTGATACTGGCCCACCCCGATACTCTTGGGGTCGATCTTGACCAGCTCGGCCAGCGGGTCTTGCAGGCGGCGGGCGATGGAGACGGCGCCACGGATCGAGACATCGAGATCCGGGAACTCCTGAGAGGCGAGCTCGGAGGCGGAGTAGACCGAGGCCCCCGCTTCGCTCACCACTATCTTCTGCGCCTTGGCGGCGGGGTAGCGCTCGAACAGGTCGCTCACCAGCCGGTCGGTCTCCCGCGAGGCGGTGCCGTTGCCGATGCTGATGAGCTCAACCTTGTGCTTCTGGCACAACTCGCTCAGGGTCTTGAGGCTTTGATCAATCTGGCGTTTTGGTTCGAACGGATAGATGGTGGCGTGATCGACCAGTTTGCCGGTGGCATCCACCACGGCAACCTTGACCCCGGTGCGGATGCCCGGATCCAGCCCCATGGTGCAGCGCATGCCGGCCGGGGCCGCCATCAGCAGATCCTTGAGGTTCATGGCGAACACCTTGATCGCCTCCTCCTCTGCCGACTCGCGGATGCGACCGATCAGCTCGGTCTCCATCTGAAGCGACAACTTGATCTTCCAGGTCCAGCTCACTACCCCCTGCAGCCATTTGTCGGCCGGGCGGTTCTGCAGATTGAGCTTGAGGTGGTGGGCAATGATCCCTTCGCAGGGGCTGGCACTCTCGTCGTCACCGGTGACCAGCGCCAGATTGAGGATCCCCTCATTGCGGCCGCGCAACATGGCCAGCACCCGGTGGGAGGGGGCCTTGTGCAGCGGTTCGTCGTGTTCGAAGTAATCCTTGAACTTTGCCCCTTCCTGCTCCTTGCCTGCTACCACGCGGGCGCGCAGGGTGGCGTTCTGCCACAGGTAGTCGCGCAGCTTCTCCAGCAGGTCGGCCTGCTCGGCGAAGCGCTCCATCAGGATATAGCGGGCGCCGTCGAGTGCTGCTTTGCTGTCGGCAATGCCCTGTTCGGGATTGAGGAAGGCGGCCGCCGCTTGCTCGGGATCCTGCATCGGGTCGCTGAGCAGCAGGTTGGCAAGCGGCTCCAACCCGGCTTCGATCGCCATCTGCCCCTTGGTGCGGCGCTTGGGCTTGTAGGGGAGGTAGAGGTCTTCCAGTCGGGTCTTGCTGTCGGCGCCATTCAATTCGCGGGCCAGCTCGGGGGTCAGTTTGCCCTGCTCTTCGATGGAGCGAATGATCACCTGACGGCGATCCTCCAGTTCACGCAGATAGCCGAGGCGGCTCTCCAGAGTACGTAGTTGGCTGTCGTCCAGACCGCCGGTCACCTCTTTACGGTAACGGGCGATAAAGGGCACGGTCGAGCCTTCATCCAGCAGGCGCACTGCGGCCTGCACCTGCTCCGGGCGAGCATTGAGCTCACCAGCAATCTGTCTCTCTATGGTTTGCATCATGATGTTGTTGAGGGCCTCTGTGGTCGAGTCCGCGCCATCAGGCGCCAAGTGTGAGCACTATATGGGGTCGTGTTGCGGGATGCCACCCTGCGCTGGGGTCTGCACCAGTCAGACTGATAAAGTCGCAGGGGAGGGCGTTTATCTTGCCATTGCACCTGTGACTCAGGATGTGCCTGTGGCAAGCAGTCCGGCTATTTGGGGTAGCTGATCTCGTTGATATACCAGCAGACGTCACCAACTGGCGTACGGACGATGGCCTCATCACCGACCTCTTTCTTGAGCAGGGCGCGGGCCATGGGGGAGTCGATGGAGATGTAATCCTTGCGCTCGAAGATCTCGTCATAGCCGACGATGCGAAAGCGCTTGGTCTCGCCCTCTTCGTTTTCCACCTCGACCCAGGCGCCGAAGAAGACCTTGCCCTCCTGCGCGGGGGCATAGTCGACGATCCCCAGCTCTTCGAGGCACTTGCGCAGGTAACGCACCCGCCGATCGATCTCCCGCAGCCGCTTCTTGTTGTACTGGTAGTCGGCATTTTCGCTGCGATCCCCCAGACTGGCGGCCCATGCCACCTTCCTGGTGACCTCGGGGCGCTCCTGGCGCCAGAGGAAATCGAGCTCTTCTTTCAGCTTGTTGTAGCCTTCGCGGGTGATCAGCTTTGTCTTCATGGTGATGCGGACCTGTCAAAGAGGGGTATTCATCGCTAACTGCTCGGGAATATTAGCTTTTGTCCTCTTGCTGTCGAGGGAAATCGTGATGGCTCGGCTGGCGCCATTCAGGGAGTCGCTGGCCAGCGCAGTGACTTGATGGCCGTCACGCTCTCGGGACGGGTAATAACCGGTAACATATTTGTGCTTTGCTCCCGCTATATCCCCCCCTAGTATTGGGGGCAGCTAAAGAATGAAGAGGCAAAGCAATGAGTCAGCAGCAATACAAGGTCCTGGTCGTGGACGATGACCTGAAATTACGTTCCCTGTTGGAACGCTATCTCACCGAGCAGGGATTCGTAGTGCGCGGCGTGGCCAATGGCGAGCAGGCCGATCGCTTGCTGACTCGTGAAAACTTCAGCCTGATGGTGCTCGACCTGATGTTGCCGGGGGAAGATGGACTCTCCATCTGCCGCCGTCTGCGGGAAGCGGGCAACCAGATCCCGGTGCTGATGCTCACCGCTAAGGGGGATGAAGTGGATCGCATCGTCGGGCTCGAGATGGGGGCCGATGACTATCTGCCCAAGCCGTTCAACCCCCGCGAACTGCTGGCGCGGATCCGTGCCGTGCTGCGCCGCCATACCGTCGAGCTGCCGGGGGCCCCCTCGGCTGCAGAGAAGGTGGTCAACTTCGGGGCTTTCCAGCTCAATCTGGCAACCCGCGAACTGAGCCGGGATGGCGAGCCGATGGCGCTCACCAGCGGTGAATTTGCGGTGCTCAAGGTGCTGGTCAGCCATCCGCGCGAGCCGCTCTCCCGCGACAAGCTGATGAATCTGGCCCGTGGCCGTGAATACACCGCCACCGAGCGCAGCATCGACGTGCAGGTCTCTCGCCTGCGTCGCCTGCTGGAACAGGATCCGGCCCAGCCCCGCTATCTGCAGACCGTCTGGGGTCTGGGGTATGTGTTCGTGCCAGATGGTGACGGTGCATGAAAAAGGTCGGCAGCATGTTCTCACGCATGCTCTGGTTTCTGGCCGCCGTTCTGGTGGTCTATCAAGCGGTCTCCTACGTCACCTTCTATAACTATCTGCTGGCGCCAACCGTCAAGCAGATCAGTCACTTGCTGGCCAATCAGGTCAAGCTGATCTTTCCGGTCAACACTGAACAACTGGCGCTGAGCGAAGATGCCGAGGCGCTGGTCTATGTGACGACCGGTACCGACATCTATACCCAGAGCGAGGCGGTGCAGCATGGCTTCAACGAGGCCAAGCCGTACCCCTATCTGGAGGAGAACATCAGCCGCGAGCTGGGTGGCCCGGCCAAGGTGCGGGTCGAGATCCAGGATCACTACATCATCTGGATCCAGCCGCCCCAGGCCAGCAAAATTTGGGTGCGGATCCCGCTGACCGAGATTGAAGATGACGATATCGAACCCCTCATCATCTATCTGAGCGTGCTGCTGGTGATCACCCTGTTTGCTGCCTGGCGCTTTGCACGCCAGTTGGTTCGTCCGCTCGAGGATCTCGAGGCTGGCGCGGTTGCCGTGGCCAGAGGACATTTCCCCGAGGCGCTGGGGGAGCTGGGGTCACGGGAGGTACGCCGTCTGACCCGCACCTTCAACCATATGTCCCACTCCATCAAGAGCCTGATCGAAGAGCGTAACCTGATGATGGCGGGGGTTTCCCATGACCTGCGAACCCCGCTGACCCGTATCCGGCTGGCGACCGAGATGATGTCCTCCGGTGACGAATATCTCAAGGAGAGCATCAACTCAGATATTGATGAGTCCAATGCCATCATCGATCAGTTCATCGATTACATCCGCCCGGATGAGGGGCAGGCTCCGGTACCTGTCGATCTGACCCAGCTGGTGCACGATACCCTGTTGATCTATTCGGAGCAGGGGCTGGACGTCGATCTGGCGCTGCCACAAGAGGCAGTGCGGGTGGCCTGCAATCCGGTTAGTATCCGGCGGGTGTTGAACAACCTATCAAGCAACTCGCAGCGTTATGGGGCGAGCCGCTTGTATGCCGAGTTGAAGGACGACGGGCACTGGGTGCGCCTGCGCCTATCCGATGATGGCCCCGGTATTCCGGAGCAGGACTACTCCCGGGTGCTCAAGCCGTTTACTCAGGGGAATGTGGCGCGAACTGTTGGCGGCAGTGGCTTGGGGTTGGCCATCGTGGCCAAGATAGTCGCCCAGCACCACGGCACTATCCGGCTGGGAAGCTCGGATCTCGGCGGCCTGCTGGTCGAGATACGGCTGCCGAAACATCAGCCACAGGAGTGGATGGATTGAGAGAAGGGCGTATCCGTGGATACGCCCTTCTGCATGGTCAGCTCTTGGTTTCGACTGATGCACGATAGCGTTTGCCGTACTTGAGCTGCTGGATCAGCAGGGCGGCAACGATGAGCGCCAACCCGATGGGGGTGGCCGGATGGATGGTTTCGCCGATCAACAGGTTGAGCAGCACCAGTGAGGCAAACGGCGAGATAAAGATGAGGTTGCTGATGGGGGCCGTGTTGGTGGCATGGCGCAGCGCCATCAGCCAGAGCACGAAACCGAAGCCCATTTCGAACAGTCCCACATAGATGGCACCAGCCCATCCCTGCCAGGCGGTCATGGCAAAATCGGAGAGCAACCAGGTCGCAACGACGATAAAGGGCAGGCTGATCATAAAGCCGAGCAACAGGCTGACGATGGGATCCCCCTGATTGCGGGTGTTGAGGATCCAGTAGCTGGCCCAGATGAGGGTCGAGACCAGTGCCAGCGTCACGCCGAGGGGGTTGTCGAACTGCAGGCCGAATACATCCCCTCTGGTAGCGATCACCAGTGCGCCAAAATATCCCAACACGATGGCGACGCCATCGCGCCGACGCAGCTTCTGGCCGAGAAAGGGGACGGCAAGCAGACTGAGAGTGATAGCCCAAGTGTAGTTGAGGGTCTGTGCCTGCTGGGCAGGCAGCAGGTCATACGCCTTGAACAGCAACAAGTAATAGAGAAAGGGGTTCAGCACACCCAGAGTCAAGTAGTAGAAAGGGCGGGCCTTGATGTAGCTCCCCAGCAGCGGCAGTTTGCCCTGTTTGGCGACGACGGCTGTCAGCGTGAGAGTTGAGGTGAAGGCGGCCACAAGCAACAGTTGCACGGGTTCGAAATAGGCGAGGGAGATCTTGAAGGCTGTGGCGACCGTCGACCAGAGGGCAACGGCGCAAAGGCCATACTGATAGGCTTTCTTTTGATCTTTGAGCATGGGATGTCGTTCCACTGACGGAGGCAAGCGCACAGTCTACCAGTCTGCTTGTAACATTGTCGTTACCTGGGTGTTGGTAGCAGAGTGCGTTGCCGCAGGCGAGATCCATCTGTTACATAAAACTGCGCATAATCTGTTCGCTCTCCCTTGCGCAAATTTGAAAAATCCGTATAATCCCCTCCGCTTACCCATGAGGTAAGCCAGACGATATGTCTGTTGCTGAGTTTCCTGTTTACAGGAGCCAGCCATACAGTCCTCCCGATATGGGGGGAAACGTGAAAAATCACACCTCTGGCGGGAGAAATCTCGGTCGGGCGGTGTTGATTTATGTTCTTTTATCTATTGGAGCTCTGTCAATGCAGAACCAAAGAATCCGTATCCGCCTGAAGGCTTTTGATCATCGCCTGATTGATCAATCCACTGCGGAAATCGTTGAAACTGCTAAGCGCACTGGCGCGCAGGTTCGCGGTCCTATTCCGCTGCCGACTCGCAAAGAGCGCTTCACCGTCCTGATCTCCCCGCACGTCAACAAAGATGCGCGTGATCAGTACGAGATCCGCACTCACAAGCGTCTGGTAGACATCGTTGAGCCGACTGACAAGACCGTAGACGCCCTGATGCGTCTGGATCTGGCAGCTGGTGTAGACGTCCAGATCAGCCTGGGTTAATTACGGAAAGAGGTTGATAACAATGACAATCGGTCTTGTAGGTCGCAAAGTGGGTATGACTCGCATCTTCACTGAAGATGGCGTTTCTATCCCGGTGACTGTTATCGAAGTTGAAGCTAACCGTGTAACTCAGGTCAAATCTGTAGAAACCGACGGCTACAACGCTATTCAGGTTACCACTGGCGCCAAAAAAGCCAGCCGTGTGACCAAGCCGGAAGCTGGCCACTTCGCCAAAGCTGGTGTAGAAGCCGGTCGCGGTCTGTGGGAATTCCGCCTGAACAACGGTGAAACTTTCACTGTTGGTAGCGAGCTGAAAGTAGATCTTCTCGCTGACGTTAAGCTGGTAGACGTTACCGGCACATCCAAAGGTAAGGGCTTTGCTGGTACTGTTAAGCGCCACAACTTCCGCACCCAGGATATGACCCACGGTAACTCCTTGTCTCACCGCGTTCCGGGTTCTATCGGTCAGAACCAGACTCCGGGTCGTGTATTCAAGGGCAAAAAGATGGCTGGTCACATGGGTGCTGAGCGTGTAACGACTCAGAACCTGGAACTGGTTCGTGTTGACGCTGAACGCAACCTGCTGCTCATCAAAGGTGCAGTACCGGGTGCAACCAACGGCAACGTGATCGTCAAACCTGCCGTCAAAGCGTAACGTCTGAGGAGATAGTAATGGAATTGGTAATGAAAGACGCCAAGAGCGCTCTTGAAGTTTCCGAGACTACCTTCGGGCGCGAATTCAACGAAGCTCTGGTTCACCAGGTCGTCGTTGCATATGCCGCTGGTGCCCGTCAGGGTACTCGTGCGCAGCTGACTCGCTCTGAAGTGTCTGGTGGCGGCAAAAAGCCGTGGCGTCAGAAGGGTACTGGTCGTGCCCGTGCTGGCTCCATCCGTTCGCCCATCTGGCGTTCCGGTGGTGTGACTTTTGCTGCTAAGCCGCAAGATCACAGCCAGAAAGTAAACAAGAAGATGTACCGCGGCGCTATCCGTAGCATTCTGTCCGAGCTGGTACGTCAAGAGCGCCTGATCGTTGTTGAGAAGTTCGGCATCGAAGCTCCGAAGACCAAAGAACTGATCGCCAAGCTGAAAGAAATGGAACTGACTGACGTTCTGATCGTGACTGCTGAAGTCGATGAGAACCTGTTCCTGGCTGCTCGCAACCTGTACAAAGTTGACGTGCGTGACGTTGCCGGTATCGACCCGGTCAGCCTGATCGCTTTCGACAAGGTTCTGATGACTGCTGACGCAGTTAAGCAAATCGAGGAGATGCTGGCATGATCCGTGAAGAGCGTCTGCTGAAAGTTCTGAAGGCTCCGCACATCTCTGAAAAGAGCACCATGGTTGCAGAAAAGCAGAACACTATCGTGTTCAAAGTTGCTGTTGATGCTACCAAGGCGGAAGTCAAAGCTGCAGTTGCGAAACTGTTCGAGGTCGAAGTTGAGACCGTCCGTACCCTGAACATGAAGGGTAAGACCAAGCGCGCAGGTGCACGCGTAGGCCGTCGTTCCGATTGGAAAAAGGCTTATGTGACCCTGAAAGCTGGTCAGGACATCGACTTCATGGGCGCAGCCGAGTAAGAGGAGTTCTCAAAAATGGCAATCGTTAAGTGCAAGCCTACTTCTCCGGGCCGCCGCCACGTCGTCAAGATCGTCAATCAAGAGCTGTACAAGGGCAAGCCCTTCGCCGCTCTGCTGGACAGCAAAAGCAAGTCCGGTGGTCGTAACAACAACGGCCGTATCACTACCCGTCATATCGGTGGTGGTCACAAGCAGCACTACCGTATCGTCGACTTCAAGCGCGACAAAGACGGTATCCCGGCTAAAGTAGAGCGCCTGGAATACGATCCGAACCGTACCGCTAACATCGCTCTGGTGTTGTATGCAGACGGTGAGCGTCGTTACATCCTGGCTCCGAAAGGCCTGAAAGCTGGTGACGCGATCGCTTCTGGTGCTGATGCAGCCATCAAGGTAGGTAACGCCCTGCCGATGCGCAACATCCCGGTTGGTTCTACCGTTCACGCTGTAGAGATGAAGCCTGGTAAAGGTGCCCAGCTGGCTCGTTCCGCTGGTACTTTCATCCAGATCCTGGCTCGTGAAGGTAACTATGTAACTCTGCGTCTGCGTTCCGGCGAAGTACGTAAAGTTCTGGCCGAGTGCCGCGCTACCATCGGTGAAGTCGGTAACTCCGAGCACATGTTGCGTCAACTGGGTAAAGCCGGTGCAAACCGCTGGCGTGGTATTCGTCCGACCGTTCGCGGTATGGCGATGAACCCGGTTGACCACCCGCACGGTGGTGGTGAGGGTCGTAACAAGGGCATGCAGCCTGTGTCCCCATGGGGCCAGAAGGCTAAAGGCTTCAAGACCCGTAAGAACAAGCGTACCGACAAGTACATCGTACGTCGTCGTAACAAGTAATTGTTAACATAGAGGAATCACCATGCCACGTTCTCTCAAGAAGGGTCCATTTATCGACCTGCACTTGCTGAAGAAGGTAGAGAAAGCGGTGGAAAGCGGGGATAAAAAGCCGGTTAAAACCTGGTCCCGTCGTTCAATGATCATCCCGAACATGATCGGTTTGACCATCGCTGTCCATAATGGTCGTCAGCACGTTCCGGTTTTCGTTACCGAAGAAATGATCGGTCACAAACTGGGTGAATTCGCACCGACTCGTACTTATCGCGGCCATGCTGCTGATAAGAAGGCTAAGAAGCGCTAAGGGATAAATGATGGAAGCTATCGCTAAACACCGTTATGCCCGTACTTCTGCCCAGAAAGCTCGTCTGGTAGCCGATCAAGTACGTGGTCTGTCCGTAGACAAGGCTCTGAATATCCTGACCTTCAGCCCGAAAAAGGCTGCAGTGCTGGTTAAGAAAGTGCTGGAATCTGCCATTGCAAACGCTGAGCACAACGAAGGCGCCGATATCGACGCGCTGCGTGTTGCTACTATCATGGTCGACGAAGGTCCCTCCATGAAGCGCATCCGTCCGCGTGCCAAAGGTCGTGCGGATCGTATCCTCAAGCGTACCGCTCACATCACTGTAGTGGTATCCGACGCTAAGGCTGGGAGATAAGCAATGGGTCAGAAAGTACATCCTAATGGCATTCGCCTGGGTATTACCAAGCCTTGGAATTCTACCTGGTTCGCGAACACCAAAGACTTCGCTGACAACCTGTACAGCGATTTTCAAGTACGCCAGTTCCTGACCAAGGAACTGAAAAACGCGTCCTTGTCCAAGATCACCATTGAGCGTCCGGCCAAGAGCATCCGTGTGACCATTCACACCGCTCGTCCGGGTGTTGTCATCGGTAAGAAAGGCGAAGACGTTGAGAAGCTGCGCAAAGCTGTAGCCACTATTGCTGGCGTGCCTGCTCAGATCAACATTTCCGAAGTCCGCAAGCCGGAGCTGGATGGCAAACTCGTTGCCGACAGCATCACTTCCCAGCTGGAGCGTCGTGTAATGTTCCGTCGTGCTATGAAGCGCGCCGTACAGAACGCAATGCGCCTGGGTGCCAAGGGCATCAAGGTGGAAGTTTCCGGTCGTCTGGGCGGCGCTGAAATCGCGCGTACCGAATGGTACCGTGAAGGTCGTGTGCCGTTGCACACCCTGCGTGCCGACATCGACTACGCAACTTCTGAAGCCCACACCACTTACGGTGTGATCGGCGTTAAAGTTTGGATCTTCAAGGGCGAAGTTCTGGGCGGTCTGGCTGCTGTTAACGCTGCCGCTGCTCAAGAGCAAGCTCCTGCAAAGCCCAAGCGTGACAACAAGCGCCGCGCTGCTAAGTAAGGAGATTCGGTAAATGTTGCAACCTAAGCGTACTAAATTCCGCAAGACCCACAAGGGTCGTAACCGCGGTCTGGCCACCTCTGGTAACGAAGTATCCTTCGGTACCTTTGGCCTGAAGGCGACATCCCGTGGTCAACTGACTGCTCGTCAAATCGAAGCAGCCCGTCGTGCCATGACCCGTCACGTTAAGCGTCAGGGTAAGATCTGGATCCGTGTGTTCCCGGACAAGCCGATTACCGAAAAGCCCCTCGAAGTTCGTATGGGTAAAGGTAAAGGTAACGTGGAATACTGGGTTTGCCCGATCCAGCCTGGCAAGGTTCTGTACGAGATGGACGGTGTACCTGAGGCTCTGGCGCGTGAAGCGTTCGCCCTGGCCGCAGCCAAGCTGTCTGTTCAGACCACTTTCGTAATTAAGACGGTGATGTGATGAAAGCCCAAGATCTGCGTCAAAAGAGCGTCGAAGAACTGAACCAGGAGCTGCTGGGCCTGCTGCGCGAGCAATTCAACATGCGTATGCAAGCTTCCACCGGCCAGCTGGCTCAGACTCACACTCTGAAACAAGTGCGTCGTGACGTCGCACGTATCAAGACTGTACTGACTGAGAAGGCAGGTGCGTAATGACTGACAAAATCCGTACTCTGCAGGGTCGTGTAATCAGCGACAAGATGGACAAGTCCATCACTGTTGCCATCGAGCGCAAGGTAAAGCACCCGATCTACGGTAAGATCATCAAGCGCACTACCAAGCTGCACGTACATGACGAAAACAACGAGTGCAAAGCTGGTGACCTCGTGGAAATCCGCGAATGCCGCCCGCTGTCCAAGACCAAGTCCTGGACCCTGGTTGCCGTTGTAGAAAAGGCCTAATCGGTACTTTGTAGTCCAAGCGGCCCCTTTCAGGGGCCGTTTGTTTTTTAGGCTACCTTTTCTGAAAATCCTGTGTTATAGTTTCGCGCCTTTTGAAGGCAGCCAGATCCCATTAGGGATAAGAAGTAAACAAAGCGGAGCACTAAGATGATCCAGATGCAAAGTATGCTGGGTGTTGCCGACAACTCCGGCGCTCGCAGTGTAATGTGTATTAAGGTTCTGGGTGGCTCGCACCGCCGTTACGCCGGCATCGGCGACATCATCAAGGTTTCCATCAAGGAAGCCATTCCTCGCGGTAAAGTGAAGAAAGGTGATGTGTACAACGCGGTGGTCGTACGCACCCGTAAAGGCGTTCGTCGTCCGGACGGCTCAGTCATCCGTTTCGACAACAATGCGGCTGTGTTGCTTAACAACAACCAACAGCCAATCGGTACTCGTATTTTTGGCCCGGTGACCCGTGAACTGCGTAATGAGAAGTTCATGAAGATTGTGTCCCTGGCACCCGAAGTACTGTAAGGAGTCGAACGATGGCAGCTAAAATCCGTCGCGAAGACGAAGTGATTGTTCTTACCGGCAAAGACAAGGGCAAGCGTGGCAAAGTCACTCAAGTTCTGATTGCTAAAGGTAAGGTAATCGTGGAAGGCATCAACCAGGTGAAGAAGCACCAGAAGCCGGTACCCGCACTGGGTCAGGCTGGCGGTATCATCACCAAAGAAGCCCCCATCGATGTATCTAACGTAGCGCTGTTCAACTCTGCCACTGGCAAAGCTGACCGCGTTGGTTTCCGGATTGAAGACGGCAAAAAAGTCCGTTTCTTCAAATCCACCGGCGAACTTGTGAAGTAATTGGAGTTTAACGATGGCGAAACTGCATGATTACTACAAATCCGATGTAGTAAATGAACTGTCCAAGCAGTTCGGTTACAAGACTATCATGCAAGTCCCTCGGATCGAGAAAATCACCCTGAACATGGGTGTTGGTGAAGCGATCTCTGACAAGAAATTGCTGGAAAATGCTGCTGCCGATATGGCTGCCATTTCCGGTCAGAAGCCGCTGATCACCAAAGCTCGCAAATCTGTTGCGGGCTTCAAGATTCGTGAAGGCTACCCGATAGGTTGTAAAGTAACCCTGCGTGGCGAGCGTATGTGGGAGTTCCTGGAACGGCTGATCTGCATCTCCGTACCGCGTATCCGTGACTTCCGTGGCCTGAACGCTAAAGCGTTCGACGGTCGTGGTAACTACTCCATGGGCGTGCGTGAGCAGATCATCTTCCCGGAAATCGACTATGACAAAGTCGATCGCGTCCGTGGTCTGGATATCACCATCACCACTTCCGCGAATACCGATGAAGAAGGCCGTGCTCTGCTGGCTGCCTTTAACTTCCCATTCCGCAAGTAAGGTTAGGGTTATGGCTAAAACATCCATGAAAGCGCGCGAAGCAAAGCGTGCCAAGCTGGTAGCCAAGTACGCGACCAAGCGTGCCGAGCTGAAAGCTATCATCGTTGACATGAACGCTTCTGAAGAAGCGCGTTGGGATGCTGTACTGCAACTGCAACAGCTGCCCCGTGATTCCAGTCCGTCCCGCCAGCGTAACCGTTGCAATATTACTGGTCGTCCGCACGGTTTCCTGCGCAAGTTTGGCCTGTCTCGCATCAAGGTGCGTGAGCATGCCATGAAGGGCGAAATTCCGGGCCTGAAGAAGGCTTCTTGGTAACGAATCTCGGGAGTTAGACTTATGAGCATGCAAGATCCGATCGCGGATATGCTGACCCGCATCCGTAACGGTCAGGCGGCGAGCAAAGTTGCGGTTTCCATGCCTTCTTCCAAGCTGAAAGTGGCTATCGCCAAAGTGCTGAAAGAAGAAGGTTACATCGCTGGCTACTCCGTAGCTGGTGACGTGAAGCCGGAACTGGAAATTGAACTGAAATATTTCCAGGGCAAGCCAGTTGTAGAACTGATCCAACGCGTGAGCCGTCCCGGCCTGCGTATTTACAAGCGCACTACTGATCTGCCGAAAGTTATGGGCGGTCTCGGTGTTGCTATCGTGTCCACGTCTAAAGGTGTGATGACTGACCGTGCTGCCCGTAAAGCAAGCATGGGCGGTGAGATCATCTGCTACGTCGCTTAATAGGAGGTAGGAAATGTCTCGTGTTGCTAAGGCACCCGTCACTATTCCTGCTGGCGTAGAGGTGACTCTGAACGGCCAGGAACTGTCCATCAAAGGTGGTAAAGGTTCCCTGGTTCGCTCTATTCACGCCGGTGTAGAAGTGACCAAAGAAGACAATGTACTGAAGTTCGCCCCGCGCGACGGCATCGCTGGTGCTGACGCTCAGGCCGGTACTGCCCGTGCATTGGTCAACAACATGGTAATCGGTGTTACCCAAGGCTTCGAGCGCAAGCTGCAGCTGGTTGGTGTAGGTTATAAAGCCTCCATCAAGGGCAATGCTGTTGCGCTGGCTCTGGGCTTCTCTCACCCGGTAGAGCATGCGCTGCCGGCTGGTGTGACCGCTGAGTGCCCGACTGCCACAGAAATCGTTCTGCGTGGTGTCGACAAGCAGCTGGTTGGCCAAGTCGCCGCCGATATCCGTGCTTACCGCGCTCCGGAGCCCTACAAGGGCAAGGGTGTACGCTATGCCAACGAGCAAGTGCGTACTAAAGAAGCTAAGAAGAAGTAAGGTAACACTATGGACAAGAAAGCAGCTCGTCTCCGTCGTGCTACTCGTGCTCGGAAAAAGATGCAGGAACTGGGAGCTACCCGTCTGGTTGTTCACCGTACCCCGCGTCATATCTATGCGCAGGTTATTGCAGCCAACGGTTCCGAAGTTCTGGCCTCTGCTTCCACAGTAGAGAAAGCCATCAGTGAAGCTCTGAAATACACCGGTAACGCAGATGCGGCTACCGCTGTAGGTAAAGCTATCGCTGAGCGTGCTATTGCCAAAGGCGTTCAGAACGTATCTTTCGATCGTTCCGGTTTCAAGTATCACGGTCGCATCGCTGCCCTGGCAGCTGCCGCACGTGACGCTGGTCTTCAGTTCTAAGCTAGGAGTCGAAGATGGCTAAAGTCGAATCTCAAGCCGGCGAACTGCAAGAAAAGCTCATTGCAGTAAACCGTGTTTCGAAAACTGTTAAAGGTGGTCGTATCATGTCCTTCACCGCGTTGACCGTGGTGGGTGATGGTAACGGCCGTGTAGGTTACGGTTACGGTAAAGCCCGTGAAGTTCCGGCTGCTATTCAAAAAGCAATGGAACAGGCCAAGCGTAACCTGAACAAGGTTGAACTGAACAACGGCACCCTGCACCACCCGGTGAAAGGTGTTCACTCCGGTTCCACCGTGTTCATGAAGCCGGCCTCTCAAGGTACTGGTATCATCGCAGGCGGCGCCATGCGTGCCGTTCTGGAAGTTGCTGGTATCCACAACGTGCTGGCTAAGACCTACGGTTCCACCAACCCAATCAACGTTGTTCGCGCAACTGTAGACGCTCTGGTTCACGGTCAGTCACCGGAACAGATCGCTGCCAAGCGTGGTCTGCGCGTTGAAGAAATTCTGGGGTAATGCGACATGGCTAACACTGTAAAAGTAACTCAAACTCGCAGCTCTATCGGCCGTCTGCCAAAGCACAAGGCGACTCTGCGTGGTCTGGGTCTGCGTCGCATTGGTCACACCGTTGAGCTGGAAGATACTCCTTGCGTACGCGGTATGATCAACCAGGTTTATTACATGGTTAAGGTGGAGGGCTAAGCATGCGTCTGAATACTCTGTCTCCGGCCGCTGGTTCCAAGCGCGTTAAGCACCGTCCGGGCCGTGGTATCGGTTCTGGTCTGGGTAAGACCGGTGGTCGTGGTGTTAAAGGTCAAACCTCTCGTTCCGGTGGCGGTAAAGTCCGCAACGGTTTCGAAGGTGGCCAGATGCCTTTGAAAATCCGTCTGCCGAAGTTCGGTTTCTTCTCTCGCAAATCTTTGGTATCTGCCGAAGTGCGCCTGAACGAAATCGCCCTGGTAGAAGGTGATGTAGTCGACGTGAGCACTCTGAAGCAAGCCGGCGTTCTGACCAAGAACATCGTGTTCGCTAAAGTTGTTCTGTCTGGCAACATTGACCGTGCTGTGACCGTTCGTGGTCTGTCCGTCACCAAAGGTGCACGTGCAGCCATCGAGGCCGCTGGCGGTAAAATCGAGGAATAATCAGTACAATGGCTAAGAAACCAGGATTGGATGTTAAAGCACAGGGTGGTCTGAGTGAACTGAAGAGCCGTCTGCTCTTCGTTCTCGGGGCGATTATCGTTTTCCGTGCAGGCTCTTATGTGCCGATTCCTGGTATTGACGCCGCCGTACTGGCCGAGTTGTTCCAGCAACAGAAGGGCACCATCATTGAGATGTTCAACATGTTCAGTGGTGGTGCACTATCGCGTGCTTCTATTCTTGCGTTGGGGATCATGCCGTACATTTCGGCGTCGATCATTATCCAGCTGCTGACAGTGGTTCATCCTGCTCTTGCTGAACTCAAGAAAGAGGGTGAATCCGGCCGTCGCAAGATTAGCCAATATACCCGTTGGGGCACGCTGGTTTTGGGAACTTTCCAGGCCATTGGTATTGCAACCGGTCTGCCGAATATGATGCAAGGACTCGTGACTCATCCGGGTTTGGGCTTCTATTTCACAGCGGTTGTGAGTCTGGTCACCGGTACCATGTTCTTGATGTGGTTGGGTGAGCAGATTACCGAGCGTGGGATTGGTAATGGTATCTCGTTGATTATTTTCACAGGTATCGTTGCTGGTCTGCCGCATGCCATTGGCGCTACGGCCGAACAGGCACGTCAAGGGGAATTGCACATCCTGCTGTTGTTGTTGCTGGGCTTGATTGTTTTCGCAGTGACTTACTTTGTGGTGTTCGTGGAGCGTGGTCAGCGTCGTATTGTCGTTAACTATGCCAAGCGTCAACAAGGCCGCCAGGTATTTGCCGCGCAAAGCACACACCTGCCGTTGAAAGTGAATATGGCTGGTGTGATTCCTGCGATTTTCGCATCCAGTATCATCCTCTTCCCGGGGACCATTACCTCCTGGTTTGGTCAGGGTGAGGGTAAAGTCGCTGATATCCTGCAACAGGTCTCTATGGTCCTGCAGCCGGGTCAGCCGCTTTACGAGATGCTGTATGCAGCAGCCATTATCTTTTTCTGTTTCTTCTATACCGCGCTGGTGTTCAACCCCCGCGAGACAGCAGATAACCTGAAGAAGAGTGGAGCCTTTATCCCGGGGATCCGCCCGGGCGAGCAGACAGCACGTTATATCGATAAGGTTATGACTCGCCTGACATTGGCAGGTGCGCTCTATATAACCTTTATCTGTCTGGTACCCCAGTTCCTGATGACTGCCTGGAACGTACAGTTCTACTTCGGTGGCACTTCGCTGCTGATTATTGTGGTGGTTATCATGGACTTCATGGCTCAGGTACAAACCCATATGATGTCTCATCAATATGGTGACGTCCTGAGGAAGGCCAACCTGAAGGGCTACGGCCGCTAAAGGTCGGCGTAGTTACGGAGTTAAGCAATGAAAGTTCGTGCTTCCGTTAAGGCAATCTGCCGTAACTGCAAAATCATCAAGCGTCACGGTGTGGTGCGTGTGATTTGCAGCGAGCCAAAGCATAAACAGCGCCAAGGCTAATTTTTTACGGTTAGTACTTGCAACAAATAGTTGTGCTGGCTAATATAGCCAGCCAACTTTTGTTGTGTATTGGTTGACCGCCACGTATCCGCTCACGGGCTTTGTGGTGGTCGTAATCTACTATATGTAGGAGTGAATAGTGGCCCGTATCGCTGGCATTAACATTCCTGACCATAAGCATGCAGTCATTGCTTTGACTGCGATTTATGGCGTCGGTCGTACCCGCTCCAAGGCCATCTGTGCCGCAGCCGGTATCGCTGAGAATGTGAAAATTAAAGACCTGGACGAAGCTCAGATCGAGAGTCTGCGTGAACAAGTAGGTAAATTCACCGTTGAAGGTGACCTGCGTCGTCAGATTTCCATGAACATCAAGCGATTGATGGATCTGGGTTGCTACCGTGGTTTGCGTCACCGTCGTAGCCTGCCTGTTCGTGGTCAACGTACCAAGACCAACGCTCGTACCCGTAAGGGTCCGCGCAAGGCTATCAAGAAGTAACGGGAAGGTAGAAAATGGCTAAAACTCCGACTCGTGCTCGCAAGCGCGTTAAAAAGCAAGTGAGCGACGGTATTGCGCACGTTCATGCATCTTTCAACAACACAATCGTGACCATTACTGACCGTCAGGGCAATGCTCTGTCTTGGGCTACTTCTGGTGGTTCCGGTTTCCGTGGTTCTCGTAAGTCCACCCCGTTCGCTGCTCAGGTAGCTGCCGAGCGCGCTGGTGAGATGGCCAAAGAATATGGCGTCAAGAACCTGGAAGTCATGGTCAAAGGTCCGGGTCCCGGTCGTGAGTCTTCCATCCGCGCCCTGAACGCGGCTGGTTTCCGCATCACTAACATTACTGATGTGACTCCGATCCCGCACAACGGTTGTCGTCCTCCCAAGAAGCGCCGCGTGTAACGCTGTAGCTACTTGGTCTAGGATTGTTGGAGAAAGAAGATGGCAAGATATATCGGTCCTAAGCTTAAGCTTAGCCGTCGTGAGGGCACAGACCTCTTCCTGAAGTCTGGTGTTCGTGCGATTGATTCTAAGTGCAAGATTGACACCGCTCCTGGTCAGCACGGCGCTCGCAAGCCCCGTCTGTCTGATTACGGTGTGCAACTGCGCGAGAAACAAAAAGTTCGTCGTATCTACGGCGTATTGGAAAAACAGTTCCGCAACTACTACCGCGACGCTGCCCGTCAAAAGGGTAACACCGGTGAAAACCTGTTGCAGCTGCTGGAAGGTCGTCTGGACAACGTCGTATACCGCATGGGCTTCGGTGCTACCCGCGCTGAATCTCGTCAGCTGGTGAGCCACAAGGCCATCATGGTAAACGGCCGCGTTGTGAACATTCCTTCTTTCCAGGTTTCCCCTGAGGACGTGATCTGCGTTCGTGAGAAGGCTAAGAAGCAAGCGCGTATCAAAGCTGCCCTTGAGGTTGCTGGTCAGCGCGAGAAGCCGACTTGGGTAGAGGTTGATGCCGCTAAAATGGAAGGTGCCTTCAAGCGCCTGCCAGAGCGTTCCGACCTGTCTGCCGACATTAACGAACAGCTGATCGTCGAGCTTTACTCCAAGTAAAGCTAGCTTCTAAAGAGAGGACACAATGCTGGGTTCTGTAACAGATTTTCTTAAACCGCGGCTAGTTGACATCGAGCAAGTTAGCCCGACTCATGCGAAAGTGACTCTTGAGCCACTCGAGCGTGGCTTTGGTCACACGCTGGGCAACGCCCTGCGTCGTATTTTGCTGTCTTCTATGCCCGGTTGTGCAGTTACTGAAGTCGAAATTGACGGGGTACTGCATGAGTACAGCAGCAAAGAAGGTGTACAGGAAGACATTCTTGAAATCCTGCTCAACCTGAAAGGTATCGCTGTGAAGCTAGAAGGCAAGGACGAGGTAACTCTGTCCCTGACCAAGTCTGGAACAGGCCCCGTTACCGCAGGTGATATCACTCACGGTGATGAAGTCGAGATCGTAAACCCGGAGCACGTAATCTGCCACCTGACTGGTGCCAATGCTGAAATCAGCATGCGCCTGAAAGTTCAGCGCGGTCGTGGTTATGTGCCTGCTTCTGCTCGTGTTCACAACGATGACGAAGAGCGTCCTATCGGTCGCCTGCTGCTGGACTCCGCGTTCAGCCCCATCGTTCGTATTGCCTACAATGTTGAGGCAGCACGTGTGGAACAGCGTACCGACTTGGACAAGCTGGTCATCGACATGGAGACCAATGGTACCCTGGATCCTGAGGAAGCTATCCGTCGTTCTGCCACTATTCTGGCCGAGCAACTGGAAGCCTTCGTGGATCTGCGCGATGTCAGCGTGCCCGAGAAGAAAGAAGAGAAACCCGAGTTTGATCCGATTCTGCTGCGTCCTGTCGATGATTTGGAGCTGACAGTTCGTTCTGCGAACTGTCTGAAGGCAGAAGCTATCCACTATATTGGTGATCTGGTACAGCGTACCGAAGTTGAGTTGCTTAAGACTCCTAACCTCGGTAAGAAGTCCCTGACTGAGATCAAGGACGTGTTGGCCTCCCGTGGTCTGTCTCTTGGCATGCGCCTTGAGAACTGGCCGCCCGCCAGCATCGCTGACGAGTAATCCAGATTACGGGTTTCACAGATTTAGTTAGAAGGATAAGGTCATGCGCCATCGTTTGAGTGGTCGTCAACTGAACCGGAACAGCAGCCATCGTCAGGCTATGTTCCGCAACATGGCCAGCTCCCTGGTTCGTCATGAGATCATCAAGACGACTCTGCCTAAGGCAAAAGAGCTGCGTCGTGTAGTTGAACCGCTGATCACCCTTGCCAAGACTGATAGCGTTGCTAATCGTCGTCTGGCATTTGCCCGCACTCGCGACAACGCGATCGTGGCTAAGCTGTTCAATGAACTGGGCCCGCGCTACCTGGAGCGCGCCGGCGGTTATACTCGCATTCTGAAATGCGGTTTCCGTGCTGGCGACAACGCCCCTATGGCTTATATTGAGCTGGTAGACCGCCCGGCCGCTGCTGAAGCAGCTGCTGAGTGATAAAGAAAAAGCCGGGCTTGTCCCGGCTTTTCTCTTAATCCATTCTGACACTGCCTCAACTGCCTCAACTGCCTCAACTGCCTCAACTGCCTCAACTGCCTCAACTGCCTCAACTGCCTCAACTGCCTCAACTCATCATTCAACTTCTTCTATATAGAAGGTAAGAGTTGTTCCTGAACCTGGCGAAATGGTGAATTGTCTGCTCATTTCATCCGAACATCGTTGGCCAGCTGGATATCGCCCACCAGTGTCGCGCAGGGATCTACATATACTCCTTTGCCCAGTTGTGGGCGTTTTCCCTTGTAAGGTCTCAGTCGCAAGTCCATCTTGGCCTCCTTGTTTTCGGCCATTCTAGCAACCTGGAACTCATTTCTGTGGATAAGCTTGTATAAAAGCTGTGGTTGGAGATGAATAACTAAAAAAGTGCAGTTTTTTGCAATTTTATTGCCGATAAGGGGTTGCCAGAACGAATTCACTCCCTATAATGCGCCTCCATCGACAGGGCAAGCGGCAACGCAAACAACCTCGTCAATAATCTCGAAAAACCTTTGAAAATAAGGCTTGACTCGAGAAAGCGGTTGAGTAGAATTCCACTCCCGCAGCAACACATTGTTGCGTCGCTCTTTAACAATTTGAATCAAGCAATCTGTGTGGGCACTCACAGCATCGAGCATCAAAAACAATTTTTGATTTTC
>NZ_JAAKRF010000023.1:0-56223 GCF_049173005.1 Aeromonas sp. 602658 | reverse complement strand
TCGACCAGTGCCAGTTTAAAAGTCAGCGAGTAATCGCGCTGTGTCCGTTTCACACCTTGTCCCATCGGGTTCTCCATGTATTGGGGGGAAAGGTGTAAACCATATTCAGGACGGGACAGACAGATATGAAAAAGCCGGGAAATCCCGGCTTTTTCTATTGAGGCAACCGGCTCGATGCCGCTCAGCACCTTAGTTGACCTTGAAGGAGCCCTTCATCATGGCGAAGTGGCCGGGGAAGGAGCAGAAGAAGGTGAGATCCTTGCCCGCCAGACCGTCGGTCTTGAAGGTGACGCTGCTGCTCTCGCCACCGCCGATCAGCTTGGTATGCGCCAGCACGCGGGGATCATCCTTGGGCAGATAGCCGTTCTCGGCCCCGGCGCTCATCCCCGCCGTCGCCACAGTCTGATAGTCTGCGGTGCTGGACAGCACCCAGTTATGGCCCATGGCGGTCACAGGCAGCTTGCCGGTATGGTTCAGAGTGACCGTCACCTCTTTGCAGGTGGCCGGAACGCTCATCTCTTTGAGGTTGTACTGCATGGCATCATTGCCTTCGATGACCAGTGCACACTCATCCGCCAGAACCGGGGCAGCCAGAGTACTCAGAAACAGCAGGGTAATCGCCTTTTTCATCATCTTCTCCTTTGATTGGCAATGGATGGCAACGACTTGGCGGATGCGGTGAACGCTTCGCAAAGATGCCGTCTAAATCGACCTTCATTTTACTCAATTGTTTTCAATCGGCGATGGGTTTTGGCCAAAGCTGCGGGCTAGGTCACCAGACGGTGCTCTACTTGCCACTATCTCCCTCACGGATGGACGATACGACCCGCTCCAGCCACAGGTTCAAAAATGTTTAATTTTTTCTGCCCTTTTCCCTCCGATTGCCCCCATCAGGGCTCGCCCGGCGGGCGCCCCTTGGCTAAGCTAGCGCCCCGATATGAACCTTCTCCAGATGAGAGCGCCGGATGATTGCGATAACCCCCGTGGCGGCCCTGCGCGGCCTGCTGCTGACCCTGCTGCTGGCGCTGGCCGGCTGCCAGCCCACCCCGCCTGCCCAGACCCGTATTCAGGGCAAGACCATGGGCACCTACTATGTGGTGACCCTGAGCGATAGCTACCCCGGTGGGGAGCCCGCCCTCAAAAGCGATGTTGAGAGCCTGCTGGCCCGGATGAACAAGGAGATCTCCACCTACGATCCCGACTCGCTCATCTCCCGTTTCAATCAGGGGCCCGCCAATATCCCGTTCGCCATCCCGCCCGCCATGGCCATCATAGTCCAACAGGGGATGGATGCCGGTAAACTGACCAACGGCAAGCTGGATGTGACCGTGGGGCCTCTGGTCAATCTGTGGGGCTTTGGCCCGGACAAACGGCCGGTCAAGCGACCCGATGAGGCGGCCATCGCCGCCGCCCGCCACAAGGTGGGCATCGACAAGCTGACCCTGACCCCGCAAGGGGATCACTTCCTGCTCGAAAAAACGATCCCGGATCTCTATCTCGACCTATCCACTCTGGGCGAAGGGGCGGCATCGGATGAAATCGCCGCCCTGCTCGAGAGCAAGGGGGTACACAACTACCTGATCGAAGTGGCCGGTGCAGTGCGCAGCAAGGGCCACAACAGCAAGGGTTCACCGTGGAGAGTGGCCATCGTCGAACCTTCCGATCAGCCGGGAGCGTTTTCCGATATCGTCATCCCCAACGGTATGGCGCTCAGCACCGCAGGCAGCTATCGCAACTACTACGAGCTGGATGGCCAGCGTTACTCCCATATCATCGATCCTGCCACCGGCCAGCCGGTCACCCACAAGCTGGTCTCCGCCAGCGTGATCACCCCGACCGCGCTTGAGGCTGACGCCCTCGATACCGCGCTGATGGTGATGGGGCCCGAAGCGGGTATGGCATTTGCCAAACAGCACAAGCTGGCGGTCTATCTCATCATCAAGACCGAACAGGGGTTCAAGGCCAAGTACACGCCCCAATTCGCCCACTATCTGGCGAAGCAACCGACAGAAAAGCACTGATAAACAGAAGGCCCCGATAACGGGGCCTTCTCATTACGGTTGATGATGAACTTGTCACGGGCTATTCGATGGTCACCCGGTGAGGGGCTGGCGTTTCCACCTGCTTGGGCAGTTGCAACGTGAGGATACCGTTCTCGAACCTGGCGCTGACCTTGTCCAGCGCCACCTCGACCGGCAACTCCAGAGTGCGTGAAACACTGCCAAAATAGCGTTCACTGCGCAGTGTTCGCTCATCCTTGTTCTGGCTGTCAAACTGGCGGATCTCCGCTTTCAGCGTCACCTGTTTACCATGGATATCCACATGGATGTCCTCTTTGGCAACCCCCGGCAACTCGGCTTGCAGCACATAGTTGCCATCACTCTCCTTCAAATCCAGCCTGATCTGGCTCGGCAAGGGGTCCCCGTGCAAGGGGCGAATATAGAAGCCGGACGCCATATCGCGAAACAGGTCATCGAACAGACTGGTACGGCTTGGTAGCAAACTCATCTCTGATCCCTCCGTGATTCATGGACTAACAGAGGCAGGCCCTGATACCTGCCTGATGGGGCCTATATGTGACCGAGGCTTGTCTTTGCCCCCTCTATCAGTCTAAAAAGTGTGCCGCGTGCTGCCACCCCATCTGAGCTTTATTTGATATGGATCAACCACATCGCCCTGGCCACCAGGCGCAGAGCGTGACATGGAAACTGAAAGTTGCGTGACAAAAGCACATTGATTGCCACTTGACACGCTTTGGTGGCACACTTTCTCCCATCAACCCGTAGCGCCTCGACCCAGAACAATGCAGACACCGGAAAACGCGTCAGAAAAGAAGAGCCCTGCCAAGCCCCAACGCATTCTGATGGTCAATGAGCAGCGCTCGTTTCAGGTGATGATGAAGGCGATGCTGATCAATCTGGGTATCAGCAACATCACCTACTCCAATACCGCCGAGGATGCACGGCGTCGCTGCCAGAAGGGCAGCTTCGACATCTATCTCATCGATTACGATCTGGGGGTCGGCGAAAATGGCCGCCAGTTGCTGGAGAGTCTGCGTGACCAGAGCCTGATCCCGCCCCAGAGCGTGGTGATAATGGTGAGCAGCGACAGCTCCCGCGCCATGGTGCTGAGTGCGCTGGAGGCCGAGCCCGACGAGTACCTGATGAAGCCCTTCTCCCAGGAGCAGTTCTCGTTTCGCCTCAGACGCGCCCTCGCCCGGCGTCATGCCCTGGCACCGGTATTCACCGCCCTGGCCGACAACAACTTCCAGGCTCTCATTACCGCCTGTGCCGAGCGAGCCGATGCGGTGCCCCGTTTTGCCAACTACTGCCGCTGCTTGCAGGCCGATACCCACCTCAAGTTGGGTGAAGCACAGGAGGCGCGCGCCCTGATGCGCCAGCTGCTGGCCGGGCAGGAGAACAGCTGGGCCCGCCTGACGCTGGGCAAGGCGTGCAACACTCTGGGGCTCCATGAAGAGGCGGTCAGCCATCTGCAGGCGACCCTCAAAAATACCCCGCTGATGGTGGAGGCTCACCTCTGGCTGGCGGAATCCCAACTCGCCCTCGGCAACGATGAACTGGCACAGCAAGAGCTCAGGCGGGCGGTGGATATCTCCCCCCAGTCGGTGCAACTCTCCCGCCGACTGGCGGAGGTGTGCCTGCTGCGCCACGACTATGCCCAGGCCAAGGATGTGTTGCTGTCGCTGATCGACCTGTCCCGCAACTCCATTCACCGCACCCCCCACTATCTGGGGGCCTACATCCAGACCCTGACCCTCTACGCCCTCAACAGCAACGACAGCTACCACATCGCCAACCTGCAAAAGCAGGTCAACTCGGCCCTGTCGCGCATCCGCGATTCATTGATGATGTCGGAGTTCAACTACCCGGTGTTCGAGCAGATCTGTCAGGCTCGGGTACAGATCGCGCTGGGCGAGCTGCTCAAGGGCAAGAAGATGCTCTATCGAGCCAACCAGAACTGGCTCGACGAACCGGTCACCATGCCCCCCGCCCTGCTTGGCGAAACCATCCTCGCTCTCTATCAGCTCGGCGAGTTTGAATACGCCGAGAGCCTGCAGAGCCTGCTGGCGGAGGACGAAGACCGGCTGCTCACCACCTGCATTCAGGCAACCCGGGATGACAAGACGGTACTGGAGCGGCGTCAGCGCTACCAGCAGCTCAACGATCTGGGGATCAAGGCCTATCAGGCCGGGGAGCTTGAACAGGCACTCGGTCACTTCCGCGAGGCCCTGCGCCGCGCGCCCGCCAATACCGGTGCCGCCCTCAACAAGATCCAGGTGTTGCTGCAACTGATGCAGAAAAACCGCAAGAGCCCGGAGTTTGGTGCCGAATGCAAGGAGACCCTGGAGGTGCTCGACGGCATCCCCCTCAACCCGGCCCAGCAGGAGCGTTTTCGCAAGCTGCGCCAGGAGTTCAACCAGTTCAGCTAAGACGCCGCCGTGCCCCCTTTTCCCCGCCTATGCTGAAACCAGTTCGGCAATGCGAGGGAAACGAAGATGGCGATGTGTCGTTATCTGGTGGCCGATGGCCGCCACTGCAGTGAAGAGGCTGGCGAGCACGATCTCTGCCACTGGCATGATCCCCACCATACCCATCAGGAAGCCCACACCGCCGAGGCGCTTGAACAGTACGTTCGCGCTGGCGGACTCTGCCACGGCCTGCAGCTGTCACGGGCCAATCTGGCGGGCCTCAATCTGGTCAACAAGGAGTCCGATCAGGGATTTTTGCTGGAGCAGTGCAACCTCTATCGCGCCAACCTGCGCGGTGGTCACCTCTACGGCCTGCGCATGAAGGGCGGCAGCCTGATGAAAGCCGATCTCAGTGATGCCAACCTCCAGTGCGCCACCCTCGATGACGTCAACCTGCTCGGCATCCGCTGGCACAACACCCGGCTCGACAACATGCAGACCGGCAAACGGGTGATGCAGGATCGCAAGGGGCGCCGCGAACGGGATCCCAAACAGGCGCGCATCTGGTTCAAGGAGGCGGAAGAGACCTACCGGGATCTACGCAAAGCCTCCGAGGCACAGGGGATCTTCACCATGTCCGGCAACTATATCCAGCAGGAGCTCACCATGCGCCGCCTGCAACTGCCGTTCTGGTCGACCCAGCGTTTTACCTCCTGGGTGGTCGATCTCTTCTGCGGCTATGGCGAGGCCCCGATGCGGGTGGTGCTCTTCTCTCTGCTGCTCATCTTTATCTGCAGCATTTTTTACTTCTTCTGCGGCCTCAACTTCGCGGGTAACTACCTTATCTATCGACCAGAGGCGCCCCTTGAAGAGAACGCCATCTTCCTGCTCGAATGCCTCTACTACAGCGTGGTCACCTTCACCACGTTGGGGTACGGCGACTTCACTCCGGTCGGGCTCTCCAGGATCTTTGCCGCCTTCGAAGCCTTTACCGGCAGCTTCACGCTGGCGCTGTTTGTGGTGGTATTCGTCAAAAAGATGACCCGCTGACGCCTCTCCCTGCCAAGCGGGTCGGCCACTGGTGCTGACCCGCGCCCCGAACTTGCATCTACCGCCGATTCCTAGTCCAATAGCCACTTATAAAAATGACATGAGCATCCCGGACATGAAGATCATCTCTTTCAATATCAACGGCCTGCGCGCCCGTTTGCACCAGCTGCAAGCCATCATCGACAAGCACCAACCCGATGTGATCGGCCTGCAGGAGATCAAGGTACACGACGAGGCTTTCCCGCTGGCCGATGTGGAGGCCATGGGCTATCACGTGGAGTTTCACGGCCAGAAGGCCCACTACGGGGTCGCCATCATGAGTAAACAGAAGCCGGTCAAGGTGGAGAAAGGCTTCCCCACCGACGACGAAGAGACCCAGCGCCGGATGATCATGGCTACCTTCGAACGCGAAGATGGCTCTCTCATCAAGGTGATGAACGGCTACTTCCCGCAGGGTGAAAGCCAGGATCACGAGACCAAGTTCCCGGCCAAGCAGAAGTTCTACGAGGATCTGCAGCACTATCTCGAAACTCATCACACGCCGGACGACCAGCTGGTGCTGATCGGGGATATGAATATCTCCCCCACCGATCTCGACATCGGCATCGGCGAAGCGAACCGCAAGCGCTGGCTGCGGGATGGCAAGTGCTCCTTCCTGCCCATCGAGCGCGAATGGATGGAGCGGCTGAAAGGGTTCGGTCTCACCGACACCTTCCGCGCCGCCAACCCTACCGAGTGCGAGCGTTTCTCCTGGTTTGACTACCGATCCAAGGGCTTTGACGAGAATCGCGGCCTGCGCATCGACCTCATCATGGCCTCCGACGCCCTCAAGGACAGCGTGACCGAGACAGGTATCGACTATGAACTGCGCGGCATAGAGAAACCCTCCGACCACGCTCCCATCTGGGCCTGCTTCGCCTGATTGAGTGCGGGCGAGGGCTCCTCTCGCCCGCTACAATTATCCCCCTTTTTCCTCCTGACTATTGTCATCGCACGCACTATCCTGTCGGCAATCTAGTTCTCATATGGTACTCTTTACTCCATTTTCCAGCAGCAGAACGGCTTCTGTTGTGAAGAACAGAGAGAACTTTTTCGATCAAGCAGCTTGGGTTCAATGTTCATGCTCTATGATTGAAAAACTTCAATAATCCAATGAGTTAATTTGTAATCATGAAGTTAATCACGTCAGCCGAAAAAAAAGGTGTGCATGATGGCCGCAATCGGGCCAACAGGAGTGAAATGATGATGGAGCCAAACACCAGAGCAGGATTATTCAAACAGGGGATGCTCGCTCTGACGCTGGCCGGTGCACTGGCCGGCTGTGGCGGGGAAACAAACCAGACGGTGCAAACCATGCCGGCCGTGCCCGTGGTAGTCAACGAGGCGACCCTGACCGATGTGCCGCTCACCACCGAGATGGTGGGTGAAACCGCCGGTTTTCGCGAGATCGATGTGCGATCACGAGTCAGTGGCATCCTGCTCAAGCGCACCTACATCGAAGGTCAGCCGGTTACCGCCGGCCAGGAGCTGTTTCTGATCGATCCCGAGCCCTACAAGGTGGCGCTGGAGCAGGCCAAAGGGACCCTGGCTCAGGAGCAGGCTCGCCTCAACAAGGCCCGCGCCGATCGGGATCGCATCATTCCCCTCTTCAAGCGCCAGGTGGTAAGCCGCAAGGACTATGACGACACCATCGCCAACTATGAAGCGGCCATCGCCAGCCATCAGGCCGCCCAGGCCAAGGTGAAGGAGGCCGAGCTCAACCTCAGCTATACCAAAGTCACCGCCCCCATAAACGGCATGGCGAGCAAGAGCTCCCAGTCCGAGGGGAGCCTTATCTCCACCAGCGGCGACAACGGCCTGCTCACTACCATCACCCAGTTTGATCCGCTCTATGTCAACTTCTCCTACTCGGAGCAGGATCGCCTCAACTTCGAAAACTCGGTAAAGAAAGGGGTGATTGAGGCGAAGGATGCCACCACCTGGCGCACCCATATTCGTCTGGCCGATGGCTCTGTCTACCCTGAAGCGGGCAAGCTCAACTTCTCCGACAACCGGGTCGATCCCCAGACCGGCACCATCCGGGCCCGTGCCATCTTCGACAACAAGGATGGCGTGCTGCTGCCCGGCCAGTTTGTCCGCATGACCATCGATCTTGGCCTGCGCAAAAACGCCATCGTGGTACCGCCCCGCGCTATCGTCCAGTCTCAGGCTGACCGCATGGTGATGGTGGTGGATGCAGAGAACAAGGTGATGCCCCGCCCGGTCAAGCTGGGCCCGGTGGTCGCCGAGGGGGTACTGATCGACAGTGGCCTCAATGCCGGTGACCGTTACATCGTCGAAGGCTTGATGAAGGCTCGCCCCGGTGCCGTGGTGAAACCTGTCTCTGCCGACGAGATGAAAGCCATCACCGCCAAGATGGTCAGCCACTCAGCGGCCAAGTAAGGAGCTCGTATGTTTTCCAGGTTTTTTATCGAGCGTCCCATCTTCGCCAGCGTGATTTCCATCATTATCGTGCTGGGTGGATTGGCGGCAATGCGATCGCTCCCCATTGAGCAGTACCCCCAGATCACCCCGCCGGTGGTCTCGGTGACAGCCTTCTATCCGGGCGCCACCCCCGAGGTGATCTCCCAGACTGTCGCCGCGCCGCTGGAGCAGCAGATCAACGGCGTTGAGCGGATGATCTATATGCAATCGGGATCGGCCTCCAACGGCCAGATGAACCTCAACGTCTACTTCGAGATCGGCACCGATCCGGATCAGGCCACCATCAACGTCAACAACCGGGTCTCGGCCGCCATGGCCCAGTTGCCGGAAGAGGTGAAAAAGCAGGGGGTCACAGTCAAGAAGAAATCGACCTCCATCCTGCAGGTGGTCACCCTCCAGTCGCCGAACGGCTCGTTTGATACCACCTATCTCTCGAACTACGCCCTGCTCAACATCATCGACGAGCTCAAGCGGATTCCCGGCATCGGTGATACCACCTTGTTTGGCGGTACCGACTATGCCATGCGTATCTGGCTCCGGCCGGATCGGCTGGCCCAGCTCGAACTCACCCCGAGCGATGTGATTAGCGCCATCCGCGAGCAGAACACCCAGTTTGCGGCGGGCAAGATCGGTGCCCAGCCCACCTCGACCCCCATCGACTTCACCTACACGGTGCAGACCAAGGGTCGCCTTGAAGATGTGAAGGAGTTCCAGAACATCATCGTTCGCTCCATGCCCGATGGCTCCAAGATCCGGGTGCGCGATGTCGCCCGGGTCGAACTGGGGGGCAAGGATTATGATCTGGTCGCCCGCGCCAACGGCAAACCGGCCATCGGTATCGCTACCTATCTGCAGCCCGGAGCTAACGCCGTCGCAGTCGCCGACGCGGTGCACACCACCATGGAACAACTCAAGGAGCGCTTTCCGCAGGATATCGAGTACCAGATCCCTTACGACACCACCGAGTTTGTGAAGATCTCCATCGAGGAGGTGGTACACACCCTGTTCGAGGCGATCGTACTGGTGTTTATCGTGGTCTACCTGTTCCTGCAAAACTTCCGCGCCACCCTGATCCCCTGTATCGCGGTGCCGGTATCGCTGATCGGCACCTTCGCCGGCATGCTGGTGCTCGGCTTCTCCATCAACCTGCTGACCCTGTTCGGCATGGTGCTCGCCATCGGTATTGTGGTGGATGACGCCATCGTGGTGCTCGAGAACGTCGAGCGGATCATGAGCGAGAAGAAGTGCTCCGCCAAGGAAGCGGCCATCCTCGCCATGCAGGAGGTCTCCGGCCCGGTGGTCGCCATCGTGCTGGTGCTCTGCGCCGTGTTTCTGCCGGTCGCCTTTATGGGTGGTATGACGGGTGTGATGTACAAGCAGTTCGCCATCACGGTTGCGGTCTCGGTAGCTATCTCGGGTCTGGTGGCACTGACCCTGTCGCCGGCCCTGTGCGCCGTGTTGCTGAAAGAAGGACACCACAAACCGGCCCGTTTCTTCGTCTGGTTCAACGAAAAATTTGACCAGCTGACTCGCGGCTATGTACGGGGTGTTGCCTTCCTGAACCGCCGGGTGGGGGTCGCCTTTGCCATCATCGCCGTGCTGATCCTCTCCATCTACGGTCTCTTCCTGAAAGTGCCGGGCGAGCTGGTACCAAACGAAGATCAGGGCTACCTCATCTCCGCTGTCATGCTGCCGGATGCCGCCGCCATGAGCCGGACGCAGGCGGTGGCGGATCAGTTCGACAAGATAGCCATGGCCAATCCCCATGTGAAGGATGTCATCACCTTCTCGGGCTTCGACATCCTCTCCAATGCCATCATCAGCAACAGTGGCCTCACCTTCATTACCCTGAAGGACTGGAGCGAGCGCAAGGGGACAGGCCAGGACTCCTTCGAGCTGGCCAAAACCCTGCAGGGGATGAGCCTGATGGGGCTGGCTGACGGCTTTGTTGCCTCCTTCAACCCGCCCCCCATCCAGGGGATGTCCACCACCGGCGGACTGGAAGGCTACCTGCAAAACCGGGGTTCCGGCAGTGCCCAGGAGTTTTCTGGCGAAGTACAGCGCTTCCTCGCCGCCGCCAAGGAGCGCCCCGAGTTTGCAAGTGTCACATCCACATTCCGTGCCAATGTGCCGCAGGTCTATCTCGACCTGGATCGCGAGAAAGCCAAGGCGCTGGGGCTGCCGATCAATGCGGTATTCGACACCATGCAGGCCACCTTCGGTCAGGTCTATGTCAACGACTTCAACCAGTTTGGCCGAACCTACCGGGTACAGTTGCAGTCCGAAGCGGACTACCGCGCTAAGAAGAGCGATATCCGCAACGTCTACGTGCGCTCCAACACCGGCGAGATGATCCCGCTCAGCAGCCTGGTGACGGTCCGTGATGCCAGTGGTCCCGAGCTGGTAGAGCGTTTCAACATCTTCCAGGCAGCCAAGATCATGGCACAGCCGGCACCCGGCTACAGTTCGGGTCAGGCGATCGCCGCACTGGAAGAGGTGGCCAACAGCACCCTTGGCAACGATGCCAAGCTGGAGTGGACCGGTTCCGCCTATCAGGAGAAGGCCTCTGCCGGTAGCGCAGGCATGGCGTTCGGCTTCGGTATTGTGATGATCTTCCTCATCCTGGCAGCCCAGTACGAACGCTGGAGCCTGCCGTTTGCGGTGATCACAGCCGTACCGTTCGCCCTGTTCGGCGCCCTGCTGGCCACCTGGCTGGTAGGACTCACCAACAACGTCTACTTCCAGATCGGGCTGGTGACCCTGGTGGGCCTTGCCGCCAAGAACGCCATACTGATTGTGGAATTCGCGGTGATGAAGCACGAGGAGGGGATGAGCCTCATCGAGTCGGCACTGGAGGCGGCGCGCCTGCGTTTTCGCCCCATCGTGATGACCTCGCTGGCCTTCATCCTCGGCTGTGTGCCGCTGGTCACCTCCAGCGGCGCCGGTGCCGCAAGCCGTCACGCTCTCGGCTGGCCGGTCATCGGCGGCATGCTGGCGGCCACCTTTATCGCCATCTTCTTTATCCCGCTCTTCTTCCGCCTCATCATGAAAGGGTCGGAAAAACGCGCCAAGCCGTAACGCTCTCCACGGGCGTGCCACCGATAACAAACTACCCCCGCCCGTGCGGGGGTATTTTTTTGTCTGCGGTGTGCTTCAATGACACACATCGAGACTTTTTTGCACAGGATCCGGATATGCTGGCTCAGCTCTGGCTCGCGACGACCTTGACGACCACTACCCTCTCCGCCTGTGGTCATCACGATTATCCCCCCTGGAACTGGCTGAGCGATGGCAAGATCATCGGCGTTTGTGCCGAAGTAGTCAGTACCCTCTATCAACGGTTGGGTTTCAATGTGGATCTCTCCTATGTGGGCCCCTGGGCCCGCTGTCAGCAGAAAGTGGCGAAAGGAGAGGTCGACATCAATATCTGTGCGCTGCGCAACGAAGAGAGAGCACACTACTCCCGCTTTACCCGAACGCCCATGGCCATCAATGACATGGCGGTGTTCGTGCGCCAACCCGGCAGCCGCTTGCTGCAGCGACGGGAGGATCTGACCGGACTGCGGGGAGCCATGATGATAGGCGTCAGCCTTGGCAGCGAAATGGATGATTTTTTGCAAGCAAATACCCGCATCTACAGGGTCAACTCCCTCAAGCAGGTATTTGGCCTGCTGGCCAGTGACCGGGTCGACTTCGTTCCCTATGGCCGCTCTTCCGGCCGCCTGTTTTTGAGCGAAAATTACCCGAGCAGCGGAATGACTGATCTGCAGTGGCCACTGCAGCGCGGTGAGCTCTATATTTCTGTTTCACTACAATCTCCCCATCTTGGCACCCTCGAACAGCTGGAACCCATGCTGCAAGCGCCGGGCATGAGGCAGTGGATAGATCAGCTGCTGGAGAAATACAGCGACATCTATCTGCAACAACAGCGCCAGCCCTCACCTTGACCTTCTCCCAGAAGCAAGGTTTAGAGTCTGGATACCAGATCCTGAAGGATGACCGGATTGTCACTCACCCAGCTTGCGACAAGATTGCCCTCTGCCCTGCTAGCCCGGCTATTGCTGGCGCTGCTGCTCGTGTGCAATCTGACCCTCTGCATCAGCTGGCATGCTTCTCCCCTCTCCTCCGAGACGACCCAAAGCAGCCCCCTGCCAATGGTGATGTTGGATTCATCCATGGCGATGGCGGATGGCGAGAGCTCTCATGCGATGCCCGCAATGTCTCACCCGAGCGATACCATGGCCCTCTCCTGCCATCAGGGAGACGAGGGGTCGGCCATGGGCGATGAGTGCCAGATGCAGACCGGCGTCAATGCCCTCTCCTTCGGCGCGATAGCTCTGCTGGGTGTATTGGTCGCCCTGCTGATCTTCCCCCTGCTACTTGGCAGTAACTTCGCAACTGCACTGCTTGATAACTGGTTGCGGGATCCCTTCCTGCGATCACGCGGTACCCATCCCCCCTCCTGGCCGCGCCGACACCTGATGTTGTCGGTGCTGCGACACTAGAAAGATCTTCTCTTGCGGCAGCGGCAAGCCTCGGCTTGCCCGTCTCCTGCCGCCTTGCCTGACCCTGTGCCCCGGCCAAACCGGCCCGCTCACTGGGAGCCGTGCGCGCTGATACAGCTGCGCCCCGTTTGCCGCCAATCCCTTAGGTGATGCCTTGTCCATCTCCGATCCGGCGGCCTGCACAAGAGAAGAGATATGATGTCACTTGTCCCTGTTACCGGCCTTATCGCCGCCAAGAACTTTGCCACCCTGCCACTAAGTGGGGGTGTGCGATGAGCCAGAAACTGCTGGTATCAGCCCTGCTGCTGGCCCTCGGCGCCGGTGGCGGTTACTGGGCTGCCAAACAGACCACTGCTAGCACCGTGGCCAAGGAGAAGACGCCGCTCTACTGGGTCAACCCCATGGATCCGCGCGACAAGCGCAATGCCCCGGCCAAGGACAACATGGGGATGGACTTTATCCCCGTCTATGAGGAAAAACAGGGCGGCTCACCGGGCACTGTCACCATCAGCCCCGAGATCCAGCAGAACCTGGGGGTGCGGCTTGCCAAGGTGGAGAAGCTCCCTATCCACCAGCAGATCGAGACGGTGGGCTACGTCGGCTATGACGAGGACAAGCTGGAGGCGGTCAACGCCCGCATGGCGGGCTGGATCCGCACCCTCGCCATCAAGAGCGAAGGGCAGCAGGTGAGCAAGGGGAGCCTTATTTACGAGCTCTACGCCCCGGATCTGGTCAACGCCCAGCACGAATACCTGCTGGCCCTCAACACTGCCAACCCGCTGCTGCTGCGCGCCGCCGAAGGCAAGCTCAAGTCCCTGCAGGTACCGGCAGATCAGATAGCGGCCCTCAAGCGCACCCGTCAGGTGCAGGAGACGGTGCGTTTCTATGCCCCCAGCAGCGGTTATGTCTCCGAGCTGAAGGTGCGAGAAGGCCAGTATGTGGAGCCTGCCGCGGCGCTCTTTAACATCAGCACCCTCAAGCAGGTGTGGGTGAGTGCAGAGGTGTTCGAGCGCCAGGCCGCCCAGCTGAAGGTGGGGGATCCGGTCACCATGACCCTCGACTATGCCCCCGGCCGCAGTTGGCAAGGTAAGGTGGATTACCTCTACCCGACTCTGGATGCCACCACCCGTACCCTCAAGGTACGGCTGCGCTTCGCCAACCCGGACGAGTTTTTGAAACCCAATATGTTCGCCAAGGTGACCATTCAGGCGGGCAAGGGAGAGCCGCAATTGGTGGTGCCGAGCGAAGCGGTGATCCGCACCGGCAGTCAGGACCGGCTGGTGCTGGCGCTGGGGGATGGCAGCTTCAAGTCGGTGGCCGTCACTCTGGGCCCCCAGTTTGGCGACAAGGTGGCCATCAAGGCTGGGGTAGAGGCGGGGGATAACATCGTCAGCTCTGCCCAGTTCCTGCTCGACTCCGAGTCGGCCATCGATTCGGACTTCCAGCGCATGACGGCGGTGCGCCCTGCCCAGGTGTGGACTCAGGGCGAGGTTGAAAGCATCGATCTGGCCAAACGTACCCTGATGGTCTCCCACCAGCCCATCCCCGAGTGGCAGTGGCCCGCCATGGAGATGGAGTTCACCGTCGCCGATGGGGTCGATATCAGCAAGCTGGTCGAGGGGCAGACCCTGCACCTGCAGGTAATGCAGGAGGGGGATGAGTACCGCATCACCAACATCCATCAGGAGAAGGCCCCGGCCAGCGGCCACGCTCCGGAGCAGGCAAAAGATGAGATGGAAGGGATGGACCATAGCCAACATCAGATGGCGATGCCCGAGGTGGAGAAGAAATCATGATCCCTGCCATCATTCGCTGCCTAGCAGGCAACCGCTCTCCGCTCTCTGTACTTGGTGAGAAAGGAGTTCAATCATGATCCCGTCGATTATTCGCTGGTCCATCGGCAACCGCTTTCTGGTGCTGCTATTGACCCTCATGCTCACCGCCTGGGGGCTCTGGTCGGTCAAACAGACCCCGGTGGACGCCCTGCCGGATCTCTCCGACGTGCAGGTGATCATCAAGACCTCCTATCCGGGCCAGGCGCCTCAAGTGGTGGAGGATCAGGTGACCTACCCGCTCACCACCGCCATGCTGGCGGTGCCGGGGGCCACCACGGTGCGCGGCTACTCCTTCTTCGGCGACTCCTTCGTCTATGTGCTGTTTGACGACAACACCGACCTCTACTGGGCCCGTGCCCGGGTGCTGGAGTATTTGAGTCAGGTCGCCCCCAACCTGCCCGCCTCCGCTCGACCCCAGCTCGGCCCAGATGCCACCGGGGTGGGCTGGGTCTATCAGTACGCACTGGTGGACAGAACCGGCAAGCATGACCTCAGCCAGCTCACCTCGCTGCAGAACTGGTTCCTCAAGTACGAGTTGCAGACGGTGGACGGGGTCTCCGAGGTCGCCACCGTCGGCGGCATGGTGCGCCAGTATCAGGTGCGGGTCGATCCGGACAAGCTGCGCGCCTACGGCATCCCGCTCTCCCTTATCGAGACAGCCATCAAGCAGGGCAATCAGGAGACCGGCGCCTCCGTCATCGAGATGGCAGAAGCGGAGTACATGGTGCGATCCAACGGCTATCTGAAAAGCGTGGAGGATCTGAAGCAGATCCCGCTCGGTACCAATGTGCGCGGCGCCCCGCTGCTGCTGGGCGATGTGGCTGATGTGGTCACCGGGCCCCAGAGCCGGCGCGGCCTGGCCGAGCTCAATGGCGAAGGGGAAGTGGTGGGCGGCATTATCGTCATGCGCTATGGCGAGAATGCCCAGCACACCATCGACGGGGTCAAGGCGCGGCTCGCCCAGCTCAAAAGCAGCCTGCCGGAAGGAGTAGAGATCGTCACCGTCTACGATCGCTCCGACCTTATCCAGCGCGCCATCGACAACCTCTCCGGCAAGCTGGTAGAGGAGTTCGCGGTGGTGGTGCTGGTCTGCCTCGCCTTCCTGTTCCACCTGCGCTCGTCGCTGGTGGTGGTCATCTCCTTGCCCATCGCCATCCTGACCGCCTTTATCGTGATGCACCTGCAGGGGATCAACGCCAACATCATGTCGTTGGGGGGCATCGCCATCGCCATCGGCGCCATGGTGGATGGCGCCATCGTGATGATCGAGAACGTCCACAAACACATGGAGCGGGAGGCGCTCACCGATAAGAACCGCTGGCGCATCATCACCGAGGCAAGCATAGAGGTGGGGCCCGCCATCTTCTTCTCCCTGCTCATCATCACCATCAGCTTCCTGCCGGTGTTCGCGCTGGAGGCGCAGGAGGGGCGGATGTTCCACCCGCTCGCCTACACCAAGACCTATGCCATGGCGGCGGCGGCCGGGCTCGCCATCACGCTCGTGCCGGTGATCATGGGCTACTTTATCCGTGGCAAGGTGCTGGCGGAGCAGGCCAACCCGCTCAACCGCTGGCTGAGCCTGGGCTATGTGCCACTGCTCAAAGCCGTCTTGGCTCGTCCGAAAACCACCCTGGCCATCGCCGCCGTGGTGACGGTGGCGGGCTTCTGGCCGCTCAAGTACCTGGGCTCCGAGTTCATTCCGCCGCTGGACGAGGGGGACATCATGTATATGCCCACCACCGCAGCCAATATCTCGGTGGGCAAGGCGCGGGAGATTTTGCAGCAGACCGACAAGCTCATTCGTACCGTGCCCGAGGTGCAGAACGTGTTCGGCAAGGCGGGCCGCGCCGAATCAGCCACCGACCCTGCGGATCTGGTGATGATGGAGACCAGCATCCAGCTCAAACCCCGCGATCAGTGGCGCCCCGGCATGACCCCGGAGAAGCTCAAAGAAGAGCTCGACTCCCTCATCCGCTTCCCCGGCCTCACCAACGCCTGGGTGCCCCCCATCAAGACCCGCATCGACATGCTGGCCACCGGCATCAAGACCCCGGTCGGCATCAAGATTGCGGGGCCCGATCTCAAGGTGATCCAGCAGCTCGGCCAGCAGCTGGAACAGATCGTCGGCAAGGTGGAGGGCGCCTCATCGGTCTACGCCGAGCGGGTCGCCGGTGGCCGCTACGTCAAGGTGGACATCGACCGGCTGAAAGCGGCCCGCTACGGCCTCAACATCGCCGACGTGCAGGCGGTGCTCGCCACCGCGGTGGGCGGCATGGAGGTGGGCCAGACCATCGAGGGACGTGAACGCTACCCTATCAACCTGCGCTACCCCCAGAGCTATCGCGATTCAGTGGCCAGCCTCGAGCTGCTGCCGGTGGTGACTCCGAGCGGTGCGCGTATCGCGCTGGCGGATGTGGCCCGGGTCTATATCAGCGACGAGGCCCCGATGCTGCGCAGTGAAAATGCGCGCCTCAACGGCTGGGTCTACGTCGATATTCGCAGCCGCGATATCGGCTCTTTTGTAGCTGAGGCCAAGGCAAAGGTGGGCAAGCAGCTGGTGCTGCCGGCGGGCTACGCCCTCACCTGGTCTGGCCAATACGAGTACATGGAGCGGGCCAAGGCGCGCCTCGCCTACGTGGTGCCGCTCACGGTAGCCATTATCGTGCTGCTGCTCTATCTGGCGTTTCGCCGCGTTCAGGAGGTACTGCTCATTCTCACCACCTTGCCGCTGGCGGTGGTGGGCGGGATCTGGACCCTCTGGCTGCTCGATTTCAACCTCTCGGTGGCGGTCGGGGTGGGCTTTATCGCTCTGGCGGGGGTGGCGGTAGAGACCGGCGTCTTGATGCTGGTCTACCTCAACCATGCCTGGGATGACCTGGTGGCCAGTGGCAAGCCGGACAAGGCGGGTCTGCACCGGGCGGTGATCCACGGCGCCGCCCTGCGCCTGCGCCCCAAGATGATGACGGTGGTCACCATCATCGCTGGCCTCTTGCCCATCATGTGGAGCCACGGCACCGGATCCGAGGTGATGCAGCGCATCGCCGCCCCCATGATCGGCGGCATGGTGAGCGCGCTGGTGCTGACCCTCTTGGTGCTGCCCGCCGCCTACTACCTGTGGCGCAGCCGCAGCCTTGGCAAGAGCGCGTACCCGCAATCCGAATAACCCGATTTCACGATCCATATTGACTGAACGATAAGGAAACCATCATGAACTACAAGACGCTGACCCTGACCCTGCTGCTTGGCCTTGCCACCCACACCAACCTGCAAGCCGAAGAGATGATGCACCATGAAGGGCACGATATGAGTCAGACGGGTGAGATGAGCAAACAGGCCGCAATGGTGATGACCAAGGGGGTCATTACCCGCCTCGATGAGGGGCGCGGCAAAGTCGGCATCAAGCACGAGGCGATCGAGAACCTCAAGATGCCCCCCATGACCATGGTCTTTCGAGTAGCTAACCCGGCCCAGCTCCAGGATCTGAAGGTGGGGGATGCGGTGCGTTTTCACGCCGAGAACCCGGACGGCAAGCTAACCGTAACCACTATCCAGAAACAGTAATCAGAGTCATTTCAAAAAAAACGGCGGGATCAACCCGCCGTTTTCTGTTATTGCACCATCCGCCGAGCGGTCTCCTCAGCCGTTCGGATAGGCTTGGGCTATGTTGGCCTGCGCCACCCCCATCAACTGAACCGAGATATCCTGCAGCACATAGAGGTCGCGGCGACGGGTCCAGGGTTGATCGGATTGCTCGTCGTACCAGACGGGCAGTTCGATCCCCTCCGGGGCATGGCTCGCCACCTTGCGGGCACGGCAGGTGATGATGCAGCGCTTGACGTGGTCGCGGTGACCGATAACGGCCGCCGTGCCAAGGGCGGCGGCATCTCCGCCGGCATAATCCCTGACAATGGCCTCCACCACGCCGTCCGTGCTGAGGTAGACCAGCTTGCCTTCATTATCCCAGTAAGGCTCGATGGAGATGACATCCCGGGCTGGAATGTCCGGATAGCGGGCCGAGTCGAGGAAGCGGGCAATCTCCCATTGCACGTACATGGGCACCGGCTTTTGCCGATAGAGGGCCGCACAGCAGGCAGCCAGAGCCTCGTTCATGGGGCCGGGCTCGGCCAGTTCATCCGGGTTGCCCGAGGCGTTGGGGCGGTTGCCGAAGGCAAAGGCGATGACGCAGTGGGCCTGGTCGATGGCGACCCGGGACGGGGTCATGTTGAAGCAGGCCTCCTCGATGAAGGGGGCCAGCTGGCGGGCCGTCTGCTCGTCGTGCAGCTCGGCGCTCAGCCGGTCGGTCAGGGTGGTGCGAAAATCCGCCGCACTCCCCTGGCTGTCATTGCTGCTGTTGCAGCCGGTGAGGGTGGCGACCAGGGGGGTACTCAACAGCCCCAGGGTGACTCTACGTCGACTCTCGTTCATTTAGATTCCTCTTTGGTAGCAAGCACTTAACGGGAACAAGCAGCAATTAACCCTTGACCCAATAAACGCTCATACCATACGGAAAAACGGGGGCGACAAAAGCCATACCGCGAGGCTCGTACCCAGAACGTGCAGCAATTCACACATTAATCAATAAACGAAAGCACTCTTTTGCGAATGAGCCAATAAAAGAAATTAACATCCACATTAATGAACCACTGATAGATAGATACTCTATCTGTGGTTCATTCGCACAGATTTCATCCCTCAGATAACGCGCTCGTTCAGCTGCGGGTTGCCAGCAACCGCTCCACATCCTCGATCACCTTGAGAGCCGCCTGTGGGCCGCCGCTCGAAGTCCAGAGCGACCCGTCCACGGCGCCAAAGCGCTTGGCCTTGATCACCGGCAACTGCTGGAACGCTGGAGTCTGCTCCGCCTGACGCATGGCATCCACCGCATCACCGCTGGCGCTCAGGGTACCGACCACCAGCCAGTCAGCATCCAGCAGGTTGAGGGACTCCAGACTCAGCGCCGGTGAGTGGGGTGCGCCAGTCCCCTGCTGCTTGCTTGGGCGTACCAGCCCCATCGACTCCACTACGCTGCTGGCAAAGGTGCCCTGATACATAAAGCTCGGCCCCTTGGGGTTCCAGCGCACTATGCTGATGCTCTCCCCCTGATGTTTGGCCAGCTTGCTGCGAGCCTGAGTCAACCGCTCGGCATACTGCAGCAAGAAAGTATCTCCTTGCTGGTCGCGGTTGAGGGTGTGAGCGGTGCGGCGGAAGCTATCCTGCCACGGCTCCCCCCACTTGCTAGTCACCACGGTCGGCGCGATCTCCCCCAGCAAAGTCAGCAGCTCGGGACGGGTCTGTCCTGTCAGGATAAGATCGGGCTCCAGCGCAATCAGCGACTCCAGATTGGGGCTGTCGAGATCGCCGATCACCTGGATCCCCATGCCCGCCTTGTTCAGCAAATAGCGAGGCAAGGTGGGTTGACCACGGCCATTGACGGCGCCGATGGGGGTCAGCCCCAGGGTCAGGGTGCTGTCGAGTTCGAGCTCGCTCAGCACCACCACCCGCGTTGGCTGGACTGGCACCTGCACCTTCTGGCCAAACGCATCGGTCACTTCACGCATCTCCTGCGCCTGAACCAGCGGCGCGGCCAGCATCAGGATGGCTGCTGCCAGGGCGGCAAAACGCTTCATCATCTCACTCCTTCTCGTTGCACGGCCCGGATAATCGGCCGCGTGAATACACTCGGTGGGCCCACAGAGCAGGCCCATATGGCTCAACTCGCCGAACGCAGGGCGCAGCCATGTTCGTGGCGACGGGGCACGATAATGGGCGCCCCGTCGCCGGGGGCATGCAGAATGTCGACACTGGTCTGGTAGAGCCGGTCGATTAGATCCTTGGTCACCACCTCCCGGGCCGGGCCCATGGCGGCAATGGTCCCCTCGCCGATGGCGATCAACTCGTCACAGTAACGGGCCGCCATCGCCAGATCGTGGATCACCAGCAGCACGGTTTTGCCCTCGGCGGTGATGCGATGGATCGCCTCCATCACCTCGGTCTGGTGACCGATATCGAGGGCACTGGTGGGCTCGTCGAGCAGCACCATGTCGCTGTCCTGCGCCAGGATCATCGCCAGCCACGCCCGCTGTGCCTGCCCGCCGGAGAGGGACGCGGCGCTCTGCTGCCAGATCCCCTCAAGCTGCATTCGCTCGCAGGCAATACGCACCATGCGGGCATCCTCCTCACCCCACTGATTGAACCAGCCCTGATGAGGGTGGCGGCCATACTGCACCAGCTGCTCCACCAGAATGCCGGCAGGCAGGGTCGGCCGCTGGGGCAGATAGGCGAGCTCCCGCGCCAGCCCCTTCATGGGGTAGCTGGCAAGCGGCTTGCCTTTGAGCAGGATCTCGCCGCGTTGGGCTTTCATCTGGCCGGATAGCAGCTTGAGCAGGGTCGATTTGCCGCAGCCGTTGGGGCCGACGATCCCCACCAGCTTGCCCCTCGGCACGCTGAAAGAGATGTCCCGCAAAATGGGGGTCTGCTGATAGGCGAAGTGGAGGCGATTTACGGTGAGCGTCATCAGTCAGCCCTCTGGCGATCGTTAACAAGAAGAAAAAGCAGCAACAGGCCGCCGAGAATGCGGGTCATGATACCGGTCGCCACCTCGTGGGGGCTGGCCAGCACCCGGACCAAGGTATCGCTGGCAAGCAGCAGCAGGGCGCCGCTGAGTGCCGCCAGCCAGAGCGGCACCACCCGGTCTTTCACCAGCCAGGAGGCTAGAATGGGGGCCGCCATGGCGATAAAGACCACGGGGCCGCCGATGGCGGTGCCGAGCGCCGCCACCAGAATGGCCTGGGCCAGAATACCCAGTTGCACCCGATCGCCGTTGACGCCAAGCCCTCTGGCCATCTCGGGGCCAAAGCGCAGCACCGCCAGCGAGCGGGAGAGATAGACAATCCACGGGCAGAGCAGCAGCAACAGGATGGCAATCGGGGTGATGGTGCTGTAACCCACGGCAATAAAGCTGCCCATGTTCCACAGATAGAGGGAACTCAGGTGCAGCAGGGCCTGGGTGGACATCACAAACTGGCCGAGCGCCTCGAACAGCTCGGAGAGGCCGATACCGATCACCACGAACAGATAGCCCTGTTCACCCGGTTTGCGGCAGAGGGTATAGAGCACCAGCGCCGCGAAGATGGCGCCGATGGGCGCGGCCCACCAGGGCCAGCTGCCTACCGTCAAGTAGAGGGAGAAGACGATGATGGCCAGAGAGGCGCCGTTGTTGACCCCCACCATGTCGGGTGTGGCCAGCCGGTTGCGAACCAATGTTTGCACCAGACAGCCCGAGAGCCCCATGGCCGCCCCCGCCACCACGACCCCAAGGATGCGCGGCAGCCGGATCTTGAACAGGGTGAGCTGCTCAAGGCGGGTCCCCTCCCCCAGCAGGGTGTTGACCACTCCGGCAAAGCCGAGTTTGCCGCCGCCAACACTCAAGGCCAGCAGAGCAAGCGCCAGCAGCGCCACGGCAAGCAGTACCAGCCAGCGCCAGCTGGGCAGATGGAGCAGCAAAGAGCGGTTGCCGGCCCGCAGGCAGAGCATATCGGTAGGTGTGCGCATCAGCCCCTCACTTGACGGTCAGCAGGGTACGAAAGCCCCCGCGGTTGACGATGGCGATCAGCACAGGTGCACCGATCAGGGCCAGAATGACCCCGTTTGGCAGCTCGAACGGCTGGATCAGCCAGCGCGCCAGAATGTCGGCCAACAGCAGAAACAGCATGCCGAACAGAGCGGAGAAACAGACCTGCACCGACAGCTTCACCGGCTCCACCAATCGGCCACAGTAGGCGGCCAGAAAGCCGACAAAGCCGATGGGACCGGCGATGGCGATGGCACTGGCGGTAAACAGGGTGGCGGCCAGCAGCACGCCAATTCGCACCCGGTTGGGGCGGATCCCCAGCGCCTGGGCCTGACTGTCCCCCATCTGCATCAGGGTCAGCTGGCGACAGAGCAGCAGGGTGATGACAAACGCCGCCAGCACGAAGGGCAGCACGGCGATGATGGCATCGAGATTGGCCGCCGACAGGGAGCCGAGGTTCCAGAAGCGGTACTGCTCCAGCACCATCTTGTTGGAGAGCAGCAGAAAGCTGGAGAGACCGCCGAAGGTGGCGGAAAGCGCCACCCCGACCAGAATAAGCTTGAGGGGGTTGGAGCGGCCAATCATCATGCCGAGCCCCAGCACAATCACGTTGCCGAGCAGCGCACCGAGTCCGGCCCAGAGCAGATAGCCGTAGGCGGACTCCACCCCGAACCAGGTGAGCCCCACCACCAGCGCAAAGACGGCCCCGGCGTTGACCCCGAGCAGACCGGGCTCCGCCAGCGGATTGCGGGTCGCGCTCTGCAACAAGGAGGCCGCCAGAGATAAAGAGGCGCCGACCACCATGGCGCAGAGGGTGCGCGGCAGTCGCAAGGTATTGAGCACCATGGCGAGCTTCTCGTCGCCAGCCCAGCGGGCATCCCCCATCAGGTAGCCGAGCACCTCGCGAGCACCATAGACACCCGCACCGGTGGCGAGCGAAAGAGAAAGCAGTACGAACAGGAGGAACAATCCCAGCCAGAACAGCGAGGTCTGGTCTCTAAACACCCTTTAACTCCTTATGATTGCAATGCCATCTTGTTGAAATACATGTGGTTTTAATAAAAGTCGTCACCCGAGGTGATCCCCTGACAACAACGGAAGCCCGCCAGTGCGGGCTCCGCTCAGCCATTACAGCTTGTAGGCCACACCGGCATAGATAGTGCGCCCGTCGAGGATCTGATCGGCCTCGGTGGCAACCCAGTCACGCTTGGTATTGGTCAGGTTGTTGAGCCCGAACTTCAGATCCAGTGCCCGGGTGGCGTTCCAGACTGCCCCGATATCCAGGGTGTGGAATCCGGCGGTGGTCTCATAGGTGGTGCCGCTCATGCGCGGAACCGGCAGGATCTGGCTGCCGGTGTAGTTCCAGCCGAGCTGGGTACTCAGGCTCTCGATGACCTGCCACTCCAGCTTGGCGTTGGCGGTATGCTCCGGCGTCCGATAGAGATCCTTGCCGCTGGTCTTGTCTTCCCCGTCGATCAGGGTGACGTTGCTGGAGAGGGTCAGGGTATCGGTGAGATCAAACCAGCCGCTCAGCTCCACCCCCTTGATGCGGGCCTTGCTGACGTTCTGATAGGTCATCACCGCCGGACGCCAGGTGGAGGTCCATGCCTCGCTCTGGATCTTGTCCTTGATATCATTGTGGAAGGCCGTAACCCCGGCGCCCCAGAACGAACCATCATAGGCGGTGCCCAGCTCGTAGCTGACGGCGGTTTCCGGTTTCAGATCCGGGTTGCCCACTACGGCGCAGCGACCGCGACAGGCGGCTACCGCATAATCCGGGTTGGACTGGGCAATGGTCGGCGCCTTGAACGCCTTGCCAATGCCGCCCTTGACCACCCAGTTGTCCGTCAGGCTGTAGAGGGCATAACCGCGGGGGCTGAACTCGGTGCCATAGGTCTCGTGGTGATCGACCCGGCCACTCAGGGTCAACGCCAGATCGCCAAAGCCAAACTCATCCTGCAGATAGAGCGCGCTCTGGTTGACGCTGACATCCCCCCCCTTGAGGTTGACGTTATGCTTGAGTTCGGTGATGCGGTACTCAGCACCGCTGGTCAGCAAGTGACTACCCAGGTTGCCGCTCAGCTGGCCATCGAAGGTGTGGTTGGTCTGGCTCACATCGCCGCTGCTCTTGCTCAGCGCCGTCATCAGCTCGGAGTCGTCAAACAGGTCAACCTGCTCGTACGCATAGCCGACCCGGCTGTCGAACTGATCCCAACGGCCGACGTGAGTGGCATTGAGCCCCAGTCGCTCCATCTGCTGGATATTGCGCGGCGTCTGGCCGTAGTTGTTCCAGTGGGCCTCGCGATCGTCTTTGGCATAGTTCATCCCCACATCCAGATCCTGACGATCGTCGATCAGCCATTTGACGTTGGAGAGGATCCCCAGCTTTTCACGCTGCTCGATGGCATCGGCCTTGGGGTTGATGCTCTGCTCGCTCTGCCAGGCATCTCTGTGGTTCCCTTCCACCACCAGGTTGGCCAGCAGTTTGTTGTCGATCAGTGCCCCGCCCACATAGGCACTCGCCTTGTTGATATCCCCGCCGTGACCATCGGTGGGGTCGCTGAAGGTATAGGTGGCCGCCGCTTCGGTCTTCTCCCCGGGTTGGCGCAAGATGACATTGACCACCCCACCCAGCGCATCGGCACCGTAGAGGGAGGAGATGGGGCCACGGATCACTTCGATACGCTCGATGGCCGCCATGGGGATGGCGGAGAGATCGAAATCATTGCCATAACCGGAGGTAAGAGCATCGCGGGAGCTGATACGCCGCCCATTGACCAGCAACAGGGTGTAATCCCCCTCCAGCCCGCGCAACTTGATCTCGCTGCGGCCGTAGCTGGTAGCAGGGCTGATATTGACCCCCGGCAACTGTTTCAGAGCGCCGGTGAGGTCATTGACATTGAGCTTGTCGAGCTCGGCCCGAGTGACCACAGAGACGCTGGCCGGGGCGGTCAGCTCACTGTGCCGGGTTTTGGTCGCCGTCACCACCATGGTTTCATGAGCGGTAACAGGCGCAGTCCCTTGGGCCAGAACTGGCAGGGTAAAAAGGGACAACACCAGCGGATGCACTGCAAATCGTCGGGATGATGTACGCATCATCAATACTCCACATAAAACAACCAGGGCCAACCCCACCGACATCCCTGTCTGACCTCGCCAGACCCGGTGCAAAGTGATGGAGTTCATTGGCATGAATAGTCGTCCATGCCCCATCACCCCGAACATCAGTGCATTACGGCAGGCCCTGCTTTGTGCTTTGCCACTCACAGCCATCAAAAACAAAAGCGCCGTACCGACTGACATCGGGACGGCGCAATACTAAATGCAAATCATTTTTATTTGCAAGGGTGAATCAGGTATTCTTTCGCATCCGCTTAATTATCCATCACATCATGACGGGTCTGGTGATAGGCCTCTTCACTCTTGCCCCGGCGCCAGTACGGCACGGCGTAGAGCGACTGGCGATCCACCTCGAGCACAGAGCGAAAATGGCGGCGCAGCGGCAGCACCAGCGCCTCTTCCCCACCCAGCCAGAAGAAGCCACCATCGCGCACCAGCGGCAGAGCAATCACATGCTCCAGCAGGCCACTGGACTCGGGCTCGCCGACAAACCAGTGACAGCGCACCCCGACCGGCAGCGTCAACGGCTGAGCATCGGCCTGATCCGGCACCAGAATCGCAATTTCCCCTCTGGCATCGGCAGGCATCACCTCGCACATCGCCATGATGGCGGGCAAGGCGGTGAGATCCCCTACCAGACAGTAGTGATCGGCCGGTTGCAGCATAGGGTTGGGACCACCCGGCCCGGAGAGGATTACCTTCTCTCCCGGCTTGGCATGGGTAGCAAAGGCGCTGGCGGGCCCGCCGTCACCGTGCAGCACGAAGTCGATATCAATTTCCTGCTCATCACGGCGAAACGCGCGGATGGTGTAGGTGCGGATCACCGGCTTGTCAGCCGGGTCACTCCAGCGCGGGCCGCTCGGGGTCATTGCAGGCAGCACCGGCTCTACCTGATGGGGCTGGGCCAGCATCACCTTGATATGGGCACCACCGCAGGTGAAGGGATAGTCAGCCAGTTCGCTGCCACCAAAGGTGATACGACGCAAATGGGGGGTGATCTGGGTAATGGCTTTGACAGTCAGCAGACGGGGACGATTGGGAGGCAGAGATGGGGACACAATGAGGCTCCTCGTTGAGTGTGTTGCCTATGCTACACACAAATGGGAATCACTATCAAATGCGATTATTTCTCGTCTATCCGGCTCAAACATCACTAATCACTACCATCAGCCCCCGAACAGAGAAACGGGCTTATGCACGCTAGTCCCATGATTGAACGAAGAAAGCAGCCGGACAACAACACTGTCACGCAGGGTTCCATTTGCCTATTTCGACCATAGTTTTTCGAGATCAAATTTTATTTCTCAATAAGTTTCCTATCCTTAGTGAAGCAGTTAATGTAAGCACAGGATGCCAAACAGGATTGTATGATGGATGACCAGATCCTGATTATTGATGATGACGAGCTCTCCCTCCCCGACGCGCAGCAAGCAGGCTGGAGGGTGATGATTGTTGACGATGAACCGGAAGTGCATCGCATCACCAAGATCACTTTAAACAAATTCGAGTTTGACAATCGTCCCATCGAGTTTCTGCATGCCTATTCGGCTGCAGAGGCAAAAAAATTGCTGGCCACCACCCCGGATGTTGCACTGCTGCTGCTGGACGTGGTGATGGAGGTCGATCACGCCGGTCTTGATGTTGTCAAATATGTCCGTGAAGAGCTGCAAAACAAGATGGTACGCATCGTGCTGCGTACCGGCCAACCCGGCCAAGCGCCGGAAGATGACGTGGTGACCAACTACGACATCAACGACTACAAGGATAAAACCGAGCTCACCTCCCAGAAGCTGCGCACCCTGCTGCGTGCCAGCCTGCGCTCCTATCGGGATATCCGCACCCTGGAAAGCAACCGGCAAGGGCTGGAAAAAGTCATCGAAGCCTCCAAGGGGATCTTTGAGAAACGGGCGCTGCGTCAGTTTGTCGAAGGCGCCCAAGAGCAGCTGAGCGCCCTGCTCCATCTGGGAGAGACCCAGATTTACGATGTAAAACAATATGCCTACGAAGTGAAGGATCAACTGCTGGAGCCCCTGCTGCCAGGTCATCCCCCGGTGCGGTTGACAGAGGCACCCGAGATACTGCGTCAGGCCATGACCCGGGGCTGCAATATCTACAACACCAACCAGATGGTGCTCTACTGCCAAAACCCGCGCCACCACCTGTTGTTTCATATCGAGACCACTCGCCAGCTCAGTCAGATCGATACCAGCCTGCTGACCTTGTTTACCGAAAACATCATAGTGGCACTGGAAAATATCCGGCTCAACGAGGTGATCGCCGACAACCAGCGGGAGATCATCTATCGCATCGGCGAACTGGTCGAAACCCGCTCCAAGGAGTCAGGGTTACACGTCAAACGGGTCGCGCTCTACACCGAGCTTTTCTGCCATCTGCTGGGGATGAGCGAAGAGCAGAGCGAGCTGGTTAAACGGGCCTCACCACTGCATGACATTGGCAAGGTGGGTATTCCCGATGCCATTTTGCACAAACCGGGCAAGCTGACCCCGGAAGAGTGGGAGATCATGAAAACTCATGCCCAACTCGGTCAGGATATGCTCTCCGGCAGCGATCTGGCGTTGTTCCAGATTGGCGCCACCATAGCAGGCAATCACCATGAGAAGTGGAATGGCAGCGGTTATCCCCGCGGTTTGAAGGGGGCCGATATCCCACTGGAAGGACGGATCGTGGCACTGGCCGATGTGTTCGATGCCCTGGGTTCGGATCGCTGCTACAAGAAAGCGTGGCCGCTGGACAAGGTGCTGGCCCTGATTGAAGAGGAGAAGGGGCAGCATTTCGACCCCCAGCTGGTCGAGCTGATGATGGCCAATCTGGACAAGTTCCTCGAAATCCGCGAGCAGAACAAGGATGTCTATATTGGCGATCACTGATTGCTGCCAATCCCTTATCCTAAGGGTTCGAGCTAAAAAACCGCCCTGCTTATCGAGGGCGGTTTCTTCTCTCTGGTGTATCGTTTTTCCCGAGTCTGGGCTACTGCTCTGGCAAGTTGAGATCCAGCTTGGCTGCCGGTTGGCCGTTTTGTTGATTTTCAGCCTGAGCTGCTGCCAGCGCACGTTTAAAAGCACGCCGTTTTTGCATCACCACAAAACCTGCGCCTCCCAGCAACACCAGTAGTACCCCACCCCCAACCAGAACCCAAAGTAGCCACCCCATTCCCTCTTCAGGCAGCTCTTCGGTAGACTCGGCGCTGGAGGCCGGAGCGGCTGCCGATGCCACCTCTGCGGGAGGCTGAGGGGACGGAGGGGGCGGAAAGATATTGAAGGTTTTCACCGGCAACTCGATCTTCAGCTCGCGCCCCAGGCGAGTGGTGCCATAAAGGGTCGCCTTCACCTCATGCTGACCGACCTCCTTGATGGCTGAGAGATCGATATCAAGCTTGGGCTCACTGGCCGTCTCGCTAAACTCGTAGAGGCCACCCACATTGCTAGTCACACTCCCCTTGATCGCGACAGAGGCCGGATCCAGTTCATCACGATCGATCAGCAGCGACAATTTGGCGCCCAGCTCTTCCGAAGGGGGTGTCAGGTTATAGCTGAACGGATAAGGATAGAGCAGCACATCCTGATAGCGGGCTCGGACAAACACCTGATTACCTGTGCTGAACATGGCGCGGTATTTGCCGGCGGGAATATCCTGTAGTGTCACTTCCGCCGTCATGATGCCGTCACCCGGCACTTCGTCCAGCCCCTTGCCATCATCGCGATAGTGGCCAAGCACCTGATCCAGGACGACTTCTTTCTTATCTGCGTCACTAAAAGATTGCAGCTTGACCGTCATCCCCAGATCAGAGAGGTAGTATTTATCTTGCGGCGGCTGGCCATTGATCAGCAACCACGCCTTGAGCTTGACCACCTCTCCCTGATAGAGCTGCATCGGCAAGGCGGCAATATCAAGCCGGATATCGGAGAGGATACGAACCCGATTGTCGGGATCTACCTCGCCGATCGCCTGCCAGGGGCCCGGCATCGGATTGCGCAGAGTAATAAGATCATGCTCCGGCAATGCCAGCCAACCCACATCGGCAGGTTTGGCCTTGCCCACGTAAAGCTTGCTGCCATCGGGGCGAACCAGGATCACGGACGGAGTGCCCGGCTTGCGCTTGATAATGAAGGTGATCTCCTTCACCCCGTAATCGATGCGAAAGCGGTTATCCAGCAGCGGAATATCGGAAGGGGCAAATACCTCGGTCGCCGTCGCCCCCAGCGAGAGCAACAACAGCAGACCGGCACACCACTTGCTCATTGCCGCCACAAACAACTCCCTCCCTTCTTCTGTACCAGATCCAGTCTCGCTTCGTGCAGGGCCTGAACCTCGGCACTGGCACGCACCACCTTGAGGGCGGGTCGGTTGCTCTCCAACCGGCGAATGCTGGTGTCCTGATTGCTTTCGTTTTCGTTGCTCTCGGTAGCCAGATTGAGTTTGGTCTGGCCGCCGGTCATCAGCAGGTAGACGTCCGCCAGGATCTCCGCATCGAGCAGAGCCCCGTGCAGGGTACGGTGGGAGTTGTCGATACCGTAACGATCGCACAGCACATCCAGGTTGTTGCGCTTGCCGGGGAAGAGATCCCGCGCCATCGCCAGGGTATCTGTGATGGTACAGATATCCGTCGTCTTGAAGTTGAGTCCGAGCTTGCTGAACTCATAGTCCATGAAGCTCACGTCAAACGGCGCGTTGTGGGCGATCAGCTCGGCGCCCCGGATAAACTCGAGGAACTCGTCGGCAATCTGGCTAAACGACGGCTTGTCACGCAGAAACTCGTCGGTAATACCATGTACCTGTACCGCTTCCGGGTCGACCGGACGATCAGGTTTGATATAGACGTGATAGTGGTTACCGGTCAGCTTGCGGTTGATCACCTCCACACAGCCGATTTCGATGATGCGATGGCCAAGGTAAACGGGGCCACCACCGGTATTCATACCTGTGGTTTCGGTATCCAGAATGATCTGGCGATTCAGTTGGGGTGTGTTCATGATCCAATCTATGTCAAACTTCGGCTTTACTCGCTAGTTTACCCCAAGCCTCTGGCTAAAACAGATTGATTGCTCATGTTAAAACAGATTGATTTATTCACAGATGGCTCCTGCCTAGGCAACCCGGGCCCGGGTGGCTATGGCGCAGTCATGGTTTATGGCAAACACCGCAAGGAAATTTCAGCCGGCTTCAAGCTGACCACCAATAACAGGATGGAGCTGATGGCAGCCATCATGGGGCTTCGAACCCTCAACGAGCCCTGCAAGGTGCGCCTCACCACCGATAGCCAATATGTGCGCCAGGGGATCACCCAGTGGATCATCGGCTGGAAAAAGAAGGGGTGGATGACCGCCAATCGTCAACCGGTCAAGAACGTCGATCTCTGGAAGGAGTTGGATGCAGAAGTGGGTCGCCACCAGATTGAGTGGCTCTGGGTAAAGGGCCACTCCGGCCATCCGGAGAACGAACGGTGCGACGAGTTGGCCAGAGATGCCGCCTGCGGCAAGGATCTGGCCGAGGATACCGGTTACCAGCCCTGACGAGCCATGCCCGGTGTAGCGAGGGACTTTGGCAGTTGCCAGCGCCGCCGCACCGGGATCAGTGGAAAACGCCGTTTACGGGCAGCAATCACGTATACCGACGCAAACGCCTTGCAATAATCCCGCCCGATACTCTCCCGCCACCAGCTGTGCCAGCTCTGTTTACCCATAAACGAGTAACCGAAACGCTCGTCAAACATCACTTCACACCCCAATAGATGCAGCCAGTCCGTCACCCGCCCAGGGGTAAACATCCGAGCAGACCAGGGCAACTTGCGCCGTAAAAAAGGGATACAGTGGCCAACTCCCACCAGACTCACCGGATTGTAACCACTGATGATGAGCCAGCCATCATCGGTCAGCACCCTTTCGGCTTCACGCAATACCTGATGGGGATCGGCGGAGAAATCGAGGCAGTGAGCCAGCAGACAGGCATCGACGCTGCCGGTTCGCACTGGCAGCTCGAGGGGATCGCCATAGATGTCCAGCAGTCGTCCCTCAGGCGCGACGCCCACCTGATGACGAATGGATGAACATTTGCAGGAGAGCTCGGCGCTCAGGGCTCCGACCTTGAGCAAGTGATACCCGAACAAGTTGGGGCACCAGCTGTCGAGCCGCTCCTGGATCTCGGCCGCCACCCAGTCACCCATAGGCAGCGCTGACCAGCTAGTCGGGATCTCGATTTGTTGTTCGGTACGTGCCACCTGCATAATAGGGTTCAACTCGCGGTTTCGAACGCCATCCTGTTATATAAGATACCCTCCCTAAAGAGAAGCAGACTCATGTATCCAGTGATCACAGTTCCAGCCTTTAATGACAATTACATCTGGTTGATTAGACACGAAAATCACTGTCTGGTTGTCGATCCGGGCGATGCCGCCCCCGTGCTGGAGCGGCTCTCGGCACTGGATCTCGTGCTTGATGCCATCTTGCTCACCCACCACCATCATGACCATGTGGGAGGCGTCAGCACATTGCTCGAGCACTTCCCCCACGCGAGACTGTATGGCCCCAAACTTGACCCCATGCCGGATCATCATGGCCAGTGGCTCGAAGATGGTGATCAGATCAACTGGCACGGCCTCGCCCTCGAGGTAATCCATGTGCCCGGGCACACCCGTGGCCATATCGCTTATTATGGTAACGGCATGCTCTTTTGTGGCGATACCCTCTTCTCGGCCGGTTGTGGCCGCCTGTTTGAAGGGACGCCGGAACAGATGTACCACTCGTTACAGCGCCTTGCCGCCCTGCCCGACGAGACCCTGATCTACTGCGCCCATGAGTACACACTCTCCAACCTGCGCTTTGCCTATGCAGTTGAACCGGACAATCCGGCGATCCGTGATCAGATCGGACTGATCAGCAAACTGCGGCAACAAGGGCTGCCAAGCCTGCCCACCCGGCTGGAGGATGAACGCAAGTTTAATGTTTTTCTGCGATGCGAGCTCGATTCGGTAAAATTTTCTGCTGAAAAGAAGGGGCTAAAATGCGTGGAAAATCCGGTAGATACCTTCACCATCTTGCGTCAGTGGAAGGACGTTTTTTGAACAAACCTTGATCAGGGGGCCATTGCCCCTTATGATGCGGGCTGTTTTTCCCAAAAATGACCGGAACGAGATGAAGGTACGAACGGCCTTATTGGCAGCGCTGTTGCTCAGCGGCTGCCAAAACCTGAGCCATCAGGATGACCGGGCGCTAACGGCAATCGAGCCGATCAAGTCCCCCCAGGTCAAGAAAAAAGCGCATAAAAAACACTCTTCCCATTTCCTGTTTGGCGATGAACAACTGGATGAAATGGAAGAGACGGACAATCTGTGGGTGCGTATCAGCGATGATATGCAACTGGAAACTCCGGACAACCCGCGCATCCGCCAGCAACGTGAGTGGCTGTTGCGCAATGATAAGCATCTGGCGACCATTGCCAGCCGGGCTGAACCCTACCTCTATCTGATGGTAGAGGAGATTGAACGGCGTGAGCTGCCAATGGAGCTTATTACTGTCCCGATGATCGAGAGCATGTTTGATCCTCATGCCCGATCCCGCAGCAATGCCGTCGGACTCTGGCAGTTTGTGCCAGCGACAGGCAGAAACTTCGGTCTGCGCCACGACAACTGGTATGATGGACGGCGCGATGTGCTGGCCTCCACCAATGCGGCGCTCGACTATCTGGAATACCTGAACCGCTTCTTTGACGGTGACTGGCTGCAAACGCTGGCCGCCTACAATGCCGGTGAAGGCCGGGTGCGCAACGCCATCCAGCGTAATCAGCGCGCAGGCAAGCCGACCGACTACTGGTCGCTCGATCTGCCGCGCGAAACCCGGATGTATGTGCCTAAGATCCTCGCCATGGCTGACATGATCAGCAATGCGGACAAGTACAATATCCAGTTGCCGGTGCTCGCCAACGAGCCTAAGCTGCGTGTGGTTGAGACTGGCAGTCAGATTGATCTGAACGTGGCCGCCCAACTGGCAGGTCTGCGCACGTCACAGCTCAAGGAGGTCAATCCAGCCCTGAGCCGTGGCGTGATGTCGCCCCGTGGCCCTTACCGCCTGCTGGTACCGGTGGAGTATGCCGATACCCTGGAGCTGGCACTAGCTGATCTGCCCAAGAGCGAGCGTATTCGTACCCGCTCCTATCAGGTCACCAGTGGCGATACTCTGTCGCGCATCGCCCAGAATCACGGCGTCAGCGTGAGCGAGCTGAAACTGGCCAACAATCTGCGCAGCAACAACCTGCGTCGCGGTCAACAACTGGTGATCCCGACCCATGGTCAGGTCAGCAGCAAGGCCAGCTCCGCCAGCAAACCGCAGCAGCTGGCAAGCCGTGGCAGCAGCCAGAAGGCCAAGGTCAGTTACAAGGTGCGCTCGGGTGACAACCTGTGGAGCATCAGCCAGGCGCACGGTGTCTCCCACGAAGAGCTCGCCAAGTGGAATGGTCTGAATGCCAAGTCGGCGCTCAAGCCAGGCATGAAGCTGGTGGTCTATCCCAAGCAAGGGAAGAAGAGCGACAAATCGATGGTGTATCAGGTTCGTCGTGGCGACTCCATCTCCTCCATCGCGGCTCGCTTCCAGGTGGCCATCAACGATGTGATGCGCTGGAACCAGCTGGATAAAGGGGATTACCTCAAGCCCGGTCAGGAGCTGACTCTGTTTGTGAAGAACAACACCTAAGCCTCACCGCTTGAACCCGATAAAAAACGGGGCTAGTCATCTGACTGGCCCCGTTTTTTATTACTGCGGCTAACCGCTGTGTCTGAGCCGCCGACTAAAACAATGGCTTGGCGCCACCTGCGGATGTCTCACCGCTCTGCAGGCTAAGCTATCACCGCTATTCCCAGAGCCTTGTCGGCACCACCATCAGCACGGTGCGTTGACCGATCGCCACGTTGGCATTGGGGAAGACCACCGCCTCACGCGGCTTCTCGACCGTGTAGCGCAGCTCACCATCCTCGGCCAACACGAACCCTTGCGGAAATTCGGTGAAGTTGTCCACATCGCTGGCGAATAGAAAGCGAAACTGCTCCGATTTTTTGGTGATCACCCGATCGATGGCAAACAGGGTGAAATCGTCCGCCCGCCACGGCTCCAGTGCCACTTCATCCTGAGTGACCAGCTCCTGCAGTGCCTGCCGGGTTTCGATAAAGCGGGTCATATCGTTCTCACCAAATGGCCGTACCTTGCCCAGCTCCACCGTAAAGGCATGGGCCCCATGCTGGCGGGAGCTGTAGTAGCTGAAGGTCGTGGTCGGGCTGGCGGAGAGCAGAATGGTGCGCACCCCGCAGGCGCCGAGGAACTGCACCTGCTCGCGGCAGTGGGGCCGCTCGTGGGGAAAGGGGTAGACGGCGAACTTCTCGTGGCGCGAACCGCGAATGGCGGTGTGCAGATCGTAGTGGTAACGGGGACGAGCCGGATCGGCAAAGAAGCGGCTAACATACTGCTCGAGGCGCATGGCGCGGATCCGCTCCCGATTGCAGAGCCCCTCCCCCTTGCTGTGGGCGCCAGAGAAGAGCCGGTTCATGTTCTCCTCCACTTCTCGCAGCCCCAGATTCATCGCCGCCGGATTGCCAAACAGGAACAGCACCCGATGGCGGGCGCTCAGCTCGCCTGAGAGCAGACGGCTCAGCAGCTGGTTGCAGATCTCGATGGGGGCAGTCTCGTTGCCGTGGATACCGCAGGAGAGGACGATATCCTTGCGTCCTCCCGGCTGATCGCCCGCGCCACGGGCAGGCTCCAGACAAAGCACGCCCGTATCCCAGACGCAGACCCGCGCACCATCGGGCAGGGCAAATTCAAAGGGCTCAAGCTGCCACTCATGGCTGCGGGTCAAGGCCAAAAAATCGTGCTGGGGAATCATCCGTCTCACCCTCTCGCTCTGTAATACTATGGCCGGATTATACGCAAGGCATCGTGGCTTAAAATCATTTTTAAACAAATTCAAACATTAACGATACAAGTGTGATAACAATCGAACGATGACAGCAATGACAGTAGCGATGTGGAATAAAGAGGAGAGGAAAAAGGATCAACAAATAACAGGGGGAAAACGGGGGGAGATAAAACAGACAATAACAGACCTGGCAGTTGGTCCCCACAGGGGAAGAACAGCAAACGACTCAGCAGAAAAACAAGGCATCCATGCCCGGTAGATCAACCACGCCAGAACGGCTTGGTGGTCTCTTGATAACGGTCAGCTTCGTTCAGGCCGATGTCTTTGAGCAGGTACTCGGGCAGCTCGGAGAGCTGGCGACGGCTGCGGCTGCGTTCCAGCCAGGTCAGAACGGTCATTTTAACGCGAGCAACCAGATTCAATTGGCTGGAATGCTGGTAACCGGTTTCGGTATAAGCCATGTTGGCCATGATGTGGCTCCTCTGAATATTTGTTTACGCACTGGGCTTTATTTGATGCGCAAAGCTTAGTCAGGGAGCAGGGCCGACTCAATTGACGAATTTTGATACGTTACATTAGTAAATCTAATGTCTAAAAACGGCAGGATTTAATTTTAACGCTTTGATTTTAAACAAATAATTATTTTAACAGTTGGCCAGCAGAGTCGCACAGCATATTGTGCTGCATGGCACCCATCTATATATGCATTTTACTGCTTTACATATGCAGGGATGGACAAGGTGTGAACAGCTGGCAACAGCGGAGCTACACGTGATTGTTAATTTAATGATCTTACAGTGATCTTTATTTAACACCCTGAAACATAAATAAAACCATTACCACATCCCCATTCAGAGGCGCACATTGCCCCCTCCTCAAAGTGCCTCTTGGCACTCCAACCGCATGCTGGTATGTTTATTTATACAGTAGTTTTGCTACCCGCAGCAATGTCATACCTGATGTCGTCAACAGCGGGTCAGACCACAGGATCATCGATGGATACCTTTACCCCGACCGCCGCCCTGCGTCAACAGATGGCCGCCATTGAAGCCTCTCTGGATCAGCTGGCCACCCTGCTCGGCCAGCTCGAGCTGCAGGAGGCCCATGTATATCCACTCCCCCCGGTTGCACAGGGGGAAGAGCACGACCCGATCGAGCAAATTGAGGTGGGCTATCTCAACGGTGAAACCGCGTTGGCGGCCACCCTCGCCGCCTATCGGGATCACTGCGCCCGCCCCGGCTGCTCCACCAAGGCGACTCACCGGCTGCCCGGCTGGTTGCGCTTTCCTGCCGCCGCAGCCTCCTTGCTGCAACCGCTGATCGACCAAACCAACCAGCAGAAGCTCGATTTCAAGGCGCTGGTGCAGCAGGCGGGGGGACGGGACGAGAAGTTCGAGCTGGTACATACCGCTCTGCCAGGGGTGATCACCTTGCAGGTCTACCGCAAACTGACCCTGCTGGCGGGAGAGCTGCAATCCCTCGGCTTTACCTGGGCCGACAAGCAGACCATCAATCGCCTCAGTCGCGAGCAGGTGCTTGAGATGCTGGAGCGCAGCCGCCGCTATATACCGGCCCTCTCCAACAACGAGGAGTGGAGCAAGATGGTGGATCAGGAGGTCTACGACATTCGCCGTCTGCCCGCCGATGCCGAGCTGCGGATCCGCCGCCCGGTCAAGACCCACCCGATGATCAACCTGCTCTGGCTGGAGCGCACCCCGCGCAAGCAGCAGATCAAGGCGAGCCTGCCACTTTTGCTCTGTTCGGATACCCCGCCTGCAGTCACCCATCTGGGCAACTATCCCCCCAAGAGCCGGCAGGCGCGGCGAGATCGCAAGATTGGCGGCGAGCCCATCATCGAGCGGCTGCACCTCTATCTCTATCAGGGATAGCTGGATAAGGGATAACCGGGCCGCCTTGCCGCGATAAACAACGAATTCCGCATCTGCATCCCAAATAAGAAAGGGGAGAACATCTCTGGATGTTCTCCCCTTTTCTGTATCGATAGCCGATATGAAAGGCGGCGTCGCCAATCAGCCCATCAGCAGGGCCCGCAGACTCTCCACATCCAGCCCGCGCACCTCGGACTGGCCGCTCAGCAGGCCATCGGCCAGCGCCCGCTTCTCGTCGTGCAGGGCGACAATCTTCTCCTCCACCGTCTGCTCGCACACCAGCCGGTACACGGTCACCGGCTGGGTCTGACCCATCCGGTGCGCCCGATCGCTCGCCTGATCTTCCACCGCCGGGTTCCACCAGGGATCGAGGTGCAGCACGGTATCGGCCTGGGTGAGGTTGAGGCCGGTCCCCCCTGCCTTGAGGCTGATGAGGAACAGCGGCACCTCCTCGTGGCGAAAACGCAGGATGGAGTCCTGACGGGACTTGGCGGAGCAGCCCCCATCCAGATAGCAGTAGTCCCAGGACTTCTGCTCGATGCGGGCCCGCAACAGACTCAGCAGATCGACGAACTGGCTGAACACCAGCACCCGATGACCGCCGTCGATCGCCTCTTCCAGCAGGGCCATCGCCTCGTCCAGCTTGCTGCTGGTTTGTGACCACTCGGGCATCACCAGCTCCGGTGAGCAGCAGAGACGGCGCAGCCGGGTCAGGCCACTCAGCACATGCATCAGGGCGCGCCCATCGGCGCTCTGCACCTGCTGCACCACTTCCCGCCGGGTCGCCTCGTAGAGCTGGCGCTCCTCGGGGGAGAGGCTGATGTGGTGGATGATCTCGGTCTTGTCCGGCAGCTCGGTCAGCACCTGCTGCTTGAGACGACGCAGGATAAAGGGGCTGATCACCGCCCGCAGCAGCGCCATGTGCTGGGGATCCTTGACCGCCTTGCCAAAGCGACGCTTGAACTCGCCAAGGCTGCCGAGCAGCCCCGGGTTGATAAAGGTAAAGAGGCTCCACAGCTCCCCTAGGTGGTTCTCGATGGGGGTGCCGGAGAGGGCGAGGCGAAAATCGCCGTCGAGCTGGAACAGCAGCTTGGCGCGCTGGGTACCGGCGTTTTTGATCTGCTGCGCCTCATCGAGCACCATACTGGACCATCGGCGGGACTTGAGCGCCTCCGCCAGGCTGCCGAGCATGCCGTAGTTGATGAGGATCACCTGACCGGCCTTGGCCTCGCGAATCATCCCCTCCCGCTCGGCCGGGTTCTCGAACACCACCACATCCAGCTCGGGGGCAAAACGAGTCACCTCCTCCTGCCAGTTGGTGACCACTGACTTGGGCACCACTACCAGCGCAGGGCCAAGGTGCTGGCGCATCCGCAGCACGATAAGCGCCTGCAGCGTCTTGCCCAGACCCATGTCATCGGCCAGACAGGCACCAAAACCGTGATGGGCCAGGGTCGCCATCCAGCGCACCCCCTCTTTCTGATAGTCCCGCAGGGAGGTAAGCAGCTCGTCCGGGCACTCGACCTCCTGCTGCCACTCCTGCTGCAGGGATTGCCACGCCGCATCCCCTTCGGTGGTAATGACCGAGAGCAGACGAGTGAGCGGATAGGCCAGCTTGTTGTTGATCCGCTGCTCTTCATCGAGCATGGCCCCCAGCATGGTGAGCCGCTCCACCAGCTTGTCGCTCAGCATCAGGCTGGTCTTCTCGTCGAGCTGAACGGTGCGCTGCCCCGGGGTCATCTGGCGCAGAATAAGGCGCAGGTCGAGGATCTGGTGCTCATCGAGGGCCAGTGCCCCTTCGACCTGGAACCAGTCCTGCCGCCGCTCGATGCGCAGGCTCAGAGCCGCTTCATCAAGGCTCTTGAGACGGGCGCTGTCCTGATGCCAGTGAATGACCACACCGGCATCCACCAGCTCGGGCAGGGCATTGACCAGCGCCAGCGCCTGCTCCCCCTGCAGTAGCCACTCGCTGCCGGGCAGGCCGATGGGCAATTGATTGCGCAGCAACTGGGCCTGCAGCTTCTCGGCCCCGAGATCCCGCTGCCAGTAGTGGTACGCCTTGATCCCCTGCCGCACGATCGCCTCCCCCTTGCCAAGGGGCTGGGGCGGCAGATCCTCAAAACGGGTCACCAGCTTGACCGACAGCTGACCATCCTGCCAATCCAGTTGCACCGAAGGAATGCCCGGCCAGGGAGCCAATTCGGCGTTGCCGCTAAGCCCCGCAACCTGACTGTGCCAAGGCAACTCGGGAATGGCATCGAGCGTGCGTTGCAGCTCAGCCAGCCCCTCGGCAGGCAGCAGCGGGATGGATTCGAGCGCTGGCAAGCGGTCGAGCAGCGGCTGCGGGGTGAGGATCAGCTGCCACAGATCCTGCGCCAGCGGCATGATATGGGCCCCGCGGGCGGCCGCATCGGGGCAGAGCTGCGCGCTCATCCCCTGTTCGGTGGCCACCACCTGCAGCAGGGGGGCGCTGATGGCCAGTTGCAGCTTCTGCCCCTTGGCGTTGAACAAGCGGGGGTGATCGGCCAGCGGCGCCCAGACATCCCGCGGCAGCCGTCCCATCACCCGTGGCAGGGTGCGAACCAGTGCCCAGTCGTGCTCATCGAGCATGGCGGCATACTGGGTAGAGAGCAGGGCCGGATCGACCCGGCGACCGGCGGTCCACTCCCCCTTGGTACTCAGCTTCTGGATCTTGCACTCCAGCTCGGGGCCCTCGGCATGGAGCAGCCACACCAGCCGCTCCTGCGGCTTGCGCACGCCACTGGAGCGTCCCAGCCCCTGCAACCAGTTGAGCCAGCTGGCAGAGGCCGCGGTTTTATCCTCGTCCCCGTCATCATCCTGCTCGTCACTGCCCTCTTGCGCACTCTCCTCACTGCCGCGCAGTTGGCACAAGGGCGCCCCTTTGGCCGCCTCGCCCAACAAGATACGCAGCAGATCCTGACAAAAGGCCATCAGGCGATGATGGGGCTCGGCATCGAGCAGATGGGAGAGATCCCACTTGTGCAACATGGCCACCTGCGGGCTTTGGGCACCGTGACGGGCCAGCGCGCAGAGATCGAGCCAGAGATAGCCCCAGTGGAGCTCCTCCACCGGCAGTTGCAGGGTATCGAACAGGCCGACCGCCTGACCGTGGCGATCGCCCGCCCACTGGCTGAGCAGGTCGGCAAGCAGGGGGAACTGGCCAGTCAGGCTGCGCTGCCACTTCTTGCGCTGTTCGCTGGCGATGACGGGATCGGCCTGTTGCAACCAGCCAAGCCAGAGCAGAGCGCTGAATGAACGGGGCCACTGGCCCGCCTCACCCTCATCGGTTGCCTGCCACTGGCCCAGCGCGGTGAGCAGTCGCTCGCCAAGCGGGCCGCTCTGGCTCTGTTGGGCCAGCGCCTGCAGGGCTGGCCAGCCGGGGGCGGCATCCTTGTCCTCGCCGGTTGGCGATGTGCTCTCGCCATCCCCGCAGAGCCAACGCCACTCCGCCTCGAACGCTTTGGCCCGTGCCTGCACCTCGGGGGCACAGCGCACCAGCGCATTGGCCAGCGGCCAGCGCTCTTCATAGGGGGCATCGAGCAAGAGTTGCAGCGAGAAGTGCTCCAGCAACATTTGCTGCCAGGCGGGGCTGGAACCCGCCAGCAGCAGATGGGCATCTGCGGTATCGAGCAGTGTGAGCAGATCACCGGGAGAGAAGAAAGCCGGGATCTCGCCCGCCTTGCCCCTGCAAAGCTCGCGCACCAGCCCGTGCACCAGATCCTGGCCGGTCACCGAGGAGACCCGGCTCCAGTCAGGGGCAGCACAAAGCCCAGCCCGCACCCCCAGGATCAGCGCCAGCGTCCCCTCTGCAGTCAGGCTCCACTGCTGCTCCCCGCGCAATCTGACAAGGCCGGCGTCATGGAGCCGGGTCAGGTGGCTGGCGAGCTCATGGCCCGCCCCCAGCGTATCTTGTAACAGACGGGTACTGGCGACACGCTGCAGTTGCAAGGCACTGAGCAGGAGATAACTATCCGAAGAGAGGGTGGAGGCAGACATCAAAACTCACGGGCAGATGCAAAAGCGGAATTTTAACGGTAAAGCGCCGCCCACTCGACCCTTTACCGTGAAATAACTCAAAAAAAAACGGCCATCCGTGATGACCGTCGAAAGTAACGAAGGAAATAGCCGGATCATCCGGTTACCTCCCACAGCGGGAAAATCGGGAGCGCTAGCCCCTAATTCGTGGAGCCAATGCTAGAGGTTGACGTATTAAAAAGCTTTGAAGCGGATCACAATTGAAAAGGATTTCTGAAAACGCTTTCAATATTTGACGACCAAAAGAGATGATTTTGCGCCAAATGAACCATCTTCAGCCTGGCCTTTCTCTCGTCTCGGCATGGATCCCCATATCCCAATGTCCATTCAGTACTCGACGGGTTCTCTTTACACTGACTGCATGCGCGGAACATCACTGACTGTTGGTAGCTGAGCGATTGCCCTTGTCCGGAGCATTGGCAGACTGATCTGGCCAGCACGCTCGGTTCTCGGCAAGTTACGAGGGCTGCGTGGCAACTCACCGGTTGCAAGAAACAGGGTTCCATCCGACCGGCTTGCCCGGGCTGTCATTGATCGATAGGATGTGCCCCATTCCAAGAGGGCAGGAGCAACATGATTTTGCGACAACGCGTGGCGACAAGACTCCTGCTGCTGGTCTGCATTCTGCTGCTCAATTGTGCACTCCAGCCGCTGACCAGGCTGGCTCAGCTGGAGATAGCCGCTGGCTGCCATATGCTGACCGCCCCATCCTCCGCCATCGATGTCGATGAGGATGGCCGCGCCGCAACGCCGCAACCCGGCAGTTGCCAGCTCAACGGCAAGTGGCTCAGTGCCGCCAGCGTGCAATGCGCCGAACAGCTCTTCTTTGCCATCGCATTCCTGATCGCCCTGCTGGCACCACTGTCCCGTTGCTCGCCCCCCCTCCCCCCACCCAGAAATATCTCTCCGCCAGAACGGCGGCTTCATCTCACCCTTTGTGTCTGGCGAGAATGAGTCAGTCGCGGCTTAAACCACCCTGACTTTCATTTTCAAGAGACAACACCATGTCAAACATCTTCAAGACTGCCCTCTTGCTGGGCAGCCTGCTGTGGCAATCCATCGGATTGGCCAGCGATACCGGCTGGCTCACCAGCCCCCGCAACGATCACGCACAAATCCGGCTGCAAGCAGATAGCCGGGATCCGGCACAGCCCCGGGTGCTGCTCAGTCTGACACTCGAGTCCGGCTGGAAAACCTATTGGCAAAACCCGGGTGAAGGGGGAATTGCCCCTGAAATTCTCTGGGATGACCCCAAACTCACTCAACAATGGCACTGGCCAGTGCCAGAGCGATTCGCGGTCAGCGGCATGTCGACCCAGGGGTATCAGCAGGCCGTAACCTTTCCCATAAGCCTTGGCCATGGCAACCGCAAGGCGCTGACCGGCACGTTACGCCTTTCAACCTGCAGTAACGTCTGCATCCTGACCGACTACCCTTTTGCCCTTGCTCTGGATGGTACGGCACCGGACGGATTCGACCTTGCCTATGCACAGGCGATGAGCAAGCTGCCTCAAGCCATGCCCAAGAGCGTCAACCTCCAGGCCGGCTACCAGCAAAACCGGCTACAGCTGAGCGCTAAGCAGCAAGAGGGGTGGCGGGCTCCGCAGATTTTCCTCCAGCAGCTGGAGGGGGTCGAGTTTGGCGAGCCCAGCCTGGAGGTGCAGGGCAATACCCTGATTGCCCGCATTCCGGTCAGCGATGGCTGGCAAGGGGATGCACCGGATATCCGTCATCAGCAACTGGGCGTGGTACTGGTCAACGGTGACGAAGCTTGGCAGAGCCAGGTCACCATAGGTGATCCCCTGCCACTACCCGCTGGTGGCCACTCGCTGCGCTGGACCTTGGGGGCTGCACTGCTTGGGGGGCTTATTCTCAACCTGATGCCCTGTGTGTTGCCGGTGCTGGCCCTCAAGCTGGGATCAGTACTGCAGCTGGAGACCCGTGAGCGTCGCCCGGTTCGCTTGCAGTTCCTGGCGGCAAGCGCTGGTATCCTGGTCTCCTTTTGGGCGCTGGCACTGATGAGCACCCTGCTGCGCGCCACCCAGGGGGCCGTCGGCTGGGGTATCCAGTTCCAGAGCGTCTGGTTTATCGGCTTCATGGTCGTGGTGACCTTGCTGTTCTGTGCCAACCTGCTGGGGCTGTTCGAGATCAGGTTATCGAGCAATGTCAACACCCGCCTGGCAACCGCGGGTGGCAACGGCATGGCCGGTCACTTTCTGCAGGGCTGCTTTGCCACTCTGCTGGCAACACCCTGCTCCGCCCCTTTCCTTGGCACCGCAGTCGCCTTTGCGCTCGGGGCACCATCCGGTCAACTCTGGCTTGTCTTTACCGCACTGGGGATTGGCATGAGCCTGCCATGGCTGCTCATCGCCGCCCTGCCCCGTCTCGCGCTTTGGCTGCCAAAACCGGGACGCTGGATGGGGCGCCTGCGCATCCTGCTCGGCCTGATGATGCTGGGCTCCAGCCTCTGGCTGCTCAGCCTGCTTGGCAACCATATCGGCCATAACGGGGTGGTGATCCTGATGGCACTGATACTGGCAGCCCTGCTGCTGGCGGTCGTATGGCGCCACGGTATTCGCGGTGTAACCCTGGGGCTGGCGCTGGGCTGCTTGCTGGTCGCCGCCCTGCTGCTCGGCGGCGCCTTCACCATGGAGGACAAACCACAACAGGATACCGTCCACTGGCAGCCACTCTCGGAGCAGGCCATCCAGGACGCCCTGGCACAACACAAGCGGGTCTTCGTCGATGTGACCGCCGACTGGTGCATCACCTGCAAAGCCAACAAATTCAACGTGCTGCTGCGCGATGATGTGCAACGAGCCCTGAGTGCCCCCGATGTGGTGGCCTTGCGCGGGGATTGGAGCCGCCCCTCAGACAGCATCGCCGGCTTCTTGCGCCAACGCGGCAGTGTGGCCATTCCTTTCAACCAAATCTATGGCCCCGGGCTACCGGGTGGCGAGATCCTCTCTCCCCTGCTGGATCGTGCAACTCTGCTGACCACTCTGGAGCACGCTGCGAACGCCCCTGTTCAAGGAGAAACAAGATGAGATATATCCTGCTCATACAGACCCTGCCGGGAGAGCGGGGCATACCCGCAGCGCAAGGGGGAAATTATCGGCAATCGGCTGATCTCCCTCATATAGCGCTCGGGGGCAACGTCAAAAACGCACTGGTCATCAAGGGGGAGTCATGACAGCAACATCATCCCGGATCCTCCGTCTGCGCCGCTGGAGCAAGGAGGCCCTCTGGCTGCTGCTGTTGGCGGTGATTATCTCGACAGCGCTGGACCTCTGGCGCAGTCCGGCGCTGCCAGAGGAAAGCCCGCTGCCTCAACTGCTGCTGCAAGATGGCACTCTGGCCGACCTGCAGACAATGAGTCGGGACAGACCACTGCTGATCTATTACTGGGCCAGCTGGTGCGCAGTCTGCCGTGTTACCACACCGACAGTGGAGCAGCTATGGCGAGACGGCGAAAACGTGCTGACAGTGGCGCTGCGCTCCGGCGACCAAGCCAGGTTGCAGCAGGGGATGGCCAGGAAGGGGCTGACCTTCCCGACCCACAATGATGAGCATGGCGACCTTGCCGCCCGCTGGCAGGTGAGCGTCACCCCCAGCTTCCTCATCATCAAGCAGGGTAAAGTGGTGAGCTCCACCACTGGCTGGAGCTCGGGCCCGGGACTGAAACTGCGGTTGGCCTGGGCCAGCCTCGGCTAACTCGGCCCGCCAGGGAGCACTATTGCGGCCCCTCTTCCCGCTGAAGAGGGGCTTATCGCCAGCCATCCGATGCCTATTTATCAGTGATGGGTGGCCCCCTCGCGGGTTAATGGCTCAAATCGGAAGTGGTAATCCATCGGCGATCGCGTGGGCGGTGAACCGTGATGGATACCATTCATGGGTTGACGCTGAACAAGGCAAAGCCCAGCAAGCGGGAGATAATATGTCCAAAACCAGATAGGGAGCCCGGTCATAGAAGATCAGCAACCGAATTTAATGTTCCCGACAACGCTTGGGCTTCACGGCGTTCACTACGCATAAAAAGCACGGGGGCCTGATGGCCCCCGCAAACACACCGGATGAGAAAATGCCTTACTTGGCGGCGCTATCCTTCACGCACTTCTGGACAAAGCTGTTCTTGGCCGCGCCAGCCAGCTTCTTGTCGGCCGCCGCCTTCTCGCACTTGGCCGCCGGATCCACCGCCGCGCCCGTCTTCACGCACTTCTGGATAAAGCTGTTCTTGGCTGCACCGGCCAGTTTCTTGTCGGCTGCCGCCTTCTCGCACTCGCCGGTTGCGGCGCCAGCGGCATCTTTCACGCACTTGCCGACAAAGCTGGTCTTGGCGGCGCCGTTAAGCTTTTTGGCCGCGGCCTGCGCCTCGCACTGTAACTGGGCTGCGTCGTTGGCAAAGACCGGGTTGGCCAACAGCACGCTGCCGCAGAGCAGGCCGAACAGGATGGTACGCTTCATGGGTGATCTCCTCTCTATCTGGTGATGTGTTTGCATGGTCATATTTGCATGACGATGTGTTGCAAATGGCTGTGATTGCAACAGCTGATTGTTGCCGCAGATCCCCCGCCTCGCCAGCTTGGGAGCGGAGCAGAGGGCAACCAGCGCCCGCACTATAGCGCCGATTGGCAGAGCGGGATTGCCCCCAACAACCCCCTCCTCAGCGGCAAGCCAACCACCCTCTTCCCCACCACGCCTACCAACCCCAATAAAATCAAGGGCCATGGGAATCCTGCCTCCGCCCACACCCTTTTATTGAGCCAGCGCAAAAAATCAGTCATTACTGATACTTACGTCATTTTTTGACTGGTGTGGCCAGATTCGATTGGCTTAACATAGCCATCCGGTGCCTATTCATCAGTGATGGGTTGCTACCCTCGCTGGTTAATGGAGCATATTGGAAGCTGTAATCCACGGGCGGTAGCGTGGGTTTTGCACAGTGATTGATGCATTGCGTAGGTTGGCGCTGAGCGTAGCGAAGCCCAACACGTATGCCTCCGGTTAGTTGGTTCCCATTTCGTGTAACCGAACAGACCGAATATTTCACCCCGATACCGGAAAGGAGAACCATGCGCTATCGCCGAGCAACAACCAGTGGGGCATGTTGGTTCTTCACCGTCAACCTGGCTGACCGAAAACAGGGTCTGCTGGTACGTCATATCGACCTGCTGCGCGAAGTGCTCCGCCACGTCAAACAGCAACACCCCTTCGAGATCATCGCCATGGTGGTGATGCCGGATCATCTCCATGCCATCTGGCAACTACCACCAGATGACAGTGACTATCCCATGCGCTGGTCTCTGATCAAGGCTGGCTTTTCACGAAATCTCGCCAAAACAGAGCGGATACGGGAGAGCCGACTCAGAAAACGGGAACGCGGTATCTGGCAACGCCGTTATTGGGAACATCTGATCCGGGATGACAAGGATCTGCAAGCCCATGTCGATTACATCCACTTCAATCCGGTCAAACATGGTTATTGTGTCAAACCTGTCGATTGGCCTTACTCCTCCATTCATCACCATATCGCCGCAGGATGGATAGGGCCAGATTGGGCCATTGATTGTGACTCGGGTCGGGAATAATCGGCAGGGATATGTTGTAGGTTGGCGCTGAGCGCAGCGAAGCCCAACAAACGGGATATATGACTTTCCAAACAAGATGAATTTTGACCATATAAAATCAAAAACCGAATTTAGCTTTCTCGGTAAACGTTGGGCTTCACTTCGCTCAGCGCCAACCTACTAGATAACTAGACAGATAAATGAGGACATTATGAATACAAAGCAAGTTATTTTTATTCACGATTACCTAACAAAGTATTTCTGCGATAGTGATGATCCAGTCTCACCACCTGGAATAAAGAATGAAACTTTATTGGACTCTGCAGTAAATAGACCATTTATGAGCGCGGGAGGGGTGGACGCTTACGATAGTATATTTGACAAAGCTGCTGCATTATTTCATTCACTAATAAACAATCATTGTTTTCACAATGGAAACAAGCGTGTAGCTCTACTGTCTACTCTTGTATATCTAAGTGAAAATGGTTACTTACTTAACTCCGCCTCTGATGATGATTTATTTGAGTTTACTAGACAAGCTGCTGCACATGAACTATCAGAAGATCGAGCCCATGAGTTGGGCATAATCTCACACTGGCTTATGTGTAACTCAAGACGCCGTAAAAATGGTGAAATCCAACTCAAGTTTTCAGACCTAAAAGAAATATTGCTTGGATTTGATTTTGAAGTTTCTGACTGCATGGGAAGAACTCATGATGTAATAAAAAATGGTCGTGTGGTAACAACAATTCTGCAGAAAGGAAGCAAAGGAAAGGAAGATTATGACAAACAGTATATATCTAAGCTAAGGAAGAAATTAAAGCTTACAGCTGAATATGGCGTTGACAGTTATGCTTTCTATGGTGATCGTGGATTTGACCAAACGCTAGGTCGCTTTATGAAGATGCGAGACAAAGTAATGCGTGAGCTAGCGAAAATATAATCCCATAAAAAATCCCCCGTTACCGGGGGATTTTTATTTCTATCGGTTATCTCGACACAGCAGTTAGCCCACCAAAAACGCCCTTAACCGGGCAAACTCCGCAGGCAAATTAACAGAGAGCAGCGGCAGCTCGGCATGCTTGGCCAGCGGGCCGGGCAGCGGTACATCCAGACTCAGGATCTCGTCCACCGACTCCTTGAACTTGGCCGGATGAGCGGTGCAAAGGAACACCCCTACCTCGTCCTCGGCCAGCTGTTCGCCCAGCAGATCCCAGGCAATGGCGCCGTGGGGTTCGCAGAGGTAATCCAGCTGGTGCAGCCGTTTCAGGGCATCGCGGGTCTGGGCATCGTCACGCATGCCAGAACCCAGGGTCTCCAGCGCCCAGCCCTTGCGGCGGCAGAGCTCTTCGACTCGCGGCCAGTTGTTGGGACGGCTCACATCCATGGCATTCGACAGGGTTGCCACTGTCTGGTACGGCTCCCACTGACCGGTTTTCAGGTAGCGCGGCACGGTATCGTTGGCGTTGGTGGCGGCGATAAAGCGCTTCACCGGCAGCCCCAGCGCCTTGGCGATAAGCCCTGCGGTGAGGTTGCCAAAGTTGCCGGACGGCACGCTGATGACCGCCTTGGCGCGATCGGCTTTGGGCAACTGGGCCACGGCTTCAAAGTAGTAGCAAACCTGCGCCAGCAGACGGCTGATATTGATGGAGTTGGCGGAGTTGAGGCCAATGGCCTTTTTCAGCGCCTCGTCGTCAAAGGCCTGTTTCACCAGCGCCTGACAGGCATCGAAGTCGCCGTCGATGGCGATGGTGCGGATATTGCCGCCGAGGGTGCAGAAGAGCTTCTCCTGCAAGGGGCTGATCTTGCCCTTGGGATAGAGGATCACCACCTCGATCCCCTCCAGCCCGTAGAAGGCGTGGGCCACGGCGGCGCCGGTGTCGCCGGAGGTGGCGGTGAGGATAGTAATTTTGTCGTTGGTGCGAAACGCCGCGAGGCACTGGGCCATAAAGCGGCCGCCGAAATCCTTGAACGCCAGGGTCGGGCCGTGGAACAGCTCAAGGGCATAAGTGCCATCTTTGAGTTTCACCAGCGGCGCCGGGAAGGTGAAGGCGGCATTGATCAGCTCGCTGACCTTGGCGGCGGGCACTTCGTCCCCCAGCAGGTGGCTCAGGATGCGGGCAGAGCGTTCGGCCAGTGGCAGATCGAGCAGGGCATCCACATCGGCGAGCGGTTCGAGTTGTTCGGGGAAGAAGAGCCCCTGTTCGCGACCCAAGCCCTGACGTACCGCCTGCGCGAAGCTCACCTGTTCGCTGTTGTCCTTGATGTTGTAGAGATTCATAGCTCGCTTCCTGTTACCCGTGCCCCGGCCATGTCCAGTTTGCAGACCCGGGCAAATCCATCTTCGTTCTGCACGAAATGTGCTTCCATCCAATCCTTCATCCGCTCGGCCTGCGCCAGCTCCTTCATCACCACAAACACGGTGGGGCCGGAGCCGGAGATGCCGGTGGCGAGCGCCCCGTTCTGGGCCGCCTGCGCCCGCACCTCGGCAAAGCCTTCGATCAGCGCCGCGCGGTAGGGCTCGGCAATCACGTCTTTCAATACGCTCGCAGCCAGCGGCTCCTGCCCGGTGTAGCTGGCGTGGACAAAGGCAGCCAGGCGGCGACCATAGGTGAGGCAATCCTGACGGCGATATTGGGCCGGCAAAATGGCGCGGGCGGCGGCGGTGGAGACCACAGTGCCCGGGTAGCAGACCACCCAGTACCACTCGTCAAACACCGGAATGCCTTGGCTGATAACGCCCGCCTCCTCCACCACCAACTGCATGCCACCCAGATAGCAGGGGGCCACGTTGTCGTAGTGGACGGAGCCGGAGATGCGCCCCTCCATCTCACCCATCAGCAGCAGCAGGGCGTGCTCGTCGAGCGGCTCGCCGTGAAAGGCGTTGAGCCCCTCCAGCGCCGCCACCACGCTGCAGGCGCTGGAACCCAGACCCGAGCCGACCGGCAGGTTCTTCTCCAGCACCATCTCGAGCGGCTTGAGACCAAGGCCGCGCTTCTCCAGCGCCTCGCCATAGGCCACCCAGCAGTCGTAGAGGATATTCTTTTTCGGGTCGTCCGGCAGCTTGTGGGCGTAGCGGCCCACAGAGGACAGCACAAAAGGCACGTTAGCGGCTTTCACCTGCACCCGATCGCCGAGCAGAGAGCCATCCACGGGGGCGAGCGCCGCCCCCAGTACATCGAATCCCACGCTCAGGTTGGCGCTGGAGGCGGGGGCGTAGGCAACGACACTGCCGCCTTCCGTCATATAAGAGGGGTACATGTCTGAACTCATGCTTATAGCTCCTGCTTCCAGTTCTGGGTGCGCAGCACGTCGGCAAAGACGCCCGCCGCAGTCACTTCGGTACCGGCGCCATAGCCACGCAGCACCAGCGGGATTGGCTGGTAGTAGGTAGAGAAGAAGGCGAGCGCGTTCTCCCCGTCTTTGACCTTGAACAGCGGCTCATCGCCACCGACCGCCTTGATGGCGACCTTGCACTTGCCACCCTCGATGGAGCCCACATAGCGCAGCACCTTGCCTTCACGCTGGGCGGCAGCGAACTGGTCGCGGAACCAGCCGTCAGCCTCCGGCAGGCGGGCCATAAAGGCTTCCACGTCGCCGCTCACATCAAATCCGGGCGGCAGTGCCTGCTCTACTTCCACATCGGAGAGCTCCAGCGCCATGCCCGCCTCGCGGGCCAGAATGAGCAGCTTGCGCGCCACATCCATGCCGTTGAGATCGTCGCGGGGATCCGGCTCGGTAAAGCCGTTGCTGCGAGCGATCTTGGTGGCTTCAGAGAAGGCCATCCCCTCATCCAGCTTGCCGAAGATAAAGGAGAGTGAACCGGAGAGGATGCCGTCGAAGGCACGCAGCTTGTCACCGGCCTTGATAAGGTTCTGCAGGTTCTCGATAACCGGCAGACCGGCGCCCACGTTGGTCTCGTACAGGAACTTGCGGCGAGTCTGGCGGGCAGTGCGACGCAGCGCCTTGTAGTAATCGAGCGAGCCGGTGTTGGCCTTCTTGTTCGGAGTCACCACGTGGAAACCGGCGGCGAGGAAGTCGGCATACTGGACGGCAACTGCCTCGGAGGAGGTGCAGTCAACGATCACCGGGTTGATGATGTGGCTATCTTCCACCAGCTTTTTCACCCCTTCCAGCGAGAAGCTGTCGCGGGCTTCCGCCAGCTGTTCGCGCCAGTTGGCGAGGTTCAGGCCATCCTTGTTGACCGCCATCTGACGGCTGTTGGCGATGCCCACTACCCGCAGGCCGGTGCCCTGCTCGGCCAGTACCGGTTGCTGGCGGGCAATCTGATCCACCAGCGCGGCACCGACGCCGCCGACCCCGACCACAAAGAGATCGATAAACTGCTGGCTGCCAAAGAAGTTCTGGTGGCACGCCTTGATGGCTTCCGCCACCTTGCGATCCCGCACCACCGCCGAGATGGAGCGCTCGCTCGACCCCTGCGCAATGGCGACGATATTGATGGAGGCTTGCGCCAGCGAGGTGAAGAAGCGGGCCGCCATCCCTTTGCTGGTGCGCATGCCGTCACCGATCAGGGAGATGATCGCCAGATCGCTGATGATATCCAGCGGCTCCAGCAGCTGGTTTTTGAATTCCAGCTCGAACTCGCGCTCCAGCACCTTGCGGGTCTTGTCGCTGTCGTAGCTGTGGATACAGAAGCTGACGCTGTACTCGGAAGATGACTGGGTGATCAGCACGATACTGACCCCGGCGCGGGAGACGGCGGAGAAGATGCGACCGGCCATGCCGACCATCCCCTTCATGCCGGGGCCGGAGACGTTGAACATGCACATGCCGGACAAGTCGGAGATGGCCTTCACTTTCAGGTCATCGTCGCCGCTCTCGGGGCCGATCAGGGTGCCCGGCCCTTGCGGGTTGAAGCTGTTCTTGATGAGGCAGGGAATGTGGAACTGGGCCACCGGCGCAATGGTTTTCGGGTGCAGCACCTTGGCGCCGAAGTAGGAGAGCTCCATCGCCTCCTTGTAGGAGAGGGTTTTCAGCAGGTAGGCATCCGGCACCAGACGGGGGTCGCAGCTGTAGCAGCCCTCGACGTCAGTCCAGATCTCGCAGCACTCGGCATCGACACAGGCGGCCAATACGGCGGCGGAGTAGTCGGAGCCGTTGCGGCCCAGCAGCACGGTCTCACCCTTGTCGCTGCCACCGGTAAAGCCCGGCATCAGGTAAAGACAGTCGCTACGCAGCCCCTTGGCGGCAAAGCGCAGGCGGGAGGCTTCGATGTCGACATGGGCTTCCAGATAGCCGCCGTCGGTGACCAGCAGCTCTTCCGGTACGATCAGCTCCAGATCCAGACCGCGCACCCGCAGCAGCTCGTGCATAAAGGCGATGGAGAGGTTCTCGCCACGGCTCAGAATGCGCGCCTGCACGTTGTCCGGGCAGAGGCCCAGCAGACGGATGCCCTGCATCAGCCGCTCCACCTGATCCAGCTCGGCGGTGAGACGGGCCAGCAGCGCCTTGTCATCGAGCGCCGGATAGGCCGCCTTCAACCCGGCCAGCAGGCGGGAGAAGATGCCGTTGACTTCAAACAGGGTGGAACTGGCATCCATGCCGCGACTGGTCTGTTCCACCAGCGCCACCAGATGATTGGTCACCTTGGCAGGTGCAGACAGCACCAGGGCTACCTGAGATTGGCCGTGGGTGTTGACCGCGATATCGGCCACCCGTAAAAAACGTTCTGCATCGGCCAGTGAAGACCCGCCAAATTTCAACACTCTCATCGCTTTCTCTCCCTGTAAATCTATGAAATTCAATCTAAAAACCAATCCAACAAAAAGGCCCGTACTGGGTGGGTACGGGCCTTTTTTGATTTCTGTGCTTGTTCGTCAGCGCATCAACCGGCCCCAGTGCCACCTGTGGTGGTACCGGTAATAATGGTGGTGGTGATGACGTTGGTGAATAACTGCATGACGAACACTCGTTGACGAAGCTGGCTTTTAGCAATACCGCGGCGGGCGATGGGCTGTCAACTTAAACCTCTTCGCTACTCACGCCCAAATCGGCGCGCAAGGTCTTTGCAGAGCAGGTGGAGCATGTTCAAATCCCGCTGCGGCAGCATGGGTACCCGGTCCATCACCCATTGATGCAGTTTTTCATCCTGCGAAACTCCGAGTTCACCAAGCAATTCTGCTGTTTTGCTTTTCAGCACCCGAACCTGCCCGGCATTATCAAAATTTTCTGCTACCGCAGCGGCGCCGTCGGCGTTCAGCTCATCCATCAGCTGACTCATCTCGTAGGCGTAGAGCATGATCGCCTGCCCCAGATTGAGGGACGGGTAGCTCACCTTGAGGGGCAGATAGCTGATGAGATCGACCTCGGCCAGCTGCTCGTTGGAGAGCCCCGACTCCTCGCAGCCAAAAACGATGGCGACCTTGTTGAGTGAAGGCTTGCTGCGGATCTGCTCGCGGATCTCCCCCGGGGTGAGGTAGTGCTGGTAGCGACCGCGCTCACGGGCGGTGGTGGCGATCACCAGATCCATGTCCGCCAGCGCCTCGGTCAGTGTATCGAACGCTTCGGCCTGAGTCAGGATCTCCTGGGCGCCGTGAGCCACCCAGCTCGCCTCCTCCTCTTCGTGTACCCGGCTCGCCACCAGTCGCATGGCATCGAATCCCATGGTTTTCATGGCGCGGGCAGCCGCCCCCACATTCGCAGGTCGGGCAGGTGCCACCAGGACAAAATAGAGCTTCATCGGGTTTCCTCACAGGCCGGACGGCCTCTCAAACAGACAGCAAACAGTCGCTAAACCATCACCAAAACAGGGGCGCAATCTACCGTTTATCCCCGAAAATTGCCACTTGAACAGACGTTTGAATGTTGCGATAGTGGCCAGACGTGTGAACAAATTACACCCAATCCTTCGCGCTATCGGCCCGACAGATCACAAGGAAGAGAGAGAGATGCAGCAGCCATTGGAACAGGCCGTCGCCGAGACTATCTTGCAACGCTTCGAGTCGTTTTACAGCCGGTTTCTCGAGATAACCCAGGGCAGCAAGAGCCGCTTCGAGAACAGTGACTGGCTGGGGGTGCAGCTCGCCGGGCGCGAGCGTATTCGCCTCTATGACCACCATGTGGGGGCCACCGCCAGCTCCATCCGCCAGATGATGGGGGAGCACCACGCCACTCAGGAGCTGCTCAAACGGGTCAAAAGTGCCTTCAGCGATCTGCTGCCCCGTTGTGACAACTTCGAGGTGGCGGAGTCCTTCTTCAACTCCGTCTATCGGCGGATCTTTCGCCATCGCAACATCCGCGACGAGAACCTCTATATCCACCCCTTTGTCAGCCGTGGCGAAAAACCGGACCTGAGCGCCCTGCTGCGGATCTATCGCACCGATCTCGCCCACTTGCCGCAGACCTTGAGCCAGCTACTCGGCGATTACAGCTTCACCCTCCCCTACGAAGACAAGCAGCGGGATATTGTCGACATCCACCGCCATCTTGCGGAGAACGGCCCGCAAATCCTCCATGATGAGCCGTTTGCCATCGAGCTGCTCAAAGAGGTGTTCTACCGCAACAAGGGGGCCTATCTGGTGGGACTGATCCGGGCCCGGGATCAGGTGTTCCCCTTTATCCTGCCCCTGCTCAGCACAGGCCATAGCATCTATGTGGATACCGTCATCTTCGAGCCGGATCTCGCCTCCATCGTCTTTGGCTTTGCCCGCGCCTACTTTATGGTCTATGCCCGCGAACCGGCGCTGTTTGTCGCCTTCCTGCGCCAGATCATGCCCCACAAGCCCGATTACGAGATCTACAACGCCATTGGCTGCCAGAAGCATGGCAAGACCGAGCTCTATCGCCACTACCGCCACCATCTGGCCCAGAGTCGGGATCAGTTCATCATCGCGCCGGGCATCAAAGGGATGGTGATGAGCGTGTTTACCCTCCCCTCCTACGATGTGGTGTTCAAGGTGATAAAAGACGAGTTCACTCCCCCGAAGGATGTGAGCCACGAGCAGGTGAAGGCGAAGTATCGGCTGGTTAAACAGCACGATCGGGTTGGCCGCATGGCCGATACCCAGGAGTTCACCAACTTCGAGTTTCCGCTGGATCGCATCTCGCCGGAACTGCTTGCCGAGCTCAAAACGGTGGCCCCCTCGGCCCTCACCATCAGCGACGACAAGCTGGTGATCAAGCACCTCTATACCGAGCGCAAGATGATCCCCCTCAACCTCTATCTGGATAAGGCGGACGAGCAGCAGACCCGGCTCGCGCTGGAGGAGTACGGCAACGCCATCAAGCAGCTGGCGGCGGCCAACATCTTCCCGGGGGACATGCTGTTCAAGAACTTTGGCGTCACCCGCCACGGCCGGGTGGTCTTCTACGACTACGACGAGATCTGCTACATGACGGAGTGCAACTTCCGCCAGATCCCGCCGCCTCGCTACCCCGAGGATGAGTGGAGCGCCGAACCCTGGTATTCGGTAGCCCCCAACGACATCTTCCCCGAGGAGTTCGCCACCTTCCTGCTGCAAAAGCCGCAGGTGCGGGAGATCATGCTGCAGCTGCACAAGGAGATGTTCGACGCCAACTACTGGAAGATGCTGCAGAGCAACATCAAGGTGGGGGTGTTCGAGGATGTCTATCCCTACCGGCGCAAGAAACGCTTCAAGTACCAGCGCGGCGGCTGATCCCGCAGCGCCCGCGCACATCGCAGCAACGAAAACGGGGTGGCCAAAGCCACCCCGTTTTGCTATCCGCTTTGCGCCTTAACTGCCGCGACGGCGGATCACTCCTTCCTGCATGGTACTCGCCACCAGCATGCCGTCACGGGTAAAGAACTGACCACGCACCAGACCACGACCGCTGCTGGCGCTCGGGCTGTCTACCACGTAGAGCAACCAGTCGTCGAAGCGGAAATCCCGGTGGAACCACATGGAGTGATCGATGGTCGCCACCTGCATATCCGGCTCCCAGTACGACACCCCGTGGGGCTGCAGCGAGGTGAGCAGGAAGTTGAAGTCGGAGGCGTAGGCCAGCAGGTATTTGTGCACCCGCAGATCGTCCGGCATCTGGCCGTTGGCCTTGAACCAGACGTGGCGCACCGGATCCTGCACCGTCGGGCGAATAGGGTCGACCAGGGTCACAGGGCGCATCTCGATGGGCTGCTCGCAGAGGATCTTGTCCCGCAGGGAGGCCGGGATCAGGTTCTCGTAGGGGCGCACCAGCTCCAGCTCGCTCTTGAGCTCCTCCGGCGGGGTGATGCCGGTCGGCATCTGCGCCTGATGCTCGAAACCATCGGCGGGCACCTGAAACGAGGCATTGAGATAGAAGATGGGCTTGCCGCCCTGAATCGCCTTGACCCGGCGGGTGGAGACGGTCTGGCCGTCACGGATATTCTCCACGTCATAGACGATAGGACGGGTCACATCCCCCGGACGCAGGAAGTAGGAGTGAAAACTGTGAACCTGACGGCCGGTCTCGACCGTCTGCTTGGCGGCTGACAAGGCCTGCCCCATTACCTGTCCGCCAAACACGGCCCGCAGACCGAGATCCTGGCTCTGGCCCCGAAACAGGCCCTCCTCGATTTTTTCCAGCGCCAGCAACGCCAGCAGCTCATCAAGTACCTTGCTCATCGTTCACTCCTCTGTCAGAGCCGCACAGGCTAACAAGCTCACCGGAGCAGAGCAACCGCAGCGGCGAGTCTGCGGGCAAGCAGACGACAGAAATGCCCCTCAATTTTTCACCAGCCACCCTTTTGCCATCCTGGGGGGTTTGTCTAGTCCTGAAATAGGTTTACACATTTTCAACTAGCATTTCTCTACTCAGAACCCCCTATGTACCGCATCGGG